>NZ_JBHUCD010000006.1:0-254683 GCF_042786555.1 Paenarthrobacter sp. NPDC056912
CACTATTGAGTTCTCAAACAACAGACACTACCGGCACCACCCACACCCCCACAGGGTCCAGGATCGCTCCGGAGCAACTTTTCAAACTTACCCGAACCAGCCGCACAAAGCAAACCAGCCCCAGGCCTCCCGCACCACCCCAGCAGCACACAAAAGCACTACCGAAACCGGCAATTTGAAGGGAGTCTGTCACCAACATTCCCGCATCAGCGGCGGCGACTCAGATAACTTTACACGCGCCCCACCCCGGGAACAAATCCACCCCAACACCACCCAAAACCCGCACAAACACAGGCCAAACAACCCCCAAACACCCCACAACAAACCCCGCCACGCCAAAACAGACCCCAGTGAACCCCATCACACCACCCGGCACCCACGCCGGGCACCGCCGTCGAACACCAACCAAACCACCCGGCAGGCACGCACGCACGCACGCAGCACGAAAACCACAACAGAAACAACAACGCTCCCCCACCAAGTGAGAGAGCGTTCGTCGATCAGCATTGAAATCCGAGAGAAGGACCGATCAAACAGGCCGGGAAGTGAGAGAGCGTCAGGCACCGTCACGTTCCCGGCCCGCTCCGGCCGGTCCAACCCGGGCTTCGTCAGTGGCCGCCAGTGCCTTCGGTCTTGCGCATCATCGCACCGAGGACCACGGCGCCAATCGCAATGATGGTCGCCGCCAGGAATGCCGCCTGCATGCCGGCTACCAGTCCGGATGACGCGGATACCACAGCGTAGATGGACACGAGCAGCGCGGTACCAGCTGCACCGGAGACCTGCTGGGCCGTGCTGATGATTGCCGAACCGTGCGAATAGAGGTGCGGGGGCAGCGGGTTCAGGCCTGTGGTGAAGGCAGGCGTAAAGATCAGCGCCAAGCCCAGGCTCAGGGTCACGTGCAGGGCGATCACCCAGCCCAGGGCGCTGCCTTCATCCAGTCGCGAGAACTGCCAGAGCGCCAGGACCATCAGGACAGAGCCGGAGACGGTCAGCGGCAAGGGACCAACCTTGTCGAAGATCCGCCCGATCACCGGTCCCAGCAACCCCATGGCCAAGCCACCAGGCAGCAAAGCCAGACCCGTTTCCATCGGCTGCAGGTGCAAGGTGTTCTGGAGGTAAAGCGGGAGCAAGATGACACCGCCGAACAATGCCATCATGGCCACCACCATCAGCAGCGTGGATACGGTGAACATCCGGAAATTGAAGGCCCGCAGATCCAACAATGGAGCGTCGGACTTCTGAAGCTTCAGCTGCCGGAAGACGAACAACGCAAGGCAGAGGACACCAACTACCAACGCAATGACCGGGACAACTCCGGCGTTGGAGCCGCCGATCTGGCTCAAGCCGTACACCAGTCCACCGAAAGCCGGGACGGTCAGAATCACGGAAGCGATGTCCAGAGTGGTCTTGCCGCGCTCCCCCACGTTGGTGAGGTATTTGGCGCCGATCGCGAATGCAGCCAGCGCAACGGGCAGCACGAACACAAACATGAAGCGCCACGAGAAGTGATCCAAAATGATGCCGGAAACTGTGGGACCCATGGCCGGTGCAACCGAAATGGCGATGCTCACGTTGCCCATGACAGCACCGCGGCGGGACAAGGGCACCAGCGTCAAGATAGTGGTCATCAGCAGCGGCAGCATGATGGCCGTTCCGCCGGCCTGGACGACGCGGGCAAGCAGCAGCACCACGAACCCGGGAGCCAGTGCGGCCACCAGTGTTCCGCCACTGAAAAGCCCCATCGCCAGCATGAACGCCCCGCGCGTGCTCATCCGCTGCAGAATGAAGCCAGTGGTGGGAATGACAACGGCCATGGTCAACATGAAGCCCGTTGCCAGCCATTGCACCGTAGCCGCATCCACTTGGAGATCGGTCATGAGCCGCTGAAGTGCAACGTTCATGATGGTCTCGTTGAGAATCACCACGAAGGTGGCAACCAACAGCGTGACGATCACCGTCACGGATTCGCGTGACATCTTTCCCGACACCGGCGCTTTCGGGGACGCTGCCTCTTTAAGGCCGGCGGCACCGGTAGCGGGCGCGCCGGAAACAGGCTCGCCGTTGGCGTCGGACGTGACGTCGGTAGACATGAGGATTCCTCGGGTTTGGATTTGGTGTCCGGCGATCGATGCCGGTGAAGACAGCAACAGTCTAAACGTCCGCGACATTCCCGTCAGCAGTAAATCCAAACGTTAGGAATTTAGTGGTGCATTGTCAATCAATCGCACCGGCCCTACCTTCGCGGCAACGATGGCCAGTCCTTCGCCGCGGAACGGCGTCTCCTTGCAATTCTCCGCAAGGGGTTCCAGCGTGACGGGGTCAACGACGTCGAAATAGTCCAGTTCCACCAGCGGCTGGGATTCAACCAGCGCGACGGCGGAGTCCAAGTCCAGGGGTTCGTGTGCCGATGCGCGGGACTCAATGAGACGCAACGCCCGCGACAACACCAGTGCAGCCTCGCGCTGATCGTCAGAGAGGAAACGGTTGCGGCTTGAGAGTGCCAGGCCGTCGTCACTGCGGACGATGGGCACCGGAACAATCTCCACGGGAAAATTCAAGTCCGTGACCATCCGCTTCACCAAGGTCAACTGTTGCGCGTCCTTCTGGCCAAAGTAGGCCCGGTAGGCCGCCGTCGAGCCGTCCGCCGCGGCGCCCCCGGGGAGTCCGTAGTGCAGCAATTTGGCCACTACCGTCAAGGCGCCGTCGAAATGCCCGGGGCGCGAGGCGCCCTCCCATTTGTCGCCGAGCGGTCCGGAGGTCACGCGTACCAAGGGTTGGCCGCCGGGGTACACCTCGTCCACGGAAGGCGCGAATACAAGGTCAACGCCCTCGGCATCAAGCAGGGCCATGTCGGCGTCGAGCGTCCGGGGGTAGCGGTCAAGGTCCACGGCGTCACCGAACTGCAGCGGGTTCACGAAGATAGTGGCCACCACGACGTCGTTCTCCGCCACGGCAGTCCGTGCCAAAGCGGCATGGCCCGAGTGCAGCGCACCCATCGTCGGCACCAGGCCCTGTGAACTCCCCTGCTTTTCAGCCAGGAGCCGGGCACTCTCGGCACGCAGTTCGGCCGCTGTGGTCACGAGTTTGATGGCCATGCTGTTCAGTTTCCTTCCGGCGCCTCGGGGTTGGTTCCCAAAGCCTCGTCAATCTCAGTCAATTGGTCGGGACGCAGAAGTCCCCGGTTTGCGGCCCGGCGCGCAGTAGCTTTCGCCATGGCCTGGTAAGCCGCCAGAACGTCGCCGCCTGCACCGCCGTCGTACTCCTTCAGCGCCTGGGCGTGCGCCGAAACGGTGCCCACGTCGCCGCGCGCCACCGGTCCCGTCAAGGCTGATTCACCTGAAGCCAGCGCGTTTTCCAGCGTCGCCCGCAGTAGCGGACCCAGCATGGACTCCGGAGTTTCGACGCCGATCTCCCGCAGCATCTGTGATGCCTGCGCCACGAGGGTCACCAAGTGATTCGAACTGTGCGCCAGGGCTGCGTGGTAGAGGGTGCGGTCGGCCTCGGCAATGGCAACCGGCTCTGCCCCCATCTCAACCACCAGGGCCTGGGCAATCGGCAGCATGGCCGCATCCGCTGTGACGCCAAACGTGCAATCCATCAGCCTGGTGAGGTCCAGACTCATACCCGTGAACGTCATGGCGGGATGCAATGCCAACGGAATCGCGCCAACCGCCCTGACAGGATTCAGTATTCCGACGCCGAAGCGACCTGATGTGTGCGCCACCAGTTGACCGGGCTGCCAGGCTCCAAGCTTGGCCAGTCCCGCCACCAGCTCGCCGAGGGCGTCGTCCGGAACAGCCAGGAGGACAAGCTCGGATCGCTCCACGATGTCCTGGATTTCCAGGACCGGAACCCCGGGCAGCAGGTTCTCGGCTCGCTCCCGGCTGGCCTCGGAAACCGCGGAAACCCCGACGACGGCGTGCTCGGCCGAGCGCAACGCGGCACCAAGGACGGCACCCACCTTGCCGGCGCCGATGATGCCAACTCCGAGTCGTCCTGGCCTAGCCATGGTGCTGATCCTCCTGCTGTGGTGTTGTCCGGGGTTGCTCGGGCGCCGGGGGTGCTGCGGCAATCTCGGGCGCTACTTGCGCCAGCCATTGCTCGCTGGTCTGCCGTTTCCGGGCTTCGCGGGCCCGGGCGGCTTGTTGGTCGAAGAGGTCCACAGCCTGCCCGACCCCAGCCTGGTAAAGCCGGGGAGCCACGGGTCCGGCAGTGGTGTGCAAGACCAAGTCAGCCACGCCGAAACGCCTCGCCAGAGGACCTTGCTGCAAGGCCATGGACTGTGTTCGCTGGTGTGGAATGAGCACCAGCGTCCGCCACCACCGGCCGGATCGGACCAGCAGGGCCGTTTCAGTGGCAAGGAAACCGTTGCGTCGCCAGCCCAGCGGGGCCAGCAACCGTGCGCGTCGAGGAGTCGTAACGAAGCCATCGCCGGGAGTGCCAGATTCAGCCCCGCCAACAGGGGCCAATCCCTCCAGCCCTGCAGTGAAAACCCGTAGCGGGTCATCGACGCCCGGATCCGGCAGGACCAGGGACAGCATCCGCATAACGTCCGGCTTCAGTCCCACTGGCAGCAGCGTGGTGCGGGCAGCGTTCTCGTTCCCGGCCACACCGCCATAGCCGGCCACATTCACGTGCATCCGGTACCAGCCGAAGATCCTCCAGATAGGAGGCTGGGTGACCTTGACGGCTTGGATCCGCCCCGGCGGCACGGTCTGCGCCTGGGTGTCCAGCAGGCCATAACGCATGCGGATGCCGTCCGGCGAAATGGCCGCGGTGAAGTTGTAGCCCTTGTTGAAGGAGCTCCAGTAGGCGGCGCCGATACCCAGGATGGCAGGGATGAGGGCAAGGAAAATGGCGTTGTTCTCGGTATAGGCGGAGATCGCTACGGAGGCGGCGGCACCGAGCAAGATTGCAATGGTCTGCTCGCTCAGCAGCAGGGATCCGATGAGCCGGGACGGCGGCACGGACAGGACCACCTGCTCCGGAGCCTCCGGGATTTCCTCTACCGTCTCCGGCCCGGTCACTACGCCGGCTGCGCGGGCCAGGATCGTGGCGCGCAACTTCTTGGCCTGGGCGAGCGGCAGGAAAGCAAGCCTCACAGCCGACTCGCCGGCGTCGGCCACTTCAAACTTGAGCTCCGCCAAGCCGAAGATCCGCGCCAGAAGCGGCTGCACAATGTCGATGGCTTGAATGCGGTCCAAACGGGCCTGGCGCTGTTGCTTGAACAGGAACCCCGTATTCACACGGACGTAGCCCTCGGCTACTTGATAACGCGTGAAGTACCAGCTGAGAATGAAGCCGCCCACAGTAAGGAGCAGCACCAGACCGCCGCCCGCCAACAGCCACGGAACACGGCCGTTGAGGTTCGGGTCCAGGAATTCCCTGCCCTGCAGCATGCGCTCGAAAGCGTCACGGCCAAAGAAATACCCGACGGCGGCCAGCGCCACCCAGCCGCGAACGAACGGCGACGCCGGGTGGACGCGCTGCCAATCGCCGTCGACGGTTTTGGCGGGGATGCTCGGAACCGCGCTACCCTCCGGGCTCACAGCCCGGCCAGCCTGGCTTCTCCGCGTGCCGAAAGCTGCTCGCGCAACCGGGCGCCTTCCTCAGCGGGGAGGCCTGGCAGGTGGGCGTTCGTTCCGGCGGAAGCCGTATGAAGTTTCAAAGTGCACAGCCCCAGGCCGCGCTCTACTGGTCCAACTGCCACATCCACGTACTGCATGCGTCCATAAGGAACCACCATGGTCCGCTGGAAGAAAATGCCGCGGCGGATAAGGAGATCGTCGTCGCGCTCCGCGTAACCAATGGCACGGACCTGGCGCGGGATCAGCACCAGCCGCCACAGCGCAAGGACAAACATGACCGCAGGGACGGTAATGGCCAGCCACAGCGGCGGCCACCTCCACCATCCGAGCAGCACGAAAACCAGGGGGAGGCTAAGGATGGCCACCATCAGCAAATTGCCGATTGCCCACTCAACCAAACGAACCGTGACGTACTTCGGGGAGACCCTCAGCCACTGGACACCGGGAGGATCAATCGCCGCGGTATGCATATTCGCCTTCGCCCTTGGTTTCCCCGCGACGCGTTTCCGGTCCGGCGCTTCCACCCTCGAAGTCCTCCGGGGGGATCCGGCAGAATCGCTCCACAACCAGTCCGACCACCACCATCACCACACCGCCGCCGCCCATGAGCAGGGCGTTCCACAGAATGCCCTCACCGCCCCGAAGGCCGCCGACTCGCAGAAGGTCCAAGGAAATCCCGGCATGCCAACCCAGGAGAAGCGTCCCGGCGTAGGCGCAGGCCTGGGCCAGAATCAGTGTCCTTGCCGCCAGAATCGGGTTCAGCATGTTCTTCTTCTTGCCGTTCCGCCAACGCAGGACACGGACACCCATGAACAGCGTGAGCCCGGCGATGACGCCCATGGTCACCAGGGCAGAAACCGGCAGGACCGGCGTGGGCATGTTGAAACGGTTGGTGGTTGTTGTGGCCAACCAGCCAATGACGGCAGCGACGACGGCGATGATCAGCAGAACCACCGGGCGCATGGCTTTCATGGCTACTCCACCGCTCCCGTGGCTGGGACGCCCGCTACGTCGCCAAAACCGTCGAAACGACGGATATCCGGCATGTCATCGGCGACGGCGGCAAGTTCGGCAACACTCTTGCCGTTCAGTTCGGCGTTCGCTTCCAACAAGGACCAGGGGTAGAGGACGAATGCGCGCTCCGCAGCCCGCGGGTGCGGAAGGGTGAGGACGGGGTCATCGCTCACCAAGTCACCGAACACCACGATGTCCACATCCAGAGTCCGGGGACCCCAACGGACTTCGCGTACCCGGTGGTGCTTCTGTTCTACGTCGTGGCAGTGCTTCAGCAACTCCAACGGAGTCAATGTGGTTTCCACAGCCATGACCATGTTCAGGAAATCCGGCTGGCCCTCTGGCCCGCCCACAGCCTTGGTCTGAACGACGGGTGACACGCCCAGGAGCCTGATGTCCGGTGGGTCGACAAGATCGGCGACAGCCGTGGACAGGGTGTCGTTGCGCTCCCCGAGGTTGCTGCCGAGCGCCAGGATGGCCTTGGTATAGCCGGACATCATGATCGCTCCCGGTGGACGCTGACGGTGACGTCCCCAAACGGCACCTCAATTGGGGCTTTGGGCTTGTGGATCGTCACGTCGACTGCCGCCACGTGGTAGTTGGCCAGTATGCCCTCGGCGATCCTGACAGCCAACGCCTCAATGAGGTTCAAGGGCTCGCCCTCGATGTACTTGGTGATCAGCTCGGCCACTTCACCGTAGTGCGCTGTGTACTGGAGGTCATCGGTCTGGGCAGCCTTGGTGAAATCCGTGTGGAGCACGGCGTCCACCACGAAGGGTTGACCGTCACGGCGTTCGAAATCGAACACCCCGTGATAACCGACGGCGGTGACGCCGGTCAGCGTGATCCTGTCCACAGCGAATTCCAATCAGCGGGCGATACGGGCGGCGACCTTGACGGCGTCAAGGCTGGGGCCGACGTCGTGGACGCGTACAGCCCAAGCGCCGTTCCTGGCGCTAAGGGCAGTTATGGCGGCTGTCGCTGCGTCCCTTTCCAAGGGAGCAGCCGACTTTCCGGCGACGGTCAGAAGAGAACCAAGGAACCGCTTGCGGGAGGCAGCCACCATCACCTTATGGCCCAGCCCGAACAGCTGGTCCAGGTTCTTGAGGATCTCCCAATTCTGGTCCTCGTTCTTGGAAAAGCCCAAGCCCGGATCAACAATGATCTGCTCCGGGGCTACGCCTGCCGCGTACAGCTTGTCCCGGACGCCGCTAAGTTCAGCCACGACGTCCTCGGTGACGTTGTTGTAGTCCGTCAGGCTGTCCATGGTCCGGGCGTCGCCACGGCGGTGCGTGAGAATGTACGGCACTTTGGTTCGGGCCACGAGCTCGGGCATGCCCGGTTCGATGGTCAGGCCGGAAACATCGTTGATGATGGCGGCACCTGCCTCGATGGCCGCAGCCGCCGTGGACGCGTGCATGGTGTCGATGCTGACCAGGGCACCGGCCTTCACCAGGGCCTCGATCACCGGGATGACCCGGCGCTGTTCTTCTTCGGGGGAAACAGGTTCAGCGCCGGAGCGCGTGGATTCCCCGCCGACATCAACGATGTCCGCGCCGGCGTAGAACATGCGCAACCCAAGCGCGATGGCCGAATCGGCCGTCCGGTGGGAGCCGCCGTCGCTGAACGAATCAGGGGTGACGTTGAGGATTCCCATGACGAGCGTGCGGTCCGTTGGCAGGTCCTCGAACCTGGCCGCCGGCCGCGGCTTGCGGAGAATCGGCAGCGGGCTTGTGGCCGGGCCGGTTCCGGGTGCTGCAGCGAGGGAATCCATATATTGCTTACCTTCCGAGTATGAGGCTCATGGCCTCGGCGCGGGTGGCCGGGTCATGGAGTTGACCGCGCACCGCGCTGGTGACGGTCTTCGCGCCGGGCTTGCGGATGCCGCGCATGGACATGCACATGTGTTCACACTCGACGACGACAATCGCCCCCCGCGGGTTGAGGTGCTTCACGAGCGCTTCGACGATCTGCGTAGTAAGGCGCTCCTGCACCTGGGGCCGGCGCGCATAGATATCAACCAGCCGCGCCAGCTTGCTAAGCCCGGTCACTTTGCCGTCATGTGACGGAATGTAACCGACATGCGCGACTCCGTGGAACGGAACCAGGTGATGCTCGCACGTCGAGTAGAAGGGAATGTCCTTCACAAGGACAAGCTCTTCATGGTCGAGGTCGAACGTGGTGGAGAGGACATCCGCGGGGTGCTGGTGCAGCCCTGCGAAGACCTCGGCATAGGCCTTCGCAACGCGCTTGGGCGTGTCCAGGAGGCCTCCGCGGTCGGGGTCCTCGCCGATCGCCAGAAGGATCTCTCGGACGGCCGCTTCAATGCGCGGGCGGTCCACCTTGTAGCCATGCTTGGAGCCTGCGGCAGGATCGTGGGCGGCGGCGAGGTCGTCGTCGTCTAAATGAGTCACAGCAGAAAGCTTAGCCGTGAAGCGGAGAGTCGTTGCCGGCGTCGGGCTTTGGCGCCTGGAAGGAGTCCTGGCTGCTGACACCCTGTGCATGCGGGGCGACGACGTCCAGCGGCTCGTCCAAGCGGGCCTTCTTGGCTTCCTCCTGGGCCTGGCGTTCGGCCTTCTCAGCGCGGCTTTCCACCGGCGGAATCGACTGGACCGGGCGGGACTCCTTGGACAACCAGATCTCGCGGAAATCGCGCTTGCGGATGTCGTGGAAGATCTCGGCGATCTCCTGCTGGTTCAGGGTTTCCCGCTCCAGCAGCTCCAAGGCCAAACGGTCCAGGACGTCGCGGTTTTCCGTGAGGATGGCGTATGCCTCGTCGTGTGCTTGGTCGATCAGGCGACGCACTTCCTCATCCACCACATAGGCGATCTGGTCCGAGAAGTTGCGCTCCTGCGCGGCGTCGCGGCCCAGGAACGGCTCTCCGCCGCCTTGGCCAAGCTTTACAGCGCCAACGCGTTCGCTCATGCCGTACTGCGTGACCATTTTCCGGGCCGTGGACGTGGCCTTCTCGATGTCATTGGAGGCACCGGTGGAGGGGTCGTGGAACACGATTTCCTCAGCGACACGGCCACCCATGGCGTAGGCCATCTGGTCCAGGAGTTCATTGCGGGTGATCGAGTACTTGTCGTCCTCGGGAATCACCATGGTGTAACCAAGCGCACGGCCGCGGGGCAGGATGGTGATCTTGGTGACCGGGGCGGAGTTGCGCAACGCAGCAGCCACCAGTGCGTGGCCACCTTCGTGGTACGCCGTGATCTTGCGCTCGAGTTCCTTCATGACGCGGCTGCGCTTCTGCGGGCCGGCCATAACGCGGTCGATCGCCTCGTCCAGAGCACGGTCATCAATCAGGTTGGCATTGGAACGGGCGGTCAGCAGTGCAGCCTCGTTCAGAACGTTGGCCAAATCCGCACCCGTGTAGCCGGGCGTCTTCTTGGCAACAGCCCTCAGATCGATGCCGGGTGCCATCGGCTTGCCCTTGGCATGGACGTTGAGGATCTGCTCGCGGCCGATCATATCCGGGGCTTCCACAGTTATCTGGCGGTCGAAACGGCCCGGGCGCAGCAAGGCGGGGTCAAGCACGTCCGGACGGTTAGTGGCAGCGATGAGGATGACGTTGGTCTTGACGTCGAAGCCGTCCATCTCCACGAGGAGCTGGTTCAAGGTCTGCTCGCGTTCGTCGTTGCCGCCGCCAATACCGGCACCACGGTGACGGCCAACGGCGTCGATTTCATCCACGAAGATGATGGCCGGCGAATTAGCCTTGGCCTGTTCGAAGAGGTCGCGAACACGGGAAGCACCAACACCGACGAACATTTCAACGAAGTCGGAGCCGGAGATGGAGAAGAAGGGAACCCCAGCCTCACCCGCAACAGCGCGGGCCAGGAGTGTCTTACCGGTGCCCGGAGGGCCGTAGAGCAGCACACCCTTGGGGATCTTGGCACCAACGGCCTGGAACTTGGCGGGTTCTGCGAGGAATTCCTTGATTTCCTGGAGTTCCTCCACGGCTTCCTCAGCGCCTGCGACGTCCGAGAAGGTCACCTGTGGCATGTCCTTGTTGACCAGCTTGGCCTTGGACTTGCCGAACTGCATGACCTTGGAGCCGCCACCCTGCATGCGGGAAAGCAGGAACCAGAACAGGACACCGAGCAGCAGCACCGGGATAAGCAGGGAGAACAGGCCGGAGAACCAGTTGTTCTCCACCGGCTGGTCCGTAAAGCCCTTGTCCGGGTTTGCGTTTGTTACAGCCTTCACAACATCCGGACCGCGGTCCGTGACGTAGAAGAACTGAACGTTCTTGCCCTTGTCCTGGCCATCCAGGTTCAGGTTGTCCTTGAGTACCAGGTCAACGCGATTCTCGGCGTCGAAAATCTTGGCTTGCTCAACCTTGCCGCTTTGGGAAAGGAGATCGAGGCCGTCCTTGGTGTCAATGCGAGTAGAACCGCCCGGCGCCAGTGTTGCGAATGCCACCAGGAGCAAGCCAACGACGACAACAATCCAGATGCCCGGGCCCTTGAAGAAACTCTTAGCTTTCATCTGATCGGGGTTTGGCCCCGTCCCTCCTGGTAGTGCTGCTAGGCGCAACTTCTGCGCGCGAGTGGTGCTGCTTCAGTTTCAAGCTATACACCGTTCCCAGTAATTCACGCACCGGAAAGTCCAAAAGTTCCCTCTGGGCGTACACAGGATACTCGCGTCCGGGGCGACAGGACAGGGTTTCTTGGTGCGGATTGGCGGCGGCGCTACCGTACGCGCCGGGCGCACCTCCACTCAGCTGCGGCGCACCCGTTCGCGCCGCGCGCACCCGTAACCACTGGTGCGCAGGCTGAGTAAGGGTGCGAAGCCGACAACCACTGGGCGCGCCAGGCGGAAAGTGGCGCGGGACCTCCCCTCAGCTGCAGCGCACCCGTTCGCGCCGCGCACCCCCTCGCTCCCTCAACCACTGGTGCGCAGGCTCCACTCAGCTGCCGCGCACCCCCTCGCGCCGCGCGCCCCCGTGACGACCGGTGCGGGACCACCACCCAGCTGCCGCGCACCCCTTGCGCCGCGCGCCCCCGCAACCACTTGTGCGCAGGCTCCACTCAGCTGCCGCGCACCCCTTCGCGCCGGGCGCACCCGTAACCACTGGTGCGGCGCACCCGTTCGCGCCGCGCGCACCCGTAACCACTGGTGCGCAGGCTGAGTAAGGGTGCGAAGCCAACAACCACTGGGCGCGCCAGGCGGAAAGTGGCGCGGGGCTGGCACGGACATTGTGGCTTCGTGGCAGTCGTCGCGCCGCTTTATCCACATACGCCGGGTTTCCGGTGGTGGACTTGATGCGATGTTGAAAGCCTTGATTCATGGCAAATACGGAGCTCATACTCGCGTCGGAAGTTACACGGATCGGACAGGACCCACGCCTTCTCGCAAAACGCTGCAAACGAGGTGAAATCGTCCGAGTACGCCGCGGGGTGTACGTCCGGGCTGGCTACTGGGCGCAGATAACCGACCGCGAGCGCCACGGACTTAGGGCTGCCGCGCTGGTCAATACGACGATCACACCCCCAACTTTTAATCTCCAGACGGCCGGGCTGCTTTGGGGATTGGGCGTGATTGGCGTTCCGGATCACCTCTGCACGGTCACGGAAGATCCGAACGGTGGCCGGTCCAAGCACGGCGTGCGGCGGACTCTCGGATCAACTGACGAAGGGGTCGCCCAAGTCGGTGACTTTCGCGTTACGGACAAACACCGTACAGCCGTGGAGCTCGCCAGCAGATTGAAATTTGGCGAAGCATTGGCCGTTATTGACTCGAGCCGGAGGAAGCTGCCTTTGCGCGAAGGCCGCGATGGCGGAGCTCCTGACATTGGCGACTGGAACAAGGACACAGCCTGGGGTCCACCGGCAGACACGGCCGATCTGGCTGCCGCCGTTTCCCGGCTCACCAGTATGTCCAAACAAACACAAGCCAAAAGGATTATCGAAATGTCCACTGACAGGTCCGAATCGGTCGGCGAATCCATGAGCCGAGCCCACATGATCATGCTGAATTTCCCGGTGCCCAGGCTTCAGGGTTCTTTCACGTTGAGAAACGGTCGTACCGCCCGGACAGACTTCTGGTGGCCTGAACTCGACCTGGTGGGGGAATTCGATGGGGCAGGAAAATACCTTCGGAACAAATTACGAGGAAACCAGACCATCCAGCAGGTAGTTATGTCCGAAAAGGCCCGTGAGAACGGTTTGCGTGCGTTGGGCCTTACTGTTGTTCGTTGGGATTGGGCCGACATGATGAATCCACGGATGTTCTCCCAAATCTTGAATGATGGTGGGCTCCGGTCCCTAAGGGCGGCCTGACTGTGAATGGCGCTCCTCCTGGGCGCGCCCCTTCATCGCCAGCCCGCCGCTCCCCTCAGCCCACCCGTACAACGCGAATCCCGCACCCGCTTCCCTGTACGGTCCCCCTCAACGCGAACCCTGCACCCACCCCATGCAACACCAACCCCGCACCCGCTATCGCTGGGCGCACCAGTAGTTGCGGTGGCGAACGGCGGAACCTGGTGCAGGCGAACGCTAGGGCGCGAGGGAATGATTGGTTAGGGCTTAGCCTGCGGCAGTACGAGCAGGTATCCGGCAGGCAGGCTGCTGCTCCAACGACGCGGCTCTCGGACCACGAACTGCGTAGCCAACTGCTCGGGGGTGAGCAGGGTGTCGGGCGCGGGCGACGGACCCCACTGCCCGCTGCCGTAAGGGTAGAGCGGATCCATGACGTGGATGCCGGTGACTGCGAACTCCGGGAACTGGTGCGGATCGCCGAGCGATTCGAACCCGCTCATTACCCACGCGTGGCGGCCGCTCCACATCACCAGCCCCACGGGCCGGCCTGTTTCGGCAATGGCCTTGGCTGCGGTCCGGATCGCATCCTGGAAATCGGGGATGCTGACCACCGAGTAGGGCCCCATGCCAACCTCAGTCAGTACCTGCGCCCAGCCGAAGGGGTTGGCCCCGTTGAAGGAGTCGGAGGATCTCGCCCGGGCCATCTCCCACAACTGGGCCTGCTGAGCGCGGTCGGCCCACGTGCCGCCGCCTGTGTCGTCGACGAGGTTGTGCGCCATCTGGATGCTCGCCGCAACGCACCAGTCGAAGGTGTATTGCGGAACGAAGTCGCCCTCCTGGTAGAGGTCGAGTGCGAACGCCTGGGCGACTGGGGCTGGCACAGGAACCGGTAGCGGAGTTGGGGGCAACGTCCGGCCGGGAGTCGTCGCAGCATTGCCCGCATCCGGTCCAGCAGAAGAAGGCGCACTAGACGCACCGGACGGGAGCACACTTTGCCCGCCAGACGAGGGCACCGTCGGCCCGCCAGAGGGATTGGTCCCCGCATCTGGCCCGGCGGAAGAATTCGTGATCGGCGCATTGGTGGCGGCCTCGTGGACTACGGCCGGGGGCGTGCAGGCCACAAGGAGAGTCGCCAGGACGACGAACCAAGTAAGAAGGAGGAGACGCAGACGGGCGCGGCTCATGGTTCAGTTTAGCCCGGCTTCGGGGCACTCGCCCAGGCTCGACGCCTCCAGCTGAGCCATTCTTCGCGCCGTTTGCTCCCTATTCGCACCGGGCGCTCCCTGTTGTGCCGGGCGCACCCCTTCCGCGCCGGGCGCTCCTTCTTGTGCCGGGCGCTCCCTCTTGTGCCGGGCGAACCCCTTCCGCGCCGGGCGCACCCTCTTGTGCCGGGCGAACCCCTTCCGTGCCGGGCGCACCCTCTTGTGCCGGGCTCACCCCTTCCCGCCGGGCGCACCCCTTAAGTGCCAACGCCGCGCCTGTTTCCGTCAAGCGCACCGGAGGTTATGGGTGCGAAAGGCGGAAAGGGGCGCGGCGGGGCGGGAAAGGCCGGAAAAGAAGGGGTTTACTCGTAAACGTGCGGGGCCAGGGTGCCCACGAAGTCCAGGTTGCGGTACTTCTCGGCGTAGTCCAGGCCGTAGCCGACCACGAATTCGTTGGGGATGTCGTAGCCGACGTACTTGACGTCGATTTCAACCTTGGCCGCGGTCGGCTTGCGGAAAGCCGTGCAGATCTCAACACTCGCAGTACCACGGGACTCGAGGTTGGACTTGAGCCAGGAAAGGGTCAAGCCGGAGTCGATGATGTCCTCAACAATGAGAACGTCCTTGCCCATGAGGTCGGTATCGAGGTCCTTCAGGATCCGGACGACACCGGAGGACTGGGTACCGGATCCGTATGACGAGACAGCCATCCAGTCCATGCTCACGTGGCTGTGCAGGGCGCGAGCCAGGTCAGCCATGACCATGACGGCACCCTTGAGGACACCGACTATGAGGATGTCGCGGCCTTCGTAGTCCTTATCGATCTGCGCCGCGAGTTCCGCGATGCGCGTTTGGATCTGCTCTTTGGTGTAAAGAACGTGCTTGAGATCTGCCTGGACGTCGTTTGAATCCACCAATGGCTCCTGTTTTGATGCTCGGGGTGCGGCTACTGTTGGGACGGTTTCTGATGCCGGAATACTAGCTTCCCACAGCGCGCGGCTTCGCGGGGACCGGCCTGGGCCGAATCAGGCCCTGCAGCGGCAGCCGCGGGACCAGGGGAAGCAGACCGTTCCTGCTCCAAATCGCTAAGGGACAGGCGGTACACGCTGACGTGGCCGGGAAGCTCCACGGGTCCAGCCGAGCCTTGCCTGCGAAGCAGCGCTTCCGCGGCTTGGAGGCGACCGTAGCCTGGTTGTTGACCCCCGACGTCGGCCGCCGCTTTCGCGATGACGCGGAACCTCAGCGCTGCGGGCAGCTCACGGACGGCATCCTCGGGCAACCAAGCATCGCCGCCTGCCCGTTGGACAAGTGAGAGATAGGTCTCGTTGGCCAGGTCCTCAAGAAAATCTGCATCCTGTTGGAGGATGGCCGCCGTCCGCGCCAGCGACTCAGCAACACCCGGTCCGAGCTTTTCCTCCAGCACCGGCATGACTTCCACACGGGTCCGGGACCGCGCGAAAGCGGGATCGGCGTTGCTGGGATCGTGCCAGGGATCCAGGTCCTCGACTTCGCAGATTTCCAAGGTCTCATTCCGGCGCAAGCCAAGGAATGGCCGCAGGAGAAGACCCCGGGCTGGCCTCATTCCGGCCAGGGAACGGGTTCCAGAGCCCCGGGCCAACCCCAAGAGCACCTGCTCGGCTTGGTCGTCGAGCGTGTGCCCCAACAGGATCGCCTCACAGCGAAGGTCCTCCGCAGCGGATTCCAAGGCGGCGTGCCGGGCATCGCGGGCGGCAGCTTCCGGCCCAAAGCCAGTGGCCGCAACCTCCACGGTGCGTACCTCCACGGGCGAGAGTCCCAAGCCGCGCAGCACAGACGCGGTCCGGGCAGCTACCTCCGCGGACCCAGGCTGCAGCTGATGGTCTACCACCACACCTGCCACGGTCACCGGACGCCCATCCACGTGGCCACGCCTGGCAAAGTACGCCGCAACAGCTGCGAGCGCCAGCGAATCGGGACCACCGCTGCAGGCCACGAGCACGCGTGAAGGAAAGCCGGCAGCGGCCAGGGCGTTCTGCAACTGTTTGCGTGCCTTGCCGACGACCGGTGCTAAACGTCCCGGCCGGCGTCGACCCTTGCTTCCGGGCACCTCCGCGGCAGAGACATCACCGGCAGAAGGCCCGCTGGCAGGAAAGCTCAAAGTCCCATCCGCTCAAGCCACAGCTTGGAATCGTGGATCTCTTGTTCGGTGGGAAGGTTTTCGGCGGAGTCCCACACCCGGTTGAAGCCGTCCATGCCTGCCACTGCAACTACGCCGCGCACAAACTTGGCGCCGTCCGTGTACTGGCGCATCTTGGCATCGAGGCCCAGAAGGTTGCGGATGAACTTCTCCACAACACCGCGGTCCTTGCCGCGCTCGTTGAAGCGCTGGCGGATGGTCTTCACTGAGGGCACGATGCTCGAATCCACCGCGTCCATCACCACGTTGGCGTGACCCTCAAGAAGGCTCATGACTGCCGTGATGTGGGACAGGGAAGCTTTTTCCTCCGGGTTCTGCAGCAGATCCAGGATGGCTCCCCGGCCC
Source organism: Paenarthrobacter sp. NPDC056912 (assembly GCF_042786555.1). Classification (NCBI taxonomy): domain Bacteria; kingdom Bacillati; phylum Actinomycetota; class Actinomycetes; order Micrococcales; family Micrococcaceae; genus Paenarthrobacter; species Paenarthrobacter sp. NPDC056912. The sequence continues at coordinate 16,595 of NZ_JBHUCD010000006.1, forward strand.
GGCGTGCTCTCTGACGGGGTGCGGTCCCGCAAGGACTTGGCTACGGCACTGGCACGGTCCACAAGGGAATCCATATTGCCCAGCAGGTTGCCGCTGAGCTTCTCGATTTCGTCCAGCATGTGGTGCCGGAGCCACGGCGCCGCTGCGAACTGCACCCTGTGGGTTTGCTCGTGCAGGCAGACCCAGAGGCGGAAGTCGTCCGGGTGGACGTTGAGTTCGCGTTCAACGGAGATGATGTTGGGGGCCACGAGCAGAAGGCGCCCGCCGGGAGGAACGTTGGCGTCCGGGGCCAAGGCGGCGAAAGGATCGTACTGGCCGAGGACCTTGCTGGAAAGGAATGCCAGCACTGCACCGAGTTGCGTACCGGTGATGGCGCCGCTGGCCGCAGCTGCGGCCGGGGTCATGGCCACGCCGCTGCGGCTGTCCAGCATCTTCTTCAGCGCGGGCTGCAGCATCACCGAGAAACTCTGCGTGTTTGCCTTGGACCACGAAGCCCGGTCCACCACCAGCACGTGAGAATCGCGCAGGTCCCGCGCGGCGTCGAGTCCGGTGATGTCGTGGACGTGCGGGACGGAGATATCTGCGTTGAAGCGCAGGTTCTCCACCGCCTTGCCAATCTCGCCTGGGCTCAGTACCGGGCCGGGAGGGGCAAGGCGCGCCGCCGTGGAGGCAGCCAGGTCCCAGTTGATCAGGGACGGGGCCCCTGCTGACGAATCTCGGGCAGATGACACCATAAGGTCCATCACATCACACGTAACCGACAGTGAACCCTTAAGTTCGCTGCACGCGGAGCATTAGCCCCGGCACCCGCACGACGCAAGCACCGACGCCGACCGGTCCATCGCCACCTTGTTTCCCGCAGCACCAGGGTCGAGGCCGTTGCCGATGAAAGAGAACACCAGCAGCCTGCCGTCCGCGTCCACCACGTAGCCGCTCAATGCGATGACCGTATTGAGTGTGCCCGTCTTGGCGCGGACCAACCCGGCGCCCTCGGCGGTGCCGGCGTCCACATACCTGTCCCCCAGGGTTCCGGTCAGGCCGGCCACCGGGAAGCCATCAAGCGCAGTCCGCAACGCAAGGTCCGGCCCGCTGGTGATGGCACGGACTACCTCGGCAAATTGCCGGGCGCTGACTTGGTTCTCCAAAGCAAGACCCGAAACGTCGGCCAGCTGCATCGAATCCGTGGCGATTCCCAGCTCCCCCAGCCTTTGCCGCACGGCCGCCGTGGCGCCGTCGTACGTCGTTTCCTTACCGGACGCGCCCGCCGTCATCCGCCCCAGGGCTTCGGCGAGGAAGTTATCCGAGGTCTCCAGCATGAGGTCCACTTGCTCGCTGACGGTGGCCGACTCGGCGGCAGCCAGCACTTTGGCGGGGACGCCCTTGCCGCGTTCGACGCCGGGACTCACCTGAACGCCGGCGGCCGCCAACTGCTCGGCGAACGCCTGGGCTGTGGTGACGGCGGAATCCTGGGGCCGCGGACCGGTGGTGACCTCGGGTGAGTAGCGGCCGGAATTCAGCGCGAGGGAAAACAAGGGCGCGGTCTCACCGGCGGCGACGTCGTCCAAGCTCCACGCCGGGTTCAGCGGCCCCCCGGCGAAGAGGGAATCGTCCACCCGCACGGTGATGGGGCCCTTGATCCCCGCCTTCGTCAACGACGCCGCAGTATCGGACGCCAACGAAGCAAGACCGGCACGGCCCATCACGGCGGCAGGATCGGACTTCGCACCGCCCAGCAGCACATCCCCTCCCCCGGTCAGGACCACGGTGGAAGGGTCATCTGAGGCAAGCACGCGGGTGGTGAAGCGCGAGTCGGGCCCGAGCGCCTTGAGGGCAGCGACGGCGGTCAGCAGCTTCATGTTCGACGCCGGGATGCGGTTGGCGTTGGCGTCGCGATCGAAGAGGACCTGGCCCGTGGAAGCATCCATGACAACACCGCTGATGCTGCCCGCGCCGTCCGGCTTCAAGGTGCCATTGAGGAGCTTCGAAACTTCGGCGGGCACGGGGACGGGAGCTTCGGCATCCAGCGGAAGCACGCCATCGACTTGGGACAGGCTGCCTGGTTCCTGCTGCCACGCAGGCGTCGAGGGCGAGGATTTGGGTGCGCTCATGAACTCCGGCAGCATCCCGGCCACCACCAGGGCACCCAGACACAGCAGGACCGCGGCCAAAAGCAACGGCCACCTCAAGCGCCCCCACGCGGTGGTTACCCTCTTCCGGGCATCCCCGTTTTTAACGCCCATCATGGAAGTTGCTTGGTCCTGTCAGTACTGAAATGTCCCCGCCGGTTCAAGAAACCCGGGCCTCTCGCTATATCCTCAATAGTAGTCGGCGGCACCGGCTGTACTTTTGCCTGCCGCCAGCCCCGGGCTAAGCAGCCTGCCTGAGGCACCGTCACCTGTGACGGCCGCTTCGGCGGAGCGACGCCCCACCACACCCGTCAAGGAGCATTCCATGAAGCACGACGTGACCATCGAGATCCCCAAGGGATCGCGCGTCAAGTACGAAGTTGACCACGAAACCGGCCGTGTCCGCCTGGACCGCGTCCTGTTCACCTCCATGCAGTACCCCACGCACTACGGATTCTTCGAGAACACCTTGGGCGAAGACGGCGACCCGTTGGATGCACTGGTGCTCCTGCAGGACTTCGATCTGCACCCGGGCGTCATCGTTGAGTCCCGCCCGATCGGCGTCTTCAACATGACCGACGACGGCGGCGGAGATGCCAAGGTCCTCTGCGTCCCCGTTGACGCACGGTTTGACCACATCCAGGAAGTCAGCGATGTCAGCGAATTCCTGATCAAGGAAATCGAGCACTTCTTCACGCGCTACAAGGACCTGGAGCCCGGCAAGTGGGTCAAGGCTGAAGGCTGGGGCGACCGCGCCGCTGCCGAGGCGGAGCTGGAAGCATCCATCAAGCGTTACGTTCCGGCAGCACACTAGTTCTCCCCCGACGGCGGCTGGTGCGGTTCCTCGCGAACCCCACCGGCCGCCGTCGTGCTTTAAGCGGGGTTTATGCACATGGGCATGTCTCCCCATCGCGGCCGCTTGCGGCTCCGCCTAGGCTGGGACGAGACTTTTCGACTCATGCACACAGGGGGTTCCACATGGCTGGGTTCTACGGCGCGGACATCGCGCAGCTTCGCAGTCTGGCCGGCGTGATGGGGAAGGCTGCCGACGCCATTAATCTGCAGAGCGCGCAGCTGTCCAACGCCATCAATTCAACAACGGCGTGGCAGGGCCGCGACGCCACTGTGTTCAAGGGCGATTGGAACAGCCAGCACAGGCAGAGCCTGGTGAAGGCCGCCAACATGCTCCGTGAGAACGCGAGCCAGCTGAAGAAGCACGCCAACCAGCAGGAGTTCGCCAGCCACAATGATGGCTCGGGAACGTCGGTGGGCGTCCTGAAGGATGTCTACGACACCGGAATGGGCGTCAAGGAGCTCGGCGCGCAACTGTGGACTGCGTACAAATACGGCAGTCTGGGCCGCGCGGAATGGGTCAAGACCCGTGAAGTGCTCACCAATTGGCGGGCCGGCGGGACTGTGGTCCGCGATGCTTTGACCGCCCTGCGCAACGGCGAGAAGGTCACTGATGTCATCACGGACCTCAAGGCCAACATCCCGTACAGCCAGGCGTTCCAGGATGCCAGCAAGTTCTCCAAGGGCCTGCGGGTTGCGGGAGCCCTTGCAGCACCCCTGAACATCGTTGGCGGCATCAGCGACATGATCAACCCCGAGCACGACGGCTGGCGTGGCACGGGAGACCGGGTGGCCGGCGGGTTGTCCGTGGTGGGCGGAGTCGGCAGCATCATGCTCATGACTGCCGGCGGCGCGGCTCTGCTGGGACCGATCGGGGCGCCCATCGTGATCGGCGCGGGCATTGTTGCCGGCGCCTGGGCTTTGGGGAACCTAGTAGCGGACAACTGGGATTCCATCAGCAACTTCGCGCGCAATCCGGGCAGCTACATAGCCGACGGCGCCAAGGAAGTGGGCAATTTCGCCAAGGATGTAGGCAGTAAGGTGGCAGACGGGGTCAGTAATGCCGCCAAGTCAGTCGGAAACTTTGTCGGAGGGATATTCGGATGACCACCAGCACCATGAAATGGACCCAGCGGGACATTGAGGCCGCAGCCAAGGTCCTGGCAACGGCGAGCGCCACAGGCGCAGCCCTGCCCACACTGACCGACGAAGAAATTGTTGCGTTGGACGGGGTCCAGCACGAACAATTGGTGGCCCTCCCGTGGCTTTCTGCACAGGATGCCAGCAAGGAACTGATGTGTGCCGTCGCCTTGCGCGGCTTGCTCGCCAAGGAACTCGTCTACCCGGTAGTTTTCGAGGGCGAGACCGAGCCCTCCCGTTTGCACGCCACCGAGGACATCACGGGAGCCTTGACCCTGCGCCGCAGCGGAAGCACTGTGGTCTCCGTGGAACGGACCGTGTCCACGGGCAAACGCTGGCTTTACGGGTACGTCCACGATGACGGCGTGCTGCTGGAGGAAGTGGACGAGGGCGGGCTGCACGGGTTCACTGTGGTCACCGGCGACCAGCTGGCCCCGCGCCTGGCAGAGTTCGTGGACCCCAACAGCGCCGCCGTCCGCGACTCCGATCCCACCGTATATACGGAAGCTGCATTCGAGGAGTACGCCGCAACGGCCCTCGCCGACACCCAAGCCGCCAGCAATGTTGTGGTTTTCAGTTCGGATACCAACGAGTTTCCCACGGTGACCGTCTATACGGGCCCGTCGGGCGTCCACGTCCTCACTCCGCAGGTCCACGGTGAATCGGTTTCGCTGGAGGTAAGGGAAACGTCCGCGGCTTCCCTGTCCGGCGTCCTCAGCGGCCTGGCCGGCACGGCCTGACGATCCGCACCCACGCCCACCGCCGCCGTCGAGCTGAAAGCCCCTCATGAGTACTTCCAAGTCCACAACCTCCACCGGCCTGGTGGACGCCGCCAACGGCCGTCCGGTCCGGCGCCACACCGACACCGGCGCGTACTTCGTCAAAGCGTCGGGAAGCGCCCACTTCTGGGGACGCGTCCTGGACGCGTTGGTGTTCCTGGCGGGCTACTCCGTGGTGGCAGTGATCGCGGCGGTAGCCCGCAACGCCATGATGAACAGCGGCTCGCTGTTGGCCTTCAACGACGGTTTCTGGCTGACGCTCTACGTTGTTCTCTGGTTCGTTGGCCTGTTCGTTTACGGCATGATCTGGGGTACCGCCGGCAGTGCAGGTGACGCCGCTGCGGGCATGCGTTCCGTTCGGATCAAGGACGGCACGACGGCGGGGGCTTGGTTGGGCGGATGGCGCGCCGTTTGCTGGTCCTTCTTCCCGTTCTTCGTGGTGATGGTTATCGCGTCGGCGTTCAGTGGCGGCGGGGGCGATACGTGGGACCCGAAGTTCGCTGCGATCGATCGTCGTTCCGGGGTGGCGCAAGGCCAGCAGCCCGTTCCCGATCCGAAGGCTGTTGCCGCTGAACAGGCAGCTGAAGCCGAACGGCAGAACCTGCCCAACCTCTATGGCCAGCGCCCGGATGCGCGGCCGTAACTGGCTGGTTCGCCGGGTTGAGCGGAAGCTCGGACCCGAGCTTGGGCAACTCCGCTACGTAGCGTCTTCGCGGCGCATCTTCTGGAAAGTCCTGGCCCCTTGCTTGATGGTGGGGTTTGTCTTCGGGGCCATCGCCGAGTTCGTCAGCCCTATCCGCTCAACGCGGCAAGCCGGACACTTCAGCGATCCCACCTTCTTTGTGGTGACCAGCATCCTGACGGGCTTGGTTCTGTGGTCCATGACCTTCCTGGGCAGCTTCCGGAAAATTCTGGTGTTCGATCACGGGATGGTGGCTAAATACTCACAGGAACACACCCTGTTGGTGATTCCCTGGGGCGACATCCCGTCGGGGACCATCAGGGCCGTGACCACGGCAGACGGCACCGATCCTGAATGACGCCTTGTGGCACGCCGGAAGGTTTCCTTGGGCGCCGGGGGCAAGAACGCGGTCGTTTTCCAGGCCCGCGGCACGTTCTGGATATTTGCCTCCGATGACGATCCCGCACCGTTGGTACGCGTCATTGCCGCAGCCATGCACGAGGCCGGAAAGCCCGACGCCCGGCGCGTTGCGGCGGGGGCGTTGCCCGCCGTCGTCGTCACCCAACGCACCGCGCTGGACTAAGTAACAGGCAACTCAAGCCCTTGCAGACCGCCTACCAGCCGGTAGCATGTGATCCACTATGTTCACTCTGACCATCAACCAACGCGACAGTCGCCGCGACGGCGATCTTGTGCCGCAGCTCCTCAAGGACCTGCGCCACATCCCCGCGCGGCTCGACTTTGACCGCTCGGTTGAGGACGAGGTGCAGGGCATAGTCGAGTCCAGCCACCAAGCTGTTGAAACAGCCCTGATCGCACTCCGGACCGGCCAATGGTACGTGGGGATCGGCGTCGGTCCCATTAACGAGCCCCTGCCCAATCTGGTCAAGGATGCCTCCGGGCACGGCCTTGTGTATGCCCGCCGGGCAGTGGACCGGCTGCGCAACGGCAAAGAACGGATCCCGGTGGCGGTAGACGGCCCCCTGGCTACCCTCGCCTCGGAAGCGGAAGCAGTATTGCGCCTTCTGGGGCATATAGTGCAACACCGCAGTGCCGCGGAGTGGCGGGTCCTTGACCTTCTGACACCGGGCGTCCGAGGCCAGCAAAAGGCCGTGGCGCAGGAGCTCGGCATCACCACCCAAGCCGTCAGCAAGGCACTGGCCCGTGCGCAATGGGCCGAGGAGCACGCCGCCCGCCCTGCCGCCGCCCGTTTGCTGCAGCTGATCCTCGAGGTGCGCTGACGTCCTGAGGGATGATCCGGCGCACGTTTGCCTGCCTCCGCTCGACAGGCGAGGGCAGACCTGCGAACGTTGACTTGATGAGCCAACTGCCCTCAAGGCGACGGCTGATCCCCGCGCTTCGAAAAACCGTCACACGCCACCGCCTCCTCTTCGCCGCCAAGACAGCGGTCGCTGCCGGCTTGGCCTGGTACCTCGCGCCCTTCATGCCAGGGTCTGCTGCCGCCTATCCCTACTACGCCCCGTTGGGTGCCCTGGTCAGCATGCACCCCACGGTTGCGGACTCTGCAAAGCATGGGTTGCAGAGCTTGGCGGGGCTGGTCCTGGGCATCGGCATGGCCTTCGCCATCACCACGGTGGCCGCGCCCACCGCTTTGGCCGTTGCCGTGGTGGTGGGACTTGGTGTGCTGATCGGCGGCCTCCCCCGGCTGGGCACGGCCTCAGAGTGGATTCCCATGGCCGCGTTGTTCGTCCTGGTGCTGGGCGACTCAAATGCCGAGGGTTTCTCCTTTGCGTACGTGCTCCAGATGGCGTTGGGCGTGGCGGTGGGCTTCGCAGTGAATTGGCTGATCTTCCCGCCGTTGCACTTGGACGACATCGACCCCGCAATCGCCGGCCACCAAGGCGCCTTGTCCCGACAGCTCAAGGACATGGCAAAGGCAATGCAGGAGTCCTGGCCACCCAACCACGAGGCCTGGGCCAGCCGCAGCGACGAACTGTCCCTAACGGCCGCAGCCGTCCGAACTGCGGTTCACCAGGCTGAGCTGAGCGCCAAAGCGAACCCGAGGTCCCGCCGTCGGGCGAGCCGCCTGCCGGGAGACCTGGCCGAACTGCGGACGCTGGAGCGGCTCACTTTCCACGTCCAGGACATCACCGATGTCCTGGCAAGCGCTATCTGGGAAAAGGACGCCGGCACAATAATCCCGGACGCCGTGGTGGGCAATCTATCCGACTCGTTGGAAGCCGTGGCGGCCGTTGTGGATCACTGGCGGGACAAGGAATCCGGTGAACTCGCCAGTCGCCTGGCCGAAGCGAAGGACACCATAACGGGTCTCAGCGAGGCAGTGGCGGAGGCTGCCGCGGGGCAGTCGCCGGTGAACGCCCCGGCGTCTGTGGCCATGAGCCTGCGACGGATCCTCACGGTTGTCTTGTCTTCCGAGTGACCGAAGCGCCCGCGGGCCCGCTCAGGCCTGCATCGCGCCGATGATGGCGCCCATCGCCGTGAAGGTGACCACGTTGTAGCTGCCGTTGATGGCGAACAGTGCCAGGTTGCGGCGCTCGAACAGGTAGTTCACGCCGAGCGCAGTGGCCACCCACCCCAAGCCCGCCGCCAAACCGGCGAAAGTACCAAAGGCGAAGCCGCCCCGGCCAATGAATGCGGCCAGGAAGATGGCCATCACCACAGCAAGGATGAATGAGCCCGCAAACACCCGAGCCGTTCCGGTCTTCAATTGCTCATCGCTCACTCCGGCAGCCTTCTGCCATGGCTTGGCGAAGAGCAGCGAATACCAGAGCCCGCCCACCACGAACGTCGCCAATGCAGCCAGGAGCACTGCGAGCCAATTGATCTGAATGTCCATGCGTGTCCTCTCAGGGGGTTCAGTTCCTGAGTGGACAGTACGCCCGGCGAGACCGGCGGTCTTGTAAAAACACCGCACGTTATCTGGTGACATCCTCCACGGGCACGAATATGGCGTACTCGGCGCCGTAGCTCTGCACCACGTGCAGGTACTCGGTCGGCGTGAAACCGCTGAAACGCCTGAAGGCGCGGATCAAATGCGGTTGGTCGTAGTAGTCGGCCAAATGCAGGAGTTCACGGCCGGGCACTGAGCCTTTGGGAAGCGCTGCTGCCTGGGTCACGATCCTGTTGAAGCGGCACACGTCCGAGTACGCCTTGGCCGTGGTGCCGCAATCCCGCATCATGATTCGTTCGAGCGTGGACGTGCTGATCCCCAGTTCCGACGCCAGCACGTTCACTTCTTTGTCTTCCCGGGCAAGGGTTTCAACCCCTTTTACGGCCCTGGGATCTGCCCGGTAATCGGGCCTGATCTGTTGTTGCAGGAAAGTCGTTAGGGCCGCGAAGGCTTGCCCCGGCTCAGCGTCCGTGAGTTGCGAGCGCAGTTCCGTGAACCCCGGGAAGACACTTTCGGCGTCCACCACGCGGTTCTGGAACCCCGACGGCGGCTGGTTGGTAAACGCTGCCAAGCCAAAGGGAGTCAGGCGCGCACCAACGTTGAAAATCTGGTCCGGATTCTCGCTGACCAAGTAGCTGCGCTGCAGGCCGGCGTAGAACCCGGTGGACACCTCGGTTGCCGTGGGTTCCGCAGCATTCTCCGCCGGACTGATGAGGCGGTACGGATCCGACAGGTTCAGAATCAGGTGCGCTGCCGGCCCAGGCAAGATCTTCTCGTACCTGGCCTGGGGCTGGGCGCGGATGAACCACAGCTGGGTGACAAACGGCTGCAGCCCGGGCGGAGCCGGGCACTCTTCGTAGAGCACAGCCCCAGTCTAGGCAGCACCACCCACGAATCCGGCGCCACGGCTGTGGCGAGCGGCAGTTACAGCAGGCCGCGCAGGACCAAGGCGGCGCCGTCGTCGAGCACTGACGCGGTGACTTCATCAGCAACGGCGAGCACCTCATCGGGAGCCTGGCCCATAGCGACGCCACGGCCTGCCCACGTGAGCATCTCGATGTCGTTGCGGCCGTCACCCACAGCAATCGTGTTGGCCTGGTCCGTGCCGAGTTTCTTCCGCAAGGTCTCCAGGGCGCTGGCCTTGGTGACGCCCTCTGCCGCGATGTCCAGCCAGGCAGTCCAGCCCACCGAGTAGGTCACTCCGGACAGGCCGATGTGGTGGATGGCCTGGTTGAATTCCTCGGAGGTGTTCTCGCTGCTGAAGACCACCACGCGGACTGCCGTGGCGTCCAGCATGGTCTGGAAGTCGACGCCGATGGACTCCACGCCGAAGCTGGCGTCTTGGAACCGTTCCGTGGAGAGGAAGTTTCCGTCCTCATCCTCGAGCGCGTACTTGGCGTTGGGCAGCCGTTCACGCAGGGCCTTCAGGGCAGGAGCGGGATCGAAGGTTGCCTTGTGGATGATCTCGTAGCCCGAGTCCAGAGTGGGGTCCAGGCGGAGCGTCACGCCTCCGTTACAGCACACTGCGTAGCCGCGCTCGAGGCCGATCTGCTGGATGATGGGAAGGGTGGCATTCAGTGAGCGGCCGGTGGCGATCATGACGTCGTGTCCTCTGGCTACGACGGCTTGGGCGGCGGAGCGGACACCCGGAGACATGTGGCCATCGTGGTCTACGAGAGTCCCGTCAACGTCCAAGGCAACCATGAGCTTGTTGGTGTTATTTGGCTGGTCATCGATGCCAGCAACTGGAGTATCAGTCAAAATAGTCATACTTACAGTAGACCAGACACCTCCCACACCGGACTAGGACGGGCACCACAGCAGCTGATTAACGGGGCGTGAACAGTCGGCATTTGATGATTACCCGCCGCTCCGGAGGATGACGAGTTGCCCGGTGGCGCGCGTCATTGACACATAGCGGTCCACGGCGCCTTCGATGCCCGCTCCGAATTCCTCCGGGTCGATGAGGACTACAAGGTCGAACTCCAGCCCCTTGGACAGCTCAGGGGTGAGCCAGCTGACGCGGGCCCTGTCCGGATTCGCGGGTGTTCCCACGGGCTGGCTGATGACGCAGGCCGTCCCTTCACTGTTCGCGGCCAGCCACGTGTCCAGGATCGTGGTGAGTTGGTGGGTTGCTCCGTGCAGCACGGGGATGCCGCTGCTGCGGACAGATGTGGGCACGTTGGCGTCCGGGAGGACGGCCCGGATCACGGGCTCAGCTTCCGCCATGACTTCTTCCGGTGTGCGGTAGTTGATGCTGAGTCCCGCCAACGTCACGCTGCCCAGGCCCACCCGTTCGAGGCGCTCTTCCCATGACTCGGTGAACCCGTGCCGGGCTTGGGCGCGGTCCCCCACCACAGTGAAGCTCCTGGACGGGCAGCGGAGCAGCAGCATCCGCCACTCCGCGTCCGTCAGTTCCTGGGCCTCATCCACCACAATGTGCGCGAACGGCCCGGCGAGAACGTCCGGATCCACTGACTCCAAAGCCTCCTCGTCCACTAGCTTGTCCCGCATGTCATCCCCGCGGAGCATGTACATTTCCAGGTTTTCGGAGTCGTCAGCTGCTATCAGGTCATCCACCACGCGGTCCATGAGTTCCCGTTCGGCTGCCCGGGATGCCTCGTGCCGTCGCTTTCGCTGCGAAGCCGCGGGGTCGCCCAGCCGTTGCCGCGCCGCGTCCAGGAGCGGCAGGTCTGCGGTAGTCCACGCGGCGGGGTCCTTGCGCTGCAGGGTGGCAATGTCCTCCGGCTGCAGCCACGGTGCGCACAGTCGCAAATAGGCGGGCACCCGCCACAGGTCTGCCACCAACAGTGCATAGTCGAGGAGCGGCCACGCTCTGTTGAACCTGGCCTGAAGCTCGGCGTTCTGCGACAAAACCCTGCGACACGAGGCCTCCGGTACGTCGTGCTCGTCGAGCTTGTCCGCCAGGATAGCGAGCAGTGCTTCCCAGACGTCGTCACGGGCCTCGTTGTGCGGTGTTCCCGGCTCTGCCGCGTCAAATGCTTCGGCCCAGTCCTCGCTGCTGAGCCAGATGTCGGCATAGGGCGTCTCGACCTCCATGCCTTCGGACGGGGCCTCCTCGTAGAACCTCACTGCGGCCTCCACCGCCTTCACCATTTCCACGGAAGACTTGAGCCGGGCCACGTCAGGATTGCTTTCGACGCCGGCCTCGGCACCTTCGGGGACCAGGTCCTGCAGCGTGCAGGTCTGAACTCCTTCCTCACCCAGACTGGGAAGGACGTCCGCTACGTAGGCGAGATAGCGCTGGTGCGGCCCGACAAACAGGACGTCGCTCTTTCGGTGGTTGCTGCGATGGCTCAGCCGGGGATCCGAGTAGAGCAGATAAGCCGTACGGTGCAAGGCAACCACAGTCTTACCGGTACCCGGACCGCCGTCGACCACTAAGGCCCCGCCGGAGCCCGCGCGAATGATCTGGTCCTGGTCGGCTTGGATGGTCCCCAGCACGTCCCGCATCCGAGCCGAGCGGCTGCTGCCCAGGCTGGCGATGAAGGCTGACTGGTCATCCAGCGCAGCGTTCCCTTCCAACCCGTCGGTGGTGAACACTTCGTCCCAGTAGTCACTGATCCGGCCGCGCGTCCAGCGGTACCGTCGGCGGCTGACCAAGCCCATGGGGTTGGCGTGGGTTGCCCCGAAGAAGGGCTCGGCTGCCGGGGAGCGCCAGTCGATCATGAGTCGGCGGCCGTTGCTGTCGGTGAGCCCCAGCCTGCCTACGTACACGGGTTCGGGGCTGTCCGCGCCGACCATGCGACCCAAACAGAGGTCCAAGCCGAAACGCCGCAGGGCCCGTAGGCGTGCAGTGAGCCGGTGGATCTCCTGGTCCCTGTCCAATGCCGCTTGGCCACGACCACCGGGCTGTTTACGTGTTAGGTCCAGGCGGCCGGACAAATCCGCAATGGTTTCGGAAAGGCTGGCTGCGATGGCTTCGAATTGCTGCTCATCGCGGCCGATCAACGTTGCTTCGGTCTTGCGGGCAAGGTGTTCAGGAAGGGCGAAAGCGCTGGTTTTCAGGGGGCTGGTTTCGGGCATGGCACGACTCCCTTTTCTGTTTGCTTTGGGGTTCGTGGATCCATTGTTCGGCACCAGGGGGCCCTTGCCGCAAGCCCCCCTGTGCGTTATAAATTGAATATGGAAGGGATAATTCCCTTCCTTTTTTGTGCCCAATACCCGCTGAACGCAGCCCGGAACTATATAGGGTGGGCGGATGCCTTCACAGATGTCCGGAGCCCAGCTCTCAGCCCTCTATGACGCTGAGAATCAATGGGCCGCGGATGACGACTCTTCCTGGCGTTCGTGAACGAGCGGCCCCACAGCCGGGTGCTGGATCTGGGCTGCGGCACGGGCCGAGTCAGCCTCGCCGTTGCAGCCGCGGGCCATCGCGTCGTTGGCATCGACCCCAACGCCAATTCCCTTGCGGCCGCTCGCGGGAAACGCGGCGCTGAAGGCGTGACGTGGATCGACGGCACATCAGCTCAGATCCCTGAAGGGAGTTTTGACGTCGCGATCATGACAGCGCACGTCGCCCAAGCAATTAGTGACGACGCCGACTGGTCCCGGACGCTTGCCGACGTGCACCGGGCGATCGTACCCGGCGGGCGGTTGGCCTTCGATTCGCGTGATCCTGATGCTCGGGCGTGGGAGCGGTGGACACCGGCCAACACTCGAGGCACCCGATTCCTTCCCGATGGCTCAGCTGCGGGACGATCTTGGCATCGCCGGTTTCACTGCTGAGCGAGTCCTTGGTGGCTGGGCCGGCGAAGACGTGGGCAGCGGGCACCGCGAACTGATCGTCGTTGCCCGCAAACCCCACTAAAGAACCGGCAGAACCTCAAGCCCGCCGATGTACTTCTGCAGCGCCTTGGGAACGTTGACCGAGCCGTCCGGGTTCTGGTGGTGCTCAAGGATGGCAACGATCCAGCGCGTGGTGGCCAGCGTGCCGTTCAGGGTGGCAACGGCACGGGTTCCCTTGGCAACACCTTCGTCGTTGACCACGCGTTCGCGAATGTTCAGGCGGCGCGCCTGGAACGTGGTGCAGTTGGACGTCGAGGTGAGCTCGCGGTACGCGTTCTGCGCGGGAACCCAGGCTTCACAGTCGAACTTGCGGGCCGCGGACATGCCAAGGTCACCTGCGGCGGTGTCGATCACACGGTAGGGGAGCTCGCACTTGGCCAGCATTTCCTCTTCCCAGGCCAGCAGGCGTTCGTGTTCGGCAGCAGCCTCTTCAACGGTGGTGTAGATGAACATCTCCACCTTGTTGAACTGGTGCACGCGGATAATGCCGCGGGTGTCCTTGCCGTGCGAACCGGCCTCGCGACGGTAGCAGGAGCTCTGGCCGGCGTAGCGGATGGGGCCGGCAGAAAGGTCCAGGATCTCATCGGCGTGGTAGCCGGCGAGGGCCACCTCCGAGGTTCCCACAAGATAAAGGTCGTCTTCAGCGAGACGGTAGATCTCGGCGTCGTGCTTTACATCAAAACCTGTGCCCTGCATGGTCTCGGGGCGCACCAAAGTAGGGGTGATCATGGGGACGAAACCGGCCTGGATGGCCTGGTCCATGGCCATCTGCAGCAGCGCCATTTCCAGCCGGGCACCAACGCCGCGGAGGAAGTAGAAGCGGGAGCCGGAGACCTTGGCGCCGCGTTCCATGTCGATCGCGCCGATCAGTTCACCGATTTCCAGGTGGTCCTTCGGCTCGAAGTCCGTGAATTCGCGCGGGGTGCCCACGGTCTTGACCACAACGTAGTCGTCCTCGCCGCCCTCGGGCACGCCGTCCACCACCAGGTTGGGGATGACGCGCAGGAGCTCATCGCGCTTGGCCTGAGCTGCTTCGGCCTCAGCGGAAGCGGCCTTGACCGAGTTGGCCAGTTCCTTGACCTCTGCCAGCAGGGCCTGCTTTTCCTCGCCCTTGGCCTGCGCCACCTTCTTGCCGAAGGCGTTCTGCTCGGCGCGCAGGGTTTCATGGCGGATCAGAGCGGCACGGCGGGAGGAGTCAGCGGAGATGATCGCGTCCACAACGGACTCGTCGGCGCCACGGGCGCGCTGGCTGGCACGGAACTTGTCCGGATTTTCGCTGAGGTCTTTTACGTCGATCACCAGACAAGAGTATCGAATCGGCCGCAAATTCCCGGCCCTTGGAGGTCAAAGGACCGCCCGTCCGTCAGCACGGCCAAGACGGGGCCCTCCAGGAGGATAGTGTTGGAGCACCATGAGCGACTGGATCCTGTACGTGATTCTCGCTGGGGGCGTGGCATTTGCCGTCTCCAGTTGGTGGGGTGTGCGCCGATTGAAAGCCCGGCACATCAGGAGCGCGGTACGGGAGGAATCCCACAAGCCCAACGCCGGGGACCAACGAGTCGCGGTGATTCTCAATCCGGTGAAGAACAATGCCGAGGTTGCCCGGCAAGCGATCATTGACGCTTGTGATCTGGCCGGCTGGGACGCCCCCCGGTTCTTCGAAACCACGGCGGACGATCCCGGCATCGGGCAGTCGCGCCAGGCGCTGGCCTACGGCGCCGACGTCGTTCTGGCGTGCGGCGGTGACGGTACAGTGCGCGTGGTGGCCGAGTCGCTGGCCCACAAGAACGTAGCCATGGGCTTGATCCCCCTGGGCACCGGAAACCTGTTGGCACGCAACGTGGACCTGGACGTCACTGACCTGACCGGTTGCATCCAGACCGCACTGTTCGGACACCAGCGCTTCATCGATACCGCCACCATGGGCATCGACAACAACATCACAGGCGAATCATCCAGCCACACATTCCTGGTCATTGCCGGAATGGGCTTGGACGCCGAGGTTGTGGGCGACACCAAGGAAGACCTCAAGAAAACCGTTGGCTGGCTCGCTTACACGGAGGCGGGCGTCCGCCATCTGCCCGGCCGCCGCAAACGGGTCACCATCACCATGGACGACCAGCCGGAGCAGGCCCGCAAAATCCGCAGCGTCCTGTTCGCGAACTGCGGCTTGATTCCCGGCGGCATCGATTTCATTCCACAGGCCATGATCGACGACGGAATGTTGGACATTGTGGTCATGAGCCCGCGCAGCGCGTTCGGCTGGATCGCGATGTACACAAAGATCCTGTTCAAGCACAACAGGAACCTGCCGATGATGAGCTTCTACCGCTCCGGAAAAGTCACCATCCACAGCCAGGAACCCATGGCTACACAACTCGACGGCGACCCGTCCGGTGAAGCAACAAAGGTCACCGTCCAGGTGGAGCCAGGATCCCTGCTGGTCCGCGTGCCGAAAGCAGCGTCCGCCTAAACAGCACCCTTGTCAGGCTGGGCAGCGCTCTTCTCAGCCTGCTCCGCCGCGGCTTTGGCTGCGGCACGGGCCTCGGACTGCTCCCGGATCATTGCCTGTTCTTCCTCGAAACGCAGGCGATCGGCGCGATCAGCCTCGTCTCCGTCCCAGTCAGCCTGGTTGTTATCCGAGGGCTTCGGATTAACGATCATGCCCTGGCCGTCCTTGTCATCGCTGTGAACAGACATGACCGCTCCTTTCATGACATTCATCCATCGTTTATGGATCAAGCAAGCATACGCAGACTTGCAGCACCGCGAAAGGGCTTGAAGCGTCAAGGATTCAGGCTCTTAGTGCCCCTTCAAAATCGAGTCAACCCATGCGTGCGCCGAAGCAAATGCAGCATCGGAGGTGTGCGGGGCCACCACTGCCGGTGCCTTGTCCGCGCGGGCGTAGGAACCCAGGAACCGGGTGGCCGGACTGATCCGGTGGAGGCCGGCAAGGGCGTCGGCGACGCGCGAATCCGAAGCATGGCCATCGGCGTCGATGCTGAAGAAGTAGTGGCCCAAGTACTGTCCGGTGGGCCGTGATTCGATGCGGCTCAGGTTCACTCCCCGTGAGGCGAACTGGTCCAGGATTTCCATGAGCGCGCCCGGGTGGTCCTCGGGCAGCGGGATCACCACGGTGGTCTTGTCCGCGCCGGTGCGTTCGGGCAGGGCGCCCGGACGGCTCACAAGGATGAACCGCGTGACGGCGTCCGGATTGTCTCCGATGTTCTCGGCCAGGACGTTGAGCCCTGGTTGTTCGGCGGCGATCAGTGGAGCGCAGATAGCGGCCTCGTAATGGGCGTCGTCTTCCAGGAGGCCCATGGCGGATGCAGCCGTAGATGATCCCGGAACGTAGTCGGCCTCCGGAAGGTGCTGGTCCACCCACAGGCGGCATTGCGCCCAGGCGTGGCCGTGCGTCGAGATCCGCTTGATGTCGGAAAGTTCGACGCCGGGCCTCGCCACAAGCACGAACGTGATGGGAACAAGGGCCTCCCGGATAATCCGGAGCTCCGGGCCGGTGGCAATCGCATCCAGCGTGGCCGTAACCCCGCCTTCCACCGAGTTTTCGATGGGAACCATGGCCGCGTCAGCTTCGCCGGCCCGCACCCGGTCCAACGCGGTGTTGACGTTGGTGCACGGAATTCGGATCGCGTCAGCAGCTCCGGGAACCTGCATGAGAGCGGCCTCGGTGAACGTACCTTCCGGGCCGAGGAACGTGTAGGTTGCTGCTGGCATCAAATATTCCTTGCTGGTTATATGCGTGGACTGGCTGAGCAGGCTAGAGAACTACGGGCTTGAGTCCGTTGTCCGAGACCATGGGCCGGTCAGCCTCAAACCACATGTCCATTCCGCCGGCAACGTTTACGGCCGAGTACCCTTGGCCAACAAGCCACTGCACCACCCGATAGGAGCGCCCGCCGGTGCGGCAAATGACAAAGAGGTCATCATCCGGGTCCAGCTCATCCAAACGCGCTGGCAGCTGATCCATGGGGATGTGGCGTGCACCTTCCGCATGACCGGCTACCCATTCGTAATCTTCGCGGACGTCCAGGATGCTGGCGTCAGCCGGAATATCGCCCACAGGCACGGTATCGAAGTCACTCATGGCGGTCCCTTCCCATTGATTCAGGTCAGCATCCAGCCTAGTCCCCGCAGCTCAGCGTGGTAACGCGATTGGGCGCCGTGGTTGCTTCCTGTGGCCGGGACGTTAAGACTGGGATCCAAGCAACCCGCGATTCGGCTGTTAGGAGCAACCATGGCTGCTGGGCAACCCACCATTCTGGCGACATCCGGCGGATACAAGCCGGGCGACCGCACCAGGATCGAGTTCAACCACTTGATGCACTACGCCGTTGAACTGTCCGGCGTCTCGGGTCGGGCTCCCCGGGTGACCCACATCGGGACGGCCTCCGGAGATCAACGTTGGTGGGCCGCGGAAATGGACCAGGCCGCAAGGATCGCAGGATTCGATTTCAGCCACCTCGACCTCTTCACCATGCCGAATCTCGAAGACCCTGAAGCCCACCTCCTGGAGCAGGACGTGGTGTGGGTCAACGGTGGATCCGTGGTGAACCTCCTGGCGGTCTGGCGTGCCCATGGACTGGACGGCATCCTGCGGAAGGCATGGGACCACGGAGTGGTGTTGGCAGGCGTTTCCGCGGGCTCCATTTGTTGGTTCCAAGGCGGCGTGACCGATTCCTTCGGCCCGGAACTGCGTCCTGTCACCAACGCCCTCGGCTTCCTCCCTTACGGCAACGGCGTGCACTACGACTCCGAACCTCGTCGCGCGCCCGCCATCCACAAGCTGGTGGCCAACGGCACGCTGGGCGAGACACACTGCACCGACGACGGCGTGGGGCTGGTGTACCGGGGCACTGAACTCTCGGAGGTGGTGTCCGAGGTGACGAACAAAGCGGCCTTCCGGGTCACCGCCGGCGCAGGCGAAAGCGTGGACGCCGTTGCGGTGGAAGAACGCTTGGAGCCGCGTTTCCTTGGCTGAAACTTCATATCTCGACCTGTCACGACTGACCGCCGTTGAACTCCGCGATGCCCTGGCTTCCGGCGAGTTGTCGTCCCGTGAGGCCACCGGACACTTCCTCTCCGTGATCGAACAACGCAACAAGCAGTTGGGTGCGTTCATCACCGTCACTGCGGACCAAGCCATGTCCGACGCCCTTGTGGCCGATCAGCTTCACGCCCGCTTGGTCCGGGAGGGCCGGTCCCAAGAGTTGCCGCTCCTTCACGGCATGCCAATCGCCTTCAAGGACCTCACCGACGTGGCCGGCGTGCCAACGACTCACGGCAGCGCCGCCCTGGAACACATATCTGCTCCGGAGGACGGGGCCCTCGCAGCCACCCTGAAGAGACAGGGCGCCATCTCGCTGGGCAAGACACAGGTCCCGGAATTCGGACTCACCGCGTACAGCGAAAACCGGGTGTCACCGCCGTCGCGCAATCCATATTCGCTGGGCCGAAGTTCCGGTGGTTCGTCGGGCGGCAGCGCTGCTGCAGTGGCAGCAGGCCTTATTCCGTTCGCGCCCGGGACCGACGGCGGCGGGTCCATCCGGATTCCTGCCGGCGCCTGCGGACTGGTGGGACTGAAGCCGGGCCGGGGCGTGGTGCCGTCCGGGGCGAGCGCGGGCGACGCCGCCAAGTTGGTGGTGGCGGGACCGCTCGC
Source organism: Paenarthrobacter sp. NPDC056912 (assembly GCF_042786555.1). NCBI lineage: Bacteria > Bacillati > Actinomycetota > Actinomycetes > Micrococcales > Micrococcaceae > Paenarthrobacter > Paenarthrobacter sp. NPDC056912. The sequence goes on from NZ_JBHUCD010000006.1 coordinate 35,532, forward strand.
GCGGACGGCTGCTGACGCGGCGTTGCTCATGGACGCGCTGGTTCCCCGGGAGCAGGCGCCCGACGGCGGCTACCTCGCCAACGTTGGGCGGGCGCCGGAACCGTTGAAGATCGGCGCGAGCCTGGACAGTCCATGGGCCGGGGTCTATCCGTTCGCAATCGAGCGGGATGCGCTGGAAGCCCTTGCCCGTGGAAGCGAGCTACTGGAGAAGGCCGGGCACAGTGTCACCGACGCGCAGATCCGCTACGACAACCGCTACCCCGAGTCGTTCACCGCGGCCTGGACCGCCGGCGTCGGGAGCGCCCGGATAGCACCCCAGCGGGAAGCGCTGCTGACACCGCTGACCCGGACGTTCCGGCGTCGGGCGCAACAGCGGAGCGCGTCCAAGGTTAATGAGGCGCTGGGTTTCCTGCGCCAGTTCGAGCACGACACCATTGCGCAGTACTCGGAGTGGGACGTCATCCTGATGCCCACATTGGCGCAAACTCCGCGACCCGTCGGCTGGTTCACCGGTGGCGGACACAGCGGCGATCCATGGCCGAGCGAGTGGGCTGGCGACGCCGATGAGGACTACAAAAGGCAGTGCGAGTACGCGCCGTGGTCATCCATGGTCAATGTCTGCGGACTGCCGGCGATCAGCATCCCGGTGCACATGACGGCGGCTGGTTTGCCCATGGGCATCCAACTGATCGGGAGGATGGGTTCGGAACTCCAGCTTCTGCAGTTGGCTGCCGTGGTGGAGGCGCTGACCGACGCTCCCGCTGTGCCTGTCTAGCATATGGAAAGTGGTTGCCCGGAGCATTCAACGATGTGACAATGCCCGCAGTCAGTGCCAGCATTGAGAAAATGAGCACACCTCAAACCACGGCTGAGTCCGCGAAGCCATCGGGCGATACGTCATTCTTCGGCCACCCAAAGATGCTGGCCAGCCTCTTCTCCGTGGAAATGTGGGAGCGATTCTCCTTCTACGGCATGCAGGGCATCCTGCTCTACTACATGTACTTCACTGCCGAACAAGGCGGCCTTGCCATCGACCAGGGGCTCGCCGCAGGTTTGGTTGGCGCATATGGTGGTGGCGTTTACCTGTCGACGATCCTCGGCGCATGGCTCGCCGACCGTCTCTTCGGCTCCGAAAAGGTCCTGTTCGGCTCAGCCATCATGATCATGGCCGGCCACATAGCACTGGCACTTATTCCGGGCATTCCGGGCCTAATCGCCGGCCTGGTGCTGGTGGGAATCGGCTCCGGCGGCCTGAAAGCCAATGCCACGGCCCTGGTGGGCACCCTGTACGGCGAGAAGGATGAACGCCGCGACGCCGGCTTCTCCATCTTCTACATGGGCATCAACATCGGCGGGCTCATCGGCCCCCTGGTCACCGGCTTCCTGCAAACAAGCTATGGCTTCCATGTGGGCTTTGGCGCCGCGGCCGTAGGCATGGCAATCGGCCTGGTCATCTACTCCCTGGGCCGCAAGCGCCTCCCCGAAGAAGCGCACCGCGTACCCAACCCGCTCCCGGCCAAGGACCGCACACGTTACGGCCTGATCTTCCTGGGCATCCTGATTGTCATCGGCGTGCTGCTCGGCACCGGCTTCGTGAACGCTGAAAACCTGGCCCGCAGCATGGCTTACGCGGCTATCGCCGCTTCGGTGATCTACCTGTTCCTGATCTTCCGCAGCCCGCTCGTCACGGGCGTGGAGCGCAAGCGCGTTGTCGCCTTCATCCCGCTGTACATCGCGTCGGCTGCCTTCTGGGCTCTGTTCCAGCAGCAGTTCACGTTCATCGCCGTGTACTCGCAGGAAAAGCTGGACCGCAACCTGTTCGGCTGGGAAATGCCGGCGGCCTGGGTCCAATCCATCAACCCGGTGTTCATCATCATCTTCGCCGGTGTCATGGCCGCACTCTGGACCAAGCTGGGCCCCAAGCAGCCGAGTTCCCCGCTGAAGTTCTCCGCCGGCCTGTTCATCATGGGCCTGGCATTCCTGGCCTTCATCCCGCTGGCCGGCGACGGAAAAACCCCGCTGCTGGCACTGGTGGGCATCCTGTTCATGTTCACCCTGGCGGAGCTGTTCCTCTCCCCCATCGGCCTGTCCGTGAGCACCAAACTCGCCCCGCAGGCGTTCCACACCCAGATGGTGGCGCTGTTCTTCCTGTCCGTCTCGCTCGGCACCACGATGGCAGGCATCCTTGCCGGCCTGTACAACCCCGACGACGAGCTCCCGTACTTCCTGGGCATCGGCGGCGTGGCAATGGTCCTCGCCATCGGCCTGGCTGCTGCCACACCCGCGATCAAGAAACTCATGGGCGGCGTACGGTAGCTGCCTTCCGCGCCCGAGCCTCGAACAACGACGGCGACCCTTGCGTCAGGTGGGATTCCCGCCTGACCCAAGGGTCGCCGTCGTACGTGTTTATTTAGTAGTTGAAGCTGCTTCTTGACGACGCGATGGCCGCGAAGAAGATGATGCCGAAGATGAGGGTCAGAGCAACGCCGATGTAACCCATTACCAGGCCGGCGATCGCCATGCCCTTGCCCGCGGGCTCGCGCTTCAAGGCCAGGTGGCCCAGGACCACGGCACCGATCTGCGGCAGGATGAAGAAACCGAAGCCAACAAAGATCGCGATACCGCAGCACATGCTGGCGATGCTGAGCGCCTTGGGCTGGGCCGGCATGCCGTAGTACGCGGGCTGACCGTAAGGGCTCGGCTGGCCGTAGGGCTGCTGGTACGGGCTGGGCGGCTGGCCATACGGCGACGGGGGCTGCTGGCTGTAGTCGCCCGGCGTGTAGGCACTCTGGGTGGGCGGCTGGCCGTACGGGTTCTGCTCGGCAGGCTGGCCGTACGGGTTCTGCTCGTAGGGAGGGAGCGGCTGGGTGTTGTAGGCCGCCTGGTCGAACTGCTGGGTAGGCTGCTCGAACGGCGGCGATACGGGTGCGCCCTGTTCCGGCGCGGCCTGTCCTTGTGCGCCCGGTTCCGGCGCGAGTGGTTCCGGCGCGAGTGGTTCCGGCGCGCTGAACTGGGCCGGCGGAACGTACTGCGGCGGCTCGTAGCCGGCTGGCTTGTCCTCGTTGCCCTTGGATGGCTGATCTGACATAGGAATCCCCCTGGATTTGGTCTTTGATCCCAACACTACCGCCGTCAGGGGCGCCGCATAAGGTAGCCCGCGCTCCATGGTCGCGGCCACAAATGCGAGGAATGTCATATTCATGCATACGCATGGAATTTTTCCGAGTCCGACTCGGTTTACCGAGATAGCGCCTCAAGAAGCGCTCACTACGGAAACTGCGGGATCCGTCCCGCGAAGGAGGAATCATGGGTAACTTCGAAGGCAAGACCGCACTCGTCACGGGCGGCGGCTCCGGGCTCGGAGAAGCGATCAGCAAAGACCTCGCAAAGAACGGTGTCAACGTTGTGGTTGCGGACGTCAACCTCGACGCCGCAACCCGCGTGGCCAACGAGATCACGGCCGACGGCGGCAGCGCCGTTCCGTTCCAAGGCAACACGGCCGTGGCTGAGGACAGCAAGAAGGCAGTCGACTTCGCCGTGGAGACGTACGGCGCCCTCAACTACGCCGTCAACAACGCCGGAATTGGCGGAGCCAGCGCTCCCGTCGGCGAACTCGACATCGAGGACTGGGATCGGGTTATCGCCATCAACCTCAGCGGCGTCCTCTACGGAATGCGCTACCAAATCCCGGCCATTCTCGCCTCGGGCGCCTCCGAAGGCGCCATCATCAACATGGCATCGATCCACGGCGCCGTAGCTGCTCCCGGCAACGCCGCCTACACAGCGGCCAAGCACGGAGTGGTGGGCATGACCAAGAACGCTGCGGCCGAATATGGAGCCCAGGGCCTCCGCGTCAACGCAATCGGTCCCGGCTACATCGACACTCCCCTGCTGGCAGCCGCACCGAAGGAAGTCATCAACGGGCTTGAGGCCAAGCATCCCCTCGGCCGCTTGGGCAAGGCAGAGGAGATCGCGAACGTCACCACGTTCCTCCTCTCCGACAAAGCCAGCTTCATGACAGGTTCGTACGTCCTCGTAGACGGCGGCTACACCGCCGTCTAATGCTCGGCATCATGCAACAACCTCGCTCCGTCCCGGTTGCTTCAACCGGGTCCGGAGCGTTCTTGTCTGCTAGCAGTCATTCCTGAACGTGAAGTGAAACTTTAGGCTCCAGGAATGCTGCCGCCGCCATTCGGCGTCACAGGGCGCTTAAGAGGGTCATTTCCTGTGAGCGGGCGCGAGGGTCTGGCATGCTGGACCCCATGGCTAGCCGAGCGGGCACAGTTGCCCTTCCCCAGGACCTTGTTGACATCACAGCCCTGCTGGACGCGTATTTCGACGTAGCTCCGGATTTGGGCGATCCCGCGCAGCGCGTGGCGTTTGGAACGTCGGGACACCGCGGATCCAGCTTGAAATCATCGTTCAACGAACCGCACATTCTTGCCATCACGCAGGCGATCGTTGAATACCGCGGCCGTCAAGGAATCACGGGTCCGCTCTTCATCGGGCGGGACACCCATGCACTGAGCGAGCCGGCCCAGAACTCCGCGCTGGAGGTGCTCGCTGCCAACGGCGTGACCGTCCTGGTGGATGCCCGCCACGGCTACACACCCACGCCGGCCCTGAGCCACGCGATCCTCAAATACAACAACGAAGCTGCGCCGGGTACTCCTCAGGCCGACGGCATCGTTGTCACCCCCAGCCACAACCCGCCCGGCGATGGTGGCTTCAAGTACAACCCTCCGCACGGCGGCCCGGCCGACACCGACGCCACGGGCTGGATTGCCGACCGCGCCAACCAACTGCTCGAAAACGGGCTGCGGGGAGTCAAGCGCATCCCCTTGAACGATGCCCTGAACGCCGAGACCACCGGCAAGTTCGATTTCCTCAGCAGCTACGTGGACGACCTCCCCTCCGTGTTGAACCTGGACGCGATCCGTGAGGCTGGTGTCCGCATCGGCGCCGACCCCATGGGCGGTGCGTCCGTGGACTACTGGGGCGAGATCGGCGAGCGCCACCAACTCAACCTCACCGTCGTGAACCCGACTGTTGATCCCCAGTGGGCGTTCATGACCCTCGACTGGGACGAGAAGATCCGCATGGATTGCTCATCGCCGTCGGCCATGGCATCGCTGATCAAGCGGATGTCCGACTCAACGGGCTCCTCCGGCGCTGGTTCCGCGTTCGACATCGCCACCGGTAACGACGCCGACGCAGACCGCCACGGAATCGTCACTCCCGACGGCGGGCTCATGAACCCGAACCACTACCTCGCCGTAGCCATCGACTACCTGTACCGGAACCGCAGCGGCTGGAACCCGGAATCCGTGGTGGGAAAGACGCTGGTTTCGTCCTCCATCATCGACCGCGTTGCTGCCGGTCTGGGCCGCAAGCTGGTTGAGGTCCCTGTTGGCTTCAAGTGGTTCGTACCGGGCCTGCTTTCCGGCGAGGGCGCATTCGGTGGCGAGGAATCGGCCGGCGCATCCTTCAACAAGCTCGACGGCAGCGTGTGGACCACCGACAAGGACGGCATCCTGCTGGCACTGCTGGCATCGGAGATTACGGCTGTTACGGGGTCTTCTCCGTCGCAGCTGTACAAGGGGCTTACCGACCAGTTCGGCGCACCCGTTTACGCCCGCATCGACGCCGCCGCCACCCGTGAGCAGAAGTCCAAGCTGGGCAAACTCTCGGCTGCAGACGTCACCGCTACCTCGCTGGCGGGCGAAGAGATCACGGCGAAGCTCACCGAGGCTCCGGGGAACGGCGCCTCGATCGGCGGCCTGAAGGTTGTCACCGAGAACGCCTGGTTCGCTGCCCGCCCCTCCGGCACCGAGGACGTCTACAAGATCTACGCCGAGTCCTTCAAGGGCGCCGACCACCTTGCCCTCGTGCAAGAGGAAGCCAAAGCACTGGTGGACGGGGTGATCGCCTAGGTCCGAGTCTCCTGGGTCCAGAGCCTGAGGATCCGCCGGATGGTGTGGTCGCCTTCGGGAGCCATGTCCACCAGCGCTACTTGATCAAGCACGACGACGTCTCCGGACCTGGGGCGTTTGCCGTCGTGGTGCGAGATGTGCGGCCGGTACCGTTCGAGAACGTAGTTCGGGGTCGCGATCCTTCCACCCACGGCGGCAACGGCTTGGACGATTTCCTCATGAAGGCCCTGGAGCAACGGGTTGTGGTCGATCAGGCTCACGGGGATCGAACCCAGATGCCCGAAACCCGCCTCTCCGCCCACAGTCAGTTGGGTTCCGAGCGCTCCCTTGACGGGTGCTTCGGCCAGCTCGCTCAGGACACCTTCGACGTCGGCACTTGCCTGGGTGCCGACGTCGAACCTTAACAGGGTGATGTGAAGCGGCCAATCGCTGCGCGGAAAAACCAGCCCCGGCGCGACGGGCTCGGTGAACGCCACCCAGATGAGGTTCCGCATAGGCATAGTTTGCCACCGGTCCCGGCCCGAAGCCCGTTGACGGGAACTGCGAGAGGGTTCCGGAGAAGGCGTCGGGAACTGCGAGAGGGTCGCCCGGAAAGGTGTTGTGATCTGAGAGAGCGTCCGTAGGTTCCCGATGCACTCTCACATCCCGGCGGGAATTCCCGGCCCTCTCTCACATCCCGGCGGGTGATCGCCAACGCTTTCTCACTTGCGGGTTTGTTCCGCCAAGAGAACCTTGAACACTTGTCCGAGCGGTTCATTGAGTTCCCGGGACGACGCCGACGAAAGCGGCTGCACGCCCGTGGCTGTTCGCAGCATGACGAGGCCGAGCATGGTGGCAATGGCAATTTGCGCGCGAAGGAGCAGCGGTTCGGTAGCGGGATCATCTGCGCTCCACCCGGCTGCAGCTGCGAGCTGCTCCGTGAAGGATTCCAGGGTCCTGCGGCGGATCCGATCGGCGTTTTCGTCGCCGGATGAACGCAACAGGAGCAGGAGTTGCAGGGGATCGTCGGCATTGGGGGCTTCGACGACATGTGTGAGGAGCCTGGCGATCACGTCGTCGACACTGGCAGGCCTTGTCCTGATGCGGGGATCGAGCTCATCCACCGTGCGGTTCATGCACGCCTCAAAAAGGCCCTCTTTCGACCCGAAGTACCGGTTAATGAGTGCCACATTGACGCCCGCGTCCGCGGCGATATGGCGGACCGTGGTGGCCCGGTAGCCTTCTGTGGCAAACCGTCTGCGGGCGGCGCGAACCAATGCGCGTCGAGTGACGTCCGCGTCGCGTCCGGATCGAACCAACTCCTCATCCGCCATGGCTGGCGCATCCTCGAGGGCTGCTGTGGACTGCTGCGATTCGTTGCTCACACACCCAACTCTAGCTCCACGACGCATCAAGTAAACGATTGTTGACATGAGCAACCATCACGCTTTATTCTCTAAGTAATCAACCGTTTACATGCCGAGGAGCACCATGTCCAGCACCATTGAGCGCGCGAAAAGCGCTTCGACACCGGGTCCGGAGGCACACCGCAAGCGCGGCACCGCGATCATCGCGTACCTGTCCCTCGGCGGCCTTTCCTTCGCAGTCCTGCAATCACTGGTTGCGCCGGCGCTTGGCACCATTGGCAAAGACCTCGGCGTCGCAACCAGCGACGCCAGCTGGGTGCTCACGGCCTACTTGTTGTCCGCCTCAGTGCTGACGCCGATCCTCGGACGCCTGGGCGACATGGTGGGCAAGCGAAAAGTCCTGATAGTTGTGCTTTCCCTGCTCCTGGTGGGCACTGTTCTCGCCGCCCTCGCCCCCAACCTGGCCGTGCTGATCATCGGCCGCGTGCTCCAAGGGGCCGCCGGCGCAGTGATGCCGCTGTCCATCGGCATCGTCCGCGACGAACTCCCGAAGGAACGCGTCAGCGTCACCATCGGATTGCTGTCGGCCATCTTCGGCATCGGTGCTGGTGTTGGAATCGTCGCCGCAGGTCCGATTGTTGAGGCCCTCTCTTGGCACTGGCTGTTCTGGCTGCCGGCCGGACTCGTCCTCATCGCCCTCCTTGGGGCCATCTTCGGCATGCCAGAATCACCCGTCAAAACCCCAGGCAAGCTCGATCTCCTGGGCACCGGCATCCTCTCCGTGGGCCTTGTTGCGGTGCTGCTCGCCATCAGCGAAGGCCAGACCTGGGGCTGGGGCGACGGCAAGACCATCGCGCTGCTTGTCGGTGGCGGTTTAGCGCTTGTGGCGTTCGTCCTGGTTGAACTGCGCGTTGCTGAGCCGCTGATCGATGTGCGGCTGTTCCGCAACCGCGGCGTGTGGACGGCCCACATCGTTGCGCTGGCGTTTGGTTTCGCGATGTTCGGCACTTTCGTTCTGGTTCCCACGATCCTCCAGCTGCCCAGCGTCCTCGGCTACGGATTTGGCAAGACCGTCAGTGAGGCTGGCATCTATCTGCTGCCCACCGTCGTCGCGATGGTTATTTCGGGTGTCATTGCCGGTGCCCTGATCCGCAAGGTCGGACCCAAGATCCCCATGATTCTTGGCGCCGTGGCCGTCACCGTCGCCTTCGTCATTCCCGCCCTGGGGCACGGGGAAGAATGGCACATCGTGGTGTCCGGCATCCTGACCGGCATCGGCATCGGCATGGCCCTCGCCGCGACGTCCAACGCGATCGTGGAGAGTGTGCCGGCCACTCAGACCGGTGAAGCCATCAGCGCGAACACCGTGCTGCGCACCATCGGCAGCAGCATTGGCACGGCAGTCATCGCCGCACTGATCTCCTCCAACATCACACCGCAGGGCGCACCGTCGGACGATGCCTTCACCATCGGTTTCTGGGTTTCGGCCGGCGTAGGTGTGCTGGCGTTGCTCGCGGCCCTCGTTGTGCCTTCCCGGGTGCAGCGGCGCCGGAACGCGGAAGCTGCAGGCATCGACGACTTCGACGAAGCGGCCTGACCACCGTCCCCGGCCAACAAAAAACGCCCGCTCACACAAATGTGAGCGGGCGTTTCTGCTGTGAGGTCTTAGACGGTGCGGACAACGTCGTCGTAAGCGAACTTCGGCTTTGCTTCACCCCAGGCGTCCGGGCCGGGCTGGCCGATGTTGACCACGAGGAAGCTCTTCTGGTCGCCCGCCGGGAAGAACTCGGCGTCGATAGCGGAGAAGTCAGCGCCGGTCATCGGGCCAGCGGCGAAACCAAGCGAGCGCACTGCAAGGATGAAGTAACCGGCCTGCAGGTGGGCGTTGTTGTTGCCCGTGGATGCAGCCAGGGCGGCATCGGCGTCGTACATTGCCTTGGGCGCGCCGTAGGCGGGCAGGAACTTGTCCCACTGACCCTGCCAGTCGGTGTCATAGGAGAGGACGGCGACCAGCGGAGCGGACGCGGTTTTGGCCTTGTTGCCGTTGGAGAGGGTGTCCACCAGCTTGGCGCGGGCTTCGTCCGAGCGGACGTAGGTCACGCGGAGGGGCTGGGAGTTGAAGGCGGTGGGGCCGAACTTGGTGAGCTCGTAGATGGCGCGGGCCTGCTCGTCGGTGACCTCACCGGCGAAGCTGTTGGCGGTACGGGCTTCGGCAAAAATGGCGTCGACTGCTGCGGCGTCAATGACTGCTTCTTCGTGGGCGATCGTCATTCGTAAACCTTTCGCTGGGCCGGGCCTTGTGGTCGGCCAGGCACTTCTGCTTTCCATGGTTGCAACTTCAAGTTCCCTTGTCCTCTTCCCGTGACGGCCCGTGACGTTGCGCACAGTGCCCCTGTGGGATCTGCGTTGTGAGGCCCGCTTTGCGCTCCATCCGGCGCGCGAGGCGCGTAGAGCGGGCCCCGCAATGGCGGTAATGTTGCACCGAATCCCAACAATCTTCTGAGGAAGGCCCGCCATGAGCATGCTCGGCACCAAATGGAAGCTCCACGGCAACGGCAAGTCCATTCGCCCCGGCCACGTGGTGGCGCCCGACGAGCGGCTGGCCTGGCCCCTGACCATCGGCATCGGCATGCAGCACGTGGTGGCCATGTTCGGGGCCACCTTCCTGGTCCCCATCATCACGGGCATGCCGCCGGCCACCACCCTGTTCTTCTCGGGCATCGGCACGCTGCTGTTCCTCGTTATCACCAAGGGCCGCGTGCCCAGCTACCTGGGGTCAAGTTTCGCGTTCATCGCCCCGATCATGGCGTCCCAGCAGCAGTACGGCGTTGCCGGCGCCTTGGGCGGCGTGGTGCTTGCCGGCGTCGTGCTGGCGCTTATTGGTGCGGTGGTCCAGAAGTTCGGCGCCGAATGGATCAACCGGCTCATGCCGCCGATCGTTACCGGCGCCATCGTGGCGCTGATCGGCCTTAACCTGGCGCCTGCCGCGAAGGCGAACTTCGACCTCGCGCCCGTCACCGCACTCATCACGCTGGTCACGATCATCCTGGTTTCTGTTTTATTCCGCGGAATCCTGGGGCGCCTCAGCATCCTGGTGGGTGTGGTTGTGGGGTACCTCGTGGCGATGATGCGCGGCGAGGTCAGTTACGAAAAGATGGATGCCGCTGCGTGGGTTGGCCTGCCGTTTTTCCAGACGCCCGAATTCCACATCGGCGTAGTGGGTCTGTTTGTGCCGGTGGTGCTGGTGCTGGTGGCTGAGAACGTTGGGCACGTGAAGTCGGTGGCCGCAATGACCGGCCAGAACCTCGACGGCGTCTCCGGCCGCGCACTGATGGCCGACGGCGCCGCGACGGTACTTGCCGGGTTCGGCGGCGGTTCCGGTACAACGACGTACGCGGAGAACATCGGCGTCATGGCCGCCACCAAGGTGTATTCGACGGCGGCCTACTGGGTGGCCGGTATCTTCGCCATCCTGCTGAGCTTTTCGCCGAAATTCGGCGAGCTGATCGCGACTGTGCCGGCCGGTGTCCTGGGCGGTGCCGCGACGATGCTGTACGGCATGATCGGCGTGCTCGGCGTGAAGATCTGGGTTCAGAACAAGGTCAACTTCTCCAACCCGATCAACCTGACCACAGCTGCTGTGGCTTTGATCATTGGCATCGCGGACTACACGTGGACCATTGGCGAGCTGAAGTTCACGGGCATTGCCCTTGGTTCCGCTGCTGCCCTGGTGATCTACCACGGCATGAAGGGACTGGCTCACTGGCGCGGGACCGTGGCTGAGCCGGAGACCGAGACGGCGGGGCTGCCACCTGCGGTGAAGTCGGCGATGAATGCTGCGGCTAAGCGGACGGGGAAGAAGGGGAAGTAGGCCGGACTCTCAATCTTCTGTTCCGTCACGCACGAGCTGCCGTGAACGCCGTCGCCGACTTCACCAATGCCGCTCCAGCCTCCTTGCGGTGAGAAACCCCCAATCTCTCGTAATGTGATTCAAATCACAATTATGACTGGCTGACTCTCAGGCCGCGGAAAATAGCGGCAAAAAGCCACTGGTAAGGGTACTTTCATAATCTCAGGCGCCGGGTCGCGGCTTAGCATTCTCGATTGGCTGAAGTTCTTGATTGCCAAATTCAACGGGCATTGGTAGGCAATACTCATCCGAGGCATACGACCTTGGCTGAATATTGGGGAATTACATTGAGTTCGAATCTTGTTAAGAAGCTTGTTTCTTGCGCCACTGTTGTCGCGGTGGCCGGCGGAATTGCACTATCCACGGCTGGGCCGTCGTCTGCCGCAGTGGATGGCATGACGAACAATTGGACCAACTGGTGGACTGCTCACGCAGAGGTTTGGGTTTTCAATCCGAGTCAGCGAGTTCGATCTATTGCCCATCTTGGCAATACTTGGTTCTATGGCGCGCCATCGAACTCCTACTCTTGGGCTGAGGTAACTGGTTATAGCTGGACCCACGAGGCCTACCAGATTCGCATCTCCTAATCGGAGCATTCAAGTTGAATACCTCGACGAAAATCAGATCCTCCGCATCCGTTGTCCTCGTCGCTTGCATACTTCCCTTGGTTGTCGCCTGCTCAGGTGGCGACCAAGGGAGTTCCGAGCGCCGACATATTGCGAACAACTTTGGCGAATTGGTCGCCACCGCACTGAACGATCCCACGCTCCAGGAGTTCGACAGGGACGTCCTGGAACGAGCCAAAGTCTCAGGACGAATCGAGCAAGCGGACTACGACGAGGCCTATAGCCGTTTCGCGCAGTGCATGGCGACATCGGGGAAACCCGTCACCCTAAAGAAACTTAGCAACGGCCTGTACCGAATTGAGAACACTCCACTGGCGGATGGGGAGTCGGTCCAAACTGCCATGTCAATCGTGACTCAGTGCGAGAAGGGAACAACCAACGAGGTCGGCGAACTCTACGGCATCCAGCAAGGAAACCCCGAGCTGCTCGCCAACCCCTATGAAATCGCCCACAAGTGCCTCGAAGCCGAGGGCATCGTTGATTCGACTTTCTCTCATGAAGATCTACGGAAGATCATGGGTTCCCCCGGAAGTCCGGGGTCCACCCTGGAAGACCGGCTTCCCTTTGACCCCTACAGCGATGAAGCTCAAGCCTGCTTCGTCGGGGCCAACATGGCCCTCGGGAAGGAGACGTCGTAGACGTGTCAAGAACCCGTTGGTTGTCGTATGCGCTCGTTGGCGTCTCTAGTGCGGCTGTGGCCGTCGTCGCCGTGCTTGGGGCGACGGCCCTCGCTGCGCCCGCATCCCTGAGCCCTCCAGGCGAAGCTATGTCTGCTGCCGTCACGATGACCGGGTATCGAGATGAACGCACTGTGGCGGGGGAAATTGAGGCATCAGAACCCGTGGAAGCGACTCTGGGGCTCTCGGGCACCGTCACATCGTCGGCGTGCACGGCCGGCGGCGAGATCAAATCGGGACACGTCGTGGCCTCATTGAGCGGCCGGCCGGTCCTCGGCCTCCATTCCGCGGTGCCTTTCTATAGAGATATAGGTCCAGGAACCGCGGGGGCGGATGTCGACGCATTCCGCGCACAGCTCAAGGCGACGGGCCTCGATGTGGCGGAGAAGGGCGCCTACGGAGCAGATCTGAGGGCAGCGATCCTCAAGATCCAAACGGATCTGGCGCTGAAGAACCACGACGCCGTCCTCCACCATGAAGAAACACTCTGGCTGCCTGCTGACAGCGTCCGAGTGAAGTCCTGCAATGCGTTGCTCGGGTCACAATACGCTCCCGGGTCCCCGTTCATTACCATCGTTGGGTCTGTTAGCAGCCTGCGTGTTGTCTATCCTCCCGGCCAACCACCCGCCCCGGGTGCCAGGCTCGTGTCCTTCGGGAACGTGTCCGCTCCGGTGTCTGCCGATGGTATGGTCACGGATCCGACCCTGCTGGGCGAGATATCTCGGAGTCCCGACTTTGCTGCGACTCAGTCAAGCAATAGCCCGAAGCCGCTAAGCATCAAGACGTCACTGGCTTCTCCCCTGGAAGTTGCGAAAGTTCCTGTCTCCGGGGTGTTCGGCGCACACCAAAGCACAGCTTGCGTGAAGTCCGCGGAAGGAACCATCATTCCCATCACCATCGCTGGCTCAAGCGCAGGATCAGTGCTGGCTACCTTCGAGAAAGAGGTACCGAAAGAAATCCTGTTGGGCGAGGCCATAGGAGCCAGAGAATGCCCATAGACGGTTCCTTAGGTCAAGCGGAACCCCAAACCAAGCTGAGTCTTCACGGCGTCGGTCACGGATTTGAAGCGAATCATTTCCTTTTCCGAAACTTGAATGCTGAATTCCCGGCAAATTCGGCAAGGGGACTCAGAGGACCCTCCGGTTCGGGAAAATCAACACTATTGTCCATCATCGCCGGTTGGGAAATGCCAAAAGAAGGCCACGTCGAACGAACTGGAATTTCTACTGTTCGCTGGGTATTTCAAAATCCTCTGGGCGTGCCGCAGCGGACGGCACTCGATCACGTCGCGCTACCTTACCTGGCCACGGGACTCTCCCGGAATCACAGCGAGGAACTGGCCTTTGAGCGGCTCGCGGACTTCGGGCTGCAAAGAAGTGCCAGCAAGCGATTCTCTCTACTTTCAGGCGGCGAGGCACAACGTTTGATGCTCGCGCGGGCAGTGGCCGGAAATCCTGATCTCATCCTCGTCGATGAGCCAACGGCGCAGCTAGATCGAGCAACCGCTGGCACAGTCAACTCTGTGCTTGGCGGACTAGCCAAAAGCGGAGCTGTAGTCATCGTGGCCAGCCACGACCAGGACACCCTGGATGCGTGTTCGGAAGTTCTGGACCTCACGACACTTGGTGCCGGGAGCACTGCCACGTGATGCGGGCGGATGTGATTTTTCGAGAAGCCTGGCGCAACGTACAGAGCGGAGCATCAAAGGCTGGCTGGCTCGCCATCGCACTCATACTCGCCATCTCGTTTGCATCTTGCGCGGAGCTGTGGACTGTCTCAGCACTGGATAAGCGCGCACGTGACTATCATTCCGCGGGCGCGTCAGTCCGTGTCCTGAAGGTCGATGCTGGCATCGACCCGAAACGATGTGATGCCCTTTCCAATACAAGTGGCATTCTCTCGGCCGGAGCGATGAAGTCCGTGGCGCCGATCGGCATCACCAGCCTGCCCGGAGTCACAACTCCATCATTTGCGACGACGCTGGGTTTCCAAAAGGTCCTCGGCTTGGGCGCCGCACTGAACACTGGGGTCCTCATCTCAGAACCACTCGCGAAACGCTGGAAGATCCGGAGCGGCGATCTCTTGGAAACTGATCAAGGACCCATTTCCGTGGCGGCAATTTTCCCGTATCCAGAGAATGATGGTCGAGACAGCCGCCTTGCCAATGCAGTGCTGTTCCCCTCGCTGCCGACAGGCACGTTCGATGAATGCTGGGCAGATGTATGGCCCTCGACTGCAGGCTTCGACTCCCTCATTCGCGCCTCTCAGGGCACCGGCTCGGGAGAAGCTGCTGCGTCGGTTTCGACTTTGAACCCTACCTTCGGCTTGGTTTTTGCAGGGGCGGACGAGTACCAAGCGCGGCTAACCCGGTACTCCCCGGCCGCTTCAGCCGCGTTGGGACTCGTCATCGGACTTTTGGGAGGGGCACGTCGACGGCTCGAATACGCGTCATCGCTCCATGCGGGTGTGACGAGCGGTGATCTCACCCTCACGGCTTTGGTTGAGGCAGCGGTTTGGGCCGGAGTTGCTGGCCTTGTTGCCACAGCGAGTGTCGTCCTTGTTGCGCGCTTTGCGGTGCCATTGATTGCTGAGGACCTTTATAGCCATTTCCTCCTGATAGGCGGCTTGGGCAGCCTCGGCGCTATAACTGGAAGCCTGCTCATAGCGACCTTCAGCCGCGAGTCTCGTCTCTTCAAGTACTTCAAGGAACGTAGCTGAACCACGACGGCGGTCCTCGCCTCAGACTGAGGCGACGACCGCCGTCGAACTTTACTTACCGCTCCCGAACTTAGTGTCAGGCTTGCCACAGAAGCGCTTCGCTGGCCAGACGCCATATTCGTCAGCATTGGAGTGGGGTTGATCATTTTGCACACCGTCCGGGTTATTCGCCTACGCAGGGGCCAGCCAGGCGGTCTCCTGCAGGCCCGTTAGAGGATCCCCAATCGAACGCTGAGGGCGCTCGTTCGCCACCGCTTACGGGACCGAAGTGAGCTGCCTGATACAGAGCGGTGTGGGGCGGTCGTCTGGTAGCGTCGGGCAACGAACACTTGGGGGGAACATATTGGACACCGAATTTGCCAGGGTAAGACCTGATAGACCACGTCTAGCCGTGGTCCTGGCTACGATCTTCTGCTCACTGTCAGTTCTGCCCGCGATTCTATCCGCTCTTATCGCTGGTGCCACCGTTACCTCTGTACTCACCGGGACCGGGGCTACGTCGAACCAGGCGCTGCAAGTCAGCGCCGTTCTGGCAACGTTTATAGCCGGCTTAGTGGCTTTTGTGATGATGCGACGAAGCGTTACCGCCCGTAGAACCTGGGTATGGGCAGGCTTGGCCATCTTCCTCGTTGTAGCAGCGTCCGCCCCTATAGTTTGGGTTGCCGCACAAGCCTTCGCCGGGGAGTGGTGCGAATATCAACCCGGCGGCAGAGGCGGCGCCGAAATTCGCTCGGTCGATGATGTTCCGGCCTTGTGCCGTTAGGCCTTGGAGAACCACGCTCCCTACATCGCTTTCCCTCAGCTGCAATTTCTCTTCGCGCCCGATAGTGCGAGTTCAAGCCATACTCGGTTTCGCCGTCCGGTAGAGGATCCTCCACCGGACACCTTCCGGGCGAGGCATTCCGGGCTGCAAGCGAAAGAGGCCCTTGATTGCTGGCGCCCTCAGCTCAGCCATCTCCTTTATTACTCGAGCTCTAATATTCGCAGCCGGACACCCATTAAGCAGGCAAGAAACGTGTCAGGCTGGACAGCTTGCCGCCCCAACGCGCGCTCTGCTGGTTGGGGCGGCACCCTATTGCTGTCAGTTCTTCTTGAGATTCACCGTTGTTGTGGTTCCAAGCGCGCTGACCTTGTAGCTGATGGTGCCGGCTTCGTATTTGAACTCTTTGACGTCATCGCTGGATGCAAGGAGCGCTGATTTAGTCGCTTCGACGTCCCTCGCGGAGGTCCAGGTATACGGTTCGGTGGCACTTGAAGGCGCCGCGAACGTCCCGACCCAGTAGATCGAGGTGGTATTGCCGCTGTCGGTGACCCATTCAACCGTTATTTTGTCGGCGGTGATTGTGGCTTGCTGATAGGACTTCTCGCTGGCGGGGTTGCTCTGCTTCCAGCCACCGGTCAGGTCCGGGGTTTTGGGTTCCTCTTGAGTGGTTTTGGATTCGGCAGTGCCGTTCGTGGCGGGGGCCGCACCGGCGCACCCGGTCAAGGTAAGGGCTGCTACCAGTAGGACAGGCGTGATGAGTTTCTTCATGGTGTCTCCATATTTTGACGATAAACGGCGATGACTGCTTGGTTGTGGATTGGGCTACGAGGTTGGTCAGCACGAAGGAATTTGTATGAAGCCCTCAGTGCTTGATGGCATCTCCGGCCTCGCCGACCGTACTGGGGGCTAATCTTGCTTGAACTACTTCAGAGCCTCATACCCTGAAACTCCCAGGAGGAATGATGGGCAGGCTTTGTCAGCCAGCCCGATCTGAAAGGTCACGCTTTGACCTGCAGCGATATCGGCCGAAGGCGAGGCGTATCCCGTCAGTGTGTCCAGCATTGCGCCCTTCTCGTCGAAGCACGTCACATGCACGGAGTAGGGGCCGCTCAGCTTGTCATCTGAGGAATTGGTGGCCTTACCAGTCACGTTTTCCCCGGCGATGTTCGCTTGGTCAACTTTCAGATCCCGGAAGTAGGGCTTGCCTGTCACTGGACGGGATGCAACCGTAAACTCGATCTTTGAGTCAGTCTTCACCGGGGTATTGGGTTGGAAATATACAAAGCCGAGTGCCACTCCACCTGGTGGGATGCTCGAAGGATTAAACCCTTGGCTCTGACCCGAACCGACAATTGTGCCGGCCGCGTCCGTCGCTGCGCCAGTGACATCCACGCTGCTGATCGTGTCAGTAGTGTTGTTTCGAACAGCAATGGGCACCGATGTGCCACCGTACCCTGAGGTGATCGGACCTGACGCGACCACATCCACTTTCCCAGAAGTCCCAGCCCCAAGCGAAGCACTCGCCGTACCCGAAAGCCAACCCTGAGCGACGGCATCAGCCAGTGTTCCCTGTTTGACCTCCGTGGCCTTCGTCGTGGTTGCCACCGCAGCAGGCTGGCCCCCCGTAGCTGTTCCGCCCCCAGTTTGCGAGGTGCCGGGCGAAGAGCAGGCGCCCAATATAAGCACACTCAGGGCGGCAGCCATTGTTACCAAACGGTTATTCATTTGTTCCCCCACTAGTCGTTATCAGTTACTCATCCACCAGCGGTGGAATAACAACCCTGAGAATAACCGACGGCAATGACATTCCCGACCTAGGCACCGCGTGCGACTTGAGATCCGCTCTATATGACGTAGTCCAGGATTCGTTGAACTAACACTGTCATTACAGACGCGACGTCCCAATCTAAAAGAGGCTGATCCTCAGGGCCAGGAAATCAATGCCAGAGCGATGGTGACAGTTTCGATTGACTTGTTACGGCATCGACTGGATGCCAGTGACAACGATTTTTTCCTAAGTGTCTAAGGTTGCACTTATGAAGAAGACCATCACCCTTTTCCTCGGAGCGGCCCTGGGATCGGTATCTCTCAGCGGGTGTTCATCAACTCAAAATGAAGGACCTTGCAAAGACTTCGAAAGGATGTATAACGCTGTCGACCTGAGAGACAAGCTGATAGTGGTTGATTGGCGCGGTGAAGATTACAGACCATCGCTAAAGAAACTTGCCGCTACGGCGGGGGCCGGTGCTGCCCAAGCCTCTGGTGAAGTAAAAAGCAACTTGGACCGCATTGTCCAGCTCGAAGACATGTACACGAAAACAGCCACTGGAGCTGATGTTCCCTATTCATTCCTGGACGTGCGCGGCTGGCTTGACGATGCACGAGATAAATTGGTGGACGCCTGCAGTAGCTCTGGCTACGCCATAGCCCTGGAACCCGACCATCCTGTTCGCTAAATATTGGGTAGGTGCGGAAGATGAAATACTTCCTATCCGGCTAAAGGAAGTAGATTCCGGTCAGACTTCGAACAAACGTGTACTCGTAAACCAATGACAAGGGCCACCGTGGAAGACCGCGGTGGCCCTTATGACTTGGATTTACTTTCGCGATCGTTCCTTCAAGATCAGCATGCCGACCAAGACAACGACAACGATAGAAGCAAGCAAAGTATTCCGATCAGCACCCGGGGTACCGCTGTAGTCCATTGAACCAAAGCCCCATGTTGCGATGAGTACTGACCAAGCCCCCAGAACAAGGCTGAGAACAGGCAGCTGAAAGACTTTATGGTATACGCAGAAACGCCTGTCAACGGTAAGCCGGCCGGAAAGCTAATCCTCTACGGTCGAGGGGATACTGTGCTCTCACAAGAGCTGAAGGACATGATCAAATGCGGGGAGATCCTGAAGGAGGAGATACCTTATTCGCTAGACGGTACGATCGGCCCGACAATGTAGTACAGCAATAGCTTTTGAAATGGAGACGGCTTTGTCCTACGATGTGACGGTTTACGGCCCTGGAAAGCAGACCTTGGAGCCAGTGCTGTCACTGCTTGAGAGCGCCAAAGGCTTAGAAGCGGATTCTTCTGAGACGGAAGTCGCCGAACTTTCACGTTCGATTCGAGTTAACCGTGGTGTCAAGCAGTCTTATTGCTTCACGGTAGACGGGCCGTTCGAAACCGATTCAGCAGACGTACCGGCAGAAGTTATTTCGGTCCTGCCCAACGTGGTAACGATGTTCCAAGTCTTGGTCGAGGGGACGTCCGAGGCCGAAATCCCCCACGGTGTACGGTTCGCAAGAAAACTTGCTAAGCACGTTGGCGGCGTTGTGTTCGACGAACAAACCGCGCAAGTGTGGCCCCTGCCTAAACCCCCCCGGGGCTCCATTTACACGGTCTACCCCCGCGTTGATGCTGTGGAGTTTGCCTGGTACTGCCTCGCAGACGAGATGCCCGGCGACCTCCCGCAGAAGTACCTGGCGTTAGCGCGAGAGTTGCTGCCTTTGGCAGTCCCTGGGAAGTTCGGAACACAACATCCTCCTCAGTGGGACCTAACCCGAGATGGTGACCTCGCGTTTTCGAAAGCTTGGCAGGAGCCTGCCTCTGCTGTCAGCTTTAAGCCGAAGTACCCAGTGACTTGGGTATCGCTCAGTTCGCGGATATCGACTAGCGCGACCGACGTTCGGACCATGCGCATGACAATCGCATCGGAAGCCCTACTCGACGAATCGTTCCGCACGAGAGTGCGGGAGTTCTTTATCCGGTTCGCGGAGGAAAGTCGGGCATTTCACGCAGCTGCTGAAGTCTTGCGAGACTACACGCTCGAACGAAAACAACTCGTAGACGGCCCTGGCGCGGAAGAGTATCGATTGTTGGGATTGGCTAGTGGCTGGGTGGGCCTAAAACCACATTCACAGTGGTGGATGTGGTTTGGGCCACACTACGCAGACGCTGTCCGCCCGCACCTCTCCGGCCATCTGGAGGAGTATCCAGGCGGGCTGTTCCATTCGTGGGCCGAGGCACCCGCCAACCGGGATATGCTCACAGCCCTGCTCTCAGATTCGACCAAGCCTTGGATCCCCGCCGAGTACTCCCCCGTCTATCAAGAGGGCGTAGTTTCCCCCTTGGCTTTGGCATCAAACATTCCACAACGTCTGCAGGAGTCCCGCGTCGAACCTCATGTCTGGACTGACTAGTCGCTTAGCCAATCCCAACTACGAGAATGTTTCACTTCCTTGGAACTGGGACGCTCCTGGTGGGACACCGCCCATTTGCGGATTCAGGGCCGTTCGAAGCTTTCCTGCCGTCGCACCGTGCCGTGCAGGCGGCTTTGCGCATTCCTTCAGACGCGGTCGGGGCTGGTGGACGCTTCCACCCGCCTATCTTGCGAAACAGGAACCCGAGCCAGCCCCGCCGTCGCAATGTTGCGCACGTCACACTCGGCGTCTACGCTGGGGGGCGCTGCAGCGTCGCAGCACCCCGATGAAAGGCAACACATTGTCCAGCGACAAGCTCTCCGTAGTTGTTCGCGTCGACGTGGACGGCGAACAGATCCAGATCGCCGCCACCGGTCGCGTGACCACCCTGAGCATCCAGGGGCTCTACCCGGTGGTTCAACGCACCAGGAGCCTGGGCGGCGGTCTCGGGGTCGAGCTGGACCTGACGGAAGCGACAGTTGATGCGGATGCGGTGCAGCAGCTCCAGGTGTTCGCCGAGCTCCACGAATTGCCCCTCCGCCTTCCTGCCGAACCCGGAAATGTGACGGCACTGCCGTCCCGTGAACTTCAGTCGACCAGCCGCGCCGCATAAGCCGGACAACAGGAGGACCCCTTGCGTAAAGTCACCGCCGGCCTGTTCCACTCCGTGGACGGAGTGGTTCAGGACCCGTTCAAGTTCCAGTTCGACAGCTTCGATGAGGATCTCGGCAAGGGGCTGACCAAGATGATCACCACGGTTGACACTGTGGTCCTTGGCCGCGTCAGCTACCAGGAGTGGGCAGGCTACTGGCCGAACGCTTCCCGGGACGAGGACTTCGCGGCCTTCATCAATCCCGTGGAGAAGTTTGTCGCTTCCCGGACCCTCTCCGAGCCTCTCGAATGGGAGAACTCGCATCTGATCGAGGGTGACGTGGAGCAGTTTGTCACCGACCTCAAGAACCGCGACGGTGGCGAGATCGCCGTCTGCGGCAGCATCTCCCTGGTTCGCCAACTGCTGTTCGCGGGCGTTCTCGACGAGCTGACCCTCATGACCCACCCAGTAGTCGCCGGCAGCGGGCGGCGACTCTTTGAGGACGGCGACCCGCTGCACCGGCTCGCGCTGCAGGACCAGTACGCGACCAGCAAGGGCAACGTGGTGAGCACGTACAGCCTGCGGAAGGACTAAACGCTCGACGGCGGGACCCGGCTTGTTGGGTCAGCCCGCTTGGCTTCGTCGGCGACGGGGCGCGGCTCTATGCATATATGCGTTTAGTCCATTTTCGTTGCATATATGCTCACCTAGTCCTAAGATTGCTTATATGCAAAAAGTGGTTCAGAGCGCCATTCGCGGGTCGATGTTCGGCCGCGCTGAACTGGCCCGGAGAGCCGGGGTTTCCGCGTCCACGATCACCCGGATCGAGAAGGGGACCGTAGACCCGACGCTGGGTATGGCAACCAGGATTTTGGCTGCGACGGGGCTTCAGTTCATACCTCGACTGGAACCGCTCTGTATTCCCGATGCCATCGGGGCAGCCAGGGCGGTACTCGACGACACGTTTACTCCAGGCGCCAACGCTGCCATGTTCTCGGCCCTCAAGCGCTGGGCCAGCCGGGACGGCTCACCGCAGCCACGGTCACTAGCCAGGGAGGCGGGCATCGCGGCGCCGCCAACGCGCAGACCGGGCGCCCTCTTAGCAACATCAGAGTGGAGCTTTCTGCGGATTTGTTCAGCGGTGGCTGCGACTCGCAAGCGCTGGGCGGTGAGTGGAGCTCCAGCCGCGGCACGCATTGGAGCACACGAATCGACGGGGCCAATCATCCTTTACGTGGAGGAACCAGAGCGGATCAGGCACATTATCAACAAGCCCCAACCTGGTGCACGGGATGTGATCCTGCTGCCATTGGACGAAACCAGCCAGGCTGGCGCCTGGAACGATGAAAACGTCGTGTGGGCGGACCCTCTCCAGATCATTCTCGACTGTTACGGCATACCTGACACGCGGGAGCAAGCCGACGAGCTGACGCGCGACTGGGAGGAAACAGATGACTGAGGCCAGCTGGAATATCGAATCCAGTCGCTACAGAAAGCGGCCAGGGACTCCTCGGTTGCCGGAGCCGCCCGCACATGACCTTGATGCTTCGTCCGCACGTCGACTGGCAGACCTGGGTTTCACCTGGGATTCCACCGCGGTCCGTTGGTCAGAGGTGCCGGCGATGGAAGTGTCGAGGGCGCTGGCTCGATTCCAAGGTCAGCTCGCCGGCCATGTCTGGGATGCGGCGGCGCTGGAAGGAAACCCATACACGCTTCCCGAGGTTCGCACGCTGCTCGAAGGCGTCACCGTTGGCGGCCATAGATTAGACGACGAGAAGCAAGTGATTGCTTTGGCCGAATCGACCCGCTTGCTCCATGATCTGGTCCGAAATGGAACCTTCCAACCCGCTAAGAGTGTGTCCGACCGGATACATGGGCTGGTAGCGCCGCACGAAGCCATCGAGGCCGGGCACTTCCGCGGCGAAGGCCTTGTCCGCGGGGGCGGCACTGTAAATCTGGGTGAATACGGCACATTCAAGGCGACCGGTTGCGATGACGCCGGAGAAACACTCCGGACCGAACACGACTTGGGCCTTGCCCATCTGGCGGGTATCGCAGACCCTACGGAGCGGGCCGTTGCATACTTCTGCTTCGGCACGCGCCGCCAGTTCTACTTCGACGGTAACAAGCGAACGTCGCGGCTCATGATGAACGGGATCTTGCTGAGCGCCGGATACGACGCAATCTCCATTCCCTTCAGCCGCCGACTGGAGTTCAACCAGCACCTGATCACGCTCTTTCTGGATGCCAATGCGACGCCTCTCATGGAGTTCATAGTCGATTGCCGTCCGTCGGACTAACCGGCGGTCCAGTTCTTCGACATTCAGCGCGCGACGGCGGGTGGCTGGGTCAGCGGCTAAGGCCGACTAGGCTCCAACTCTGAGGTGGGGCGCCCTGCTTTGAAGATAGGCATTGACGAGCTCGCGCATTCTTGGTGCATCGAAACTCTCTCCATGTCCTGGATACACGGTACTGACGGGCAGGGCATCGAGGCGGATCATGCTGCTGACGTAGTCCCGGATGTCGGCCCCATGGATCTCATCCAAGAGGATGTCGTCATAGAGGACATC
The DNA here is from genome assembly GCF_042786555.1 of Paenarthrobacter sp. NPDC056912. NCBI lineage: Bacteria > Bacillati > Actinomycetota > Actinomycetes > Micrococcales > Micrococcaceae > Paenarthrobacter > Paenarthrobacter sp. NPDC056912. The sequence goes on from NZ_JBHUCD010000006.1 coordinate 58,858, forward strand.
ACCGCTGAACAGGATTCCGGTGCTCTCTTCGAAGAGGCATATGCTTCCGGGCGTGTGGCCAGGCAGGTGAAGGACCCTGAAGCAGCGGTCGCCGAGATCGATGATTTCTCCCTCCAGGAGCGGAGCAGTGCTCGGTGCGGACCTCACAGCGTATTGATCGGGGTCGTACTCCGCTGTGGGCAGCGCGTGGAGGAGATATTGGGCGATCCCTGGCCAGTTCATCCCCAGCTGACCCGCCAGTACCGGTCCCCGAAGCGATCCCGCGATGGGTCCCTCCAAGGCTTCATTCGGGTGCGCCCGCCTGTCATCGAACTCATAGGCGGAGCCGGCATGGTCAAGATGGGCGTGAGTCACCACCAGGATCGGGTTGTTGGTGAAGAGCTCCGGGAGCGCTTGGCGCAGTGAGGCTACCCCCAACCCCGAGTCAACCACGAGGTCCCGGTCGAGCCCACGAACATGCCAGATATTTGCTTGCAGAAGTGCGTCGACATGTGGTTCGTCAATACGGGTAATCGTGTCCGTAATCCGTTGGGTACGGAACCAGCTTGGGGCGACGTCAAGATTCCATTTCATGGGACAGCAGCTCCTTCAATGATGTGCCGCGGTGTTTACTGCGCGTCCGGTAGTGAAAGAACGCTAACCGACGACGCCAACCACTCAACATGTGCACTTCGCATACTCATGCCCGCCCAGCACTGCATATTGCCCAATGACCTTCGAGTCGCCCACAGATACTGTGAAGTGAATCACTCGAAAGGAATGTATGTCATGTCCACCTCCGACACAGGGCACGATGACTACCCCATCACCAGGGTTCCCGCAACGAAGCGGAAGCACTGGTTCGGCATCGCAGTCCAACGCTTTGGTCAGACTTCCGACCTGAGCCAATTTCTTCTCGGGGCAACCTTTGGCTTCGGAATGACGTTCTGGGACGCTTTCTGGGCGTTCACGGTCGGCGCTTTGATCGTCGAAGCCCTCATGATTTTTGTCGGCATCGCCGGCATGCGCCAAGGCCTCACAACATCCATGCTCGCCCGCTGGACAGGCTTTGGCCGCGGCGGCGCGTCGGTCCTGGGCCTCGCTATCTGCATTAGCCTCATTGGCTGGTTCGGTATCCAGTCAGGGATTTCCGGCGCTGGACTGAACCAGATCGTGCCAGAAGTTCCCACCTGGGCCTGGTCCCTGGTCTTCGGCCTGGTGGTCACGCTGATCGTGGTCCGCGGCTTTGAATCCATGCAGTGGCTGGCCAACATCACTGTGCCGCTGTTCATGATCCTGATCGCTTGGGCGGCATGGGCTGAACTGAGCAACCACTCCATCAGCCAACTCATCAACGACGCCCCTCCGGGCCCGCAATTGGATTTCGTCACCGCTACCACCATCGTTGCTGGAAGCGCCGTTCTCGGGGCAGTCATTACGCCCGACATGACCCGCTACAACCGGAGCGCCGGCGACGTCGTCAAGCAGACCGTCGTCGGAATGACGCTGGGCAACTACAGCATCGGCATGATCGGGGTACTGCTGGCCCACGCGGTCAAAACGGCGGACGTCACCCAGATCATCTTCTCCTCCGTGGGCTGGGTGGGCATCCTGATCATCGTTCTGGGCACGTCCAAGATCAACGACTGGAACCTCTACAGCGCCGGACTCGGCGTCGTCTCCTTCTTCAACAGCGCCATGAACAAACGCCTGAACCGGGGGCACGTCACGCTGCTTCTGGGCGTCGTGGGATCAGTGCTGGCGGCCATCGGCATCCTGGACAGGTTCATCGACATCCTCATGGTGCTGGGCGTCGTGTTCCCACCGGTGGCCGGCATCATCATGGCCGAATACTTCGTCATCAAGAAGTGGCGGCCCCTCCTGGAAGCAAGCCGTGATTCGGGGCTCCCGCCAGCTCAATCACCCAACTGGATCCCCTCCACGTTCGTCATTTGGGCGATCTCGGCGGCGCTGGGCTACTTCGTCACCTTCGGGCTCCCGGCTTTCACCTCCCTCGCCGCGGCGTTCATCCTCTACATCATCGCCGGCAAGCTGAACCTCCTTCGGTCCTACGGCGACAACCAACCAACCAACGAATCCACTACAAAGGAAGAATCGGTAACCGCACCATGAGTAGCCTGAGAATCGGCATTGACGTCGGCGGAACCAACACAGACGCCGTACTGCTGGACGGCGGGCAGGTGCTTGCCTCCACCAAAGTCCCCACCACCAGGGACGTCACCAGCGGCATCACCCAGGTGCTCACGGCGCTGAAGGAACTGAACGGTTTCAGCCCGGACCACATCCGGGGCGTGATGATCGGAACCACGCATTTCATCAACGCCCTCATCGAGGCACGGGACCTCAGCCCCACAGCGGCAATCCGGCTGGGACTGCCGGCCACGGCGTCCCTCCCTCCCTTCACGGATTGGCCCCAGGCACTCACCACCGCCGTGAAGGGACGCGCTTACATGGCCCACGGCGGCCACGAGTTCGACGGCCGCGCCATCAGCCCCTTCGACCCCGACGAGATCCGGCGCCACGCTGCCGATATTGCCGCCCACGGCATCCGATCGGTGGCGGTGTCCAGCGTGTTCTCACCCGTCAACGATGAATTCGAGCAGCGAACCCTGTCCATCCTCCGCGAGGAGCTTGGCCCCGAATTCCCCGTCTCCTTGTCGCACGAAATCGGCAGGGTGGGTCTCCTCGAGCGCGAGAACGCAACCATCGTCAACGCGTCCCTCGCCGAGATGGCGAACCGGATTGTCGATGGGCTCGCCAAGGCTGTCCTTGAGCAGGGCATCACGGCTCCGCTGTATGTCAGCCAGAACGACGGCACGCTCATGGACATCGAATACACCCGGCGCTACCCCGTTGCCACGTTCGCCTCGGGCCCCACCAACTCCATGCGAGGAGCAGCGGCGCTCTCCGGGTTCTCCGACTGCCTCATCGTGGACATCGGTGGCACCACCACAGACGTCGGCGTCCTGGTGAACGGCTTCCCCCGCGAGTCCAGCACCCACGTCCGGCTTGCGGGACTCCGCACCAACTTCCGGATGCCGGACGTCCTCTCCGCAGGCCTCGGCGGTGGGTCCCGGGTGCGGACCGACCAAGGAACAGTGGGCCCCGACTCCGTAGGCTACCGCTTGACCGACGAGTCGCTCGTCTTCGGCGGGTCTGTCCTGACGGCTACGGACATCGCCGTCCGCAGCGGAAGGGCCGACGTCGGAGACGCATCTTTGGTGAACCACATCAGTGACGCCGTGGTCCGGTCCGCCCTGGAACAGATCGACCGGACCATCGCCGACATTGCAGACCGGATCCGGACCTCATCCGCACCCTTGCCGGTTGTCGCCGTCGGCGGTGGATCGATCCTGCTGGCAGAGAAACTCGACGGCCTCGGCACCATTCACCGACCCGAGAACTTCGACGTCGCCAACGCCTATGGCGCCGCCATTGCCCAGATCAGCGGCGAGGTGGATCGCGTGTCCTACATCCCCGACGGCGATCAAAAGCGGGCCTTGGAATCCGCGAAGCAGGAGGCCGTCGACCGCGCAGTTGCTGCCGGCGCCAGCCCGGACACCGTCTCGATCGTCGAGCAGGAAGCCATCCCCATCCCCTACCTTCCCGGCAACGCGATGCGCGTTCGGGTCAAGGCAGCCGGCAACCTCACGTTAGGAAAGTGAAATGACCCTGGAAGTGACATACGGCCGCCAGTTGAAGAGAATCACGGTGGAAGACATTGATTCCCTGGCCCGCGGTGCCGCCATCCTGGGAACGGGCGGCGGTGGCGATCCCTATATAGGCGCCCTCCTGGCGAAACAGGCAATCGAGGAATTCGGTCCCGTGGAGCTCGTCTCTGTTGTAGAGCTGGCGGACGACGCGTTCATCGTCCCTGTTGCAGCGATCGGCGCGCCCACCGTCTCCGTGGAGAAGCTCGACACCGTGGAGAACCTGTACCTGACCATCGAGAAGCTCGCGGCATCCTTGAACCGCACAGCCACGCACACTGCCTGCCTGGAAATCGGCGGTTCAAACTCGATGCTGCCCATCGTTGCCGCTGCCCAGCTGGGGATCCCGCTGATCGACGGGGACCTGATCGGACGGGCGTTCCCGGAAATCCAGATGGGCATGGCGCCGTTGTACGGAATTCAGGCAACGCCCATGGCCCTGGCCGACGAGAAGGGCAACACGCTGGTCATCGAGGCCATCGACTCTTTCTGGGCCGAGCGCTTTGCCCGGCAGGCTTCAATCGAAATGGGATGCAACGCCTTCAACAGCACCTATGCCATGACCGGCGCCCAGGCCCGTGAATGCTTCGTTGCAGGCTCCATGTCCTTCGCCATCACCATCGGCGACGCCGTAGCCAACGCCCAGCACCACAACCTGAACCCCTGCGACGTTCTCGCCGAGACGCTGAGCGGCCGGGTGGTTCACCTCGGCAAGGTAACTGATTTGCAGCGCCAAACCACCGGTGGCTTCGCCAAAGGCCAGGCCCTGATCGAGGGTATGGGTCCCGACGCCGGCTCCGTGCTTTCGCTGCATTTCCAGAACGAGCACCTCCTCGCCACCAAGGACGGCACCGTGGTGACAACGACGCCGGACCTCATCATCGTGGTGGACGCCGAATCCGCCGAACCGGTGACAACGGAGAACCTGCGCTACGGGCAACGCCTGTGCATCCTGACTGCGCCCAGTGACCCTCGCTGGCACACAACGGAGGGCCTGGCGCTGGCCGGCCCGGAGTACTTCGGTTACGGCGTCCCTTCACACAGATGGGACGGGACGCCTGAAGATCATACCGAGTCCATCGAGCGTTACCGCAGCTGACCGCCGTCGAACATTTACCGCCGCCGCGCCTCCAACCAATGTTGGCGGCGCGGCGGTGGCATCATGGGAGGGTAGCCGTCGAGGAGAACCGGAGCAGCACAAATGATTCCTCCGATTCCACTGTGGGCCATCACCAATCACGTCCCGGCGGGCGTGATGGAGAGCGTCGGCGAAGCGGGCGAAAAGACGGTGTCCTCGCTGGCTGCCCTGACCGGCTCCCTGGCTGACGTCAACCGCCAGCTCCGCGAGCGGCACACCCTTGACGGCGATCCGCTGAACCTCCAGGACAGTATTCTGCTCCCGCTGGAACCCCTTCCGTCAGGTGTGTCATGGGACGTCGAGGCGCTGTTGGCGCTGGCGTCCGCGGCCGGCGTCGTGGCCCTCGCGGTAAAGCTGCCGAACGACGACGGCGCGTTGCCGCCTAACGTGAAAAGGCTCGCCGAGCGCCTGGGGCTGGCTGTGCTGGCCGTCCACAGCACCTGGCAATTCGGCACCGCGGCGCAGGACTTGCTGTCCGGCGCCGCCCATCGTCAGGGCTTGTTGATCTCCCGTGTCGCTGCGGAGTGCCGAAACCCGTATGGGTCCCTGGGCCATCTGCTGCAGCGGCTAGGCGTCGCACTCGGGCACCCCGTGACGCTGGTGGACCCGTCCGGCCAGCTGATTTCTGCTGAATCATCGGACCTGGAGCCCGCCACACCGCCGAATGACACAAAGGCCGCGATGACGGAAGTCCTGGCGTCGGTGCACAGGGAGCAGGAAAACAGTCCGCGGCTCCGGGTAGTCCTGGGTCCTGCCCTGGACAGGGAACAGGCGGCCATTCGCGCAGCCCTGGAGGTAGCCGCGATCGCGGTTTCAGAACTGCTTTCACGGCAAAGGTTGGAGCGCGAACGCGATGCCCGGCACCGGATTGCCCTCCTGGGACAGCTGATCGACCACGCCGGCGACGTCAGTCCTTCATTCCGGGCCAAAGCGTTGGAACTGGGCTGGACCCTGGACGGATATCACATGGCTTTCCGCGTGATCACCCGTGAACCAGTGGACCTGGTGGCCCGGAAACCGGACCTGGACCACGCTCTGCAGCGCGAAAAGATCCAAGCCGCCACCGTTGAGCAATCGGACGGCTGGACAGGTTGGATCTCCTTCCCCTCCAAACCGGGACCGGCAGAGGTCAGCCGCGTCAGCAGTGCCCTTCGCCGGGCGCAGCGGGAGCTCGCCGCCAGCGTCTCCACCCAATTCGGCGTTGGTCGCATGCAAGCCCAGCCTGAAGGAATCGTCCGTTCGCTTGAGGAAGCCAATGATGCCGCTCGCATCGCCGGTGCACGGGAAAACTCAGGCTATTTTGTCCATGTTGATCGGCTGGATATGGCGCAGTTGCTGCTCATCTGGACCCGCACTGACACTTTCCGGCCCGCCGCCAGAGAGCTCCTGGCCCCGCTTCTCAAAGCCGGTCCGGAGCTCCTGCAAACGCTCACCACATTCTTGGATTGCGAGTCTTCCCTGACCGAAACTGCAGCAATCCTGAACGTCCACCGCAACACTGTCAGTGATCGCATCAGGAGGATTCAATCGCTCATCGCCATCAATTTGGAGGACCCGGAGGCCCGGCTCGCCCTGCAACTGGCGTGCCGGAGTTTGCTGATGGACAAGCCGGAGTAGGGCCGAGCTACTTCTTTCCCGCCTTCAGATCCGAAACCACCTTCGCGATCCGTCGCGCGCGTGTTTCCTCGGTCTTGGCGTCCCCGATCGGCTCAACATAGCGCCGTTGGCTGCTGTAGTTCAGGGTCCCGTAGAAAGCCTTCGCTTCGGGCTCCGCCTCGAGGGCTGCGGCCAAGTCCTCCGGCACCTCAATGACGCGGGGCTCCGCGTCCACTTCCAAGCCAACCTCAACTGTGTCCCCGGCCGCAGCGCCCGTCAGCTCGCGGTTCGCCGAGCTGACTCCCACCATGTATTTGCCGCCCATCACCGCGATGCTGCTGCGGTAGCTTTGGCCATTGATGGTGACCACTACAGGCGGCCGCTTGCCTGCCCCCAGGCCTTCAACGATCTCGTCCGGAACTTCGATGCCTGCCTTGTTGCCATCGCCGACGATGGTCGTGGTGAATTTCATGACCCCAGTATGCCGTCGGCCTCCAGTAGACGCACCCCGGCGGCAGGACTACGTTCGGTATGACCGCGCAATTTCCCCATAGTTGGCCAAGGAGACAGGGCAATGGATAACGAAGACCTTCTGGAGCGGATTCAATCGCTGGTCGAAGAGGAACACCGCCTGCGAGACACTGCGGGCACTCCCGGCGAGGACGACGGCAAGGCGCGTCTTGCCCGACTCGAAGCTCAACTCGACCAATGTTGGGACCTGCTGCGCCAACGCCGGGCCAAGAAGGACGCCGGCGAAAACCCCGACGAGGCCATGCCACGGCCTGTCAGCGAAGTGGAAGGCTACCGGCAGTAGCCCTCCACTGCGTACCGACGATCAGGAATGATGCTGGTCAGAAGTGCGTCGGGCAAAACGCTGGCCGCTCCACCGCGAACATCCGCGCCGCCAGGAACGCGGCACCCTGCTGTTTCTCCTGTATCCGGCCGGCCGCCACCAAGGATGCCGGGTGCACGGCTCCGAGGTAGATGGAGGACAACGCGGAGATATCCAGTTCCAGGTCAGGAGTCGCATCGGACGCGGTCACTGTCGCCTGGCCGTTGCGGACATCGAGCGAGAACGTGCCCGGGGTCAGGCCAAGTGAATCGTGGACCTTCAGGACCACAGTGCCGTCGGTGGCGAATTGACGCGCTTCCAAGGCCTTCCGGACATCCAGGATTCGAAGCCACAGCATGTCCCGCGGCTCGGAGCCCTTGACGCAGCGCGGGTCCTCAAGGGCCCAGATAAGGGGGTTGTCCACTGGTGCGGTGCCCCACTTAACACGCTCCACGAGGTCGATCGCACCCAAGTACTGCCACAGTTCCAAGTAGGCGGCTGAGTTGGCTGCCACCAAGTCCATAATCTCCATGGCGGCGGGTTCCGTTTCCCACCCGCTGAACTTGTAGGACACGTAACCGTCAACGGCTCCGTCGGACGAGTAGTGGAGAGCTGTCTTGACTTTGGCATCGGGGCCGCCGTCGCCATCAGCGCCACCCCGGCCCACCAATCCTGCAACGAACTGGCGGTAGGACTCCTGCCGGTCAATGGATCCGGGCATCAGCCTGTGTTGCTGCTCAAATACCTGCGGGGCCAGCTCCAAAAGGACCTTCGGGTCGGCGACTTCCACGGTTCCTACGGGCACATGGTTGAGCCTGAAGCGGGAAGTCGTGTCCACTGTGATGGACTGTTCCGAGGTCGCGACGCCGAAACCGAACCGCCCGTAGATGGACGCCTCGGAGGCAGTCAGGGCGGCAATCGCGACACCGTCTTCTTTGGCCAAAGCGAGGTCTTCGCTCATCATCTGCCGCAGCAGGCCACGGCGGCGGTGCGAGGTACGGACCGTCACGGACGAGATCAGGTGCGTGTCCAGCAACGTTCCGAAACCAACGTTTAGGGTCTTCCGCCAGGTGGCGAACGTAGCTACGGGCACGTCCTCCCCGAGGGAATGCGGTGCAGGTTCACCGGTCTGGTACACCCCGGTAAACACACTGCGGTCGGCCCGGCTCATGGCCAAGCCCCGATCAATCCTCTTCTCGCTTTTCCGCTCCTCGTGGAACCCGAAGGCGACCGCACGCGACCACGCAACGGCCGCATCGTAGTCAGGTTCATTCTTGACAGCCGGCTCGAACCGACGGATTTGGTAGTCCCCACTCATCTTTGACACGCTCTCGAGCCTAGCCAATAGCCGCCGGTCGCGCTATGGCCACAGAGCCGGGCTATGCCCCTTCAAGCACCTGGCTCGTTGCCCACGCGACGTACTTGGCAGCATTGGCAACGGCGTCGGCCACGTCCGGAACGCCATCCTTGCGCTGCGCGACGTCCAACAACTGCGCGGCGGCCACAATGCCGTGCTTCGCCAAGTCCTCGGGCGTCACGGTGATACGGCCAGCCACGGCAATCACGGGAATTCCGTGCACGCTCGCTGCATCGGCCAACGCGATAGGTGCTTTGCCGGTGAGCGACTGCTCATCCATGGAACCCTCACCGGTGATCACCAGATCGGCCTCGCCCAAGTGCTCTGCCAGCCCGGTAAGGCCCGCGACCAACGCGAAGCCGCCCTCCAGCGCGGCGTCAGTGAAAGCCAGGAACGACGCCGGGAACCCGCCTGCCGCCCCGGCTCCCGGAACGTTCACATCGCGGCCCGTAGCTTCCCGAAGGAGCGATGCCCAGTTGCGGAGTCCGGCGTCGAGCTTCTCGACCGCGTCCTCATCGGCACCCTTCTGCGGACCGAAAACATGCGCCGCGCCCTCGGACCCGAACAGCGGGTTTTGGACGTCGACGGCGATGCGGAACTTCACGCCCTGCAGGCGCGGATCCAGCTCGGAGACGTCCAAGGCAACGACGTCGGCCAGGGAACCTCCACCGAGGGGAACCACGTTCCCGGCCGAATCAACGGGTTTGAGCCCCAGCGCACGCAGGGCTCCGCTGCCGCCGTCGGACATTGCCGAGCCACCGAGGCCGAGCACAATCTCGGTGGCTCCGGCGTCAATCGCAGCGGCGACGAGCTGGCCGCAACCGTAGCTATGCGCACGTAGGGAGTTCTCGGGGGTCGGCTCCATGTGCTCCAGACCGGAAGCTTGCGCTGTCTCGATCACGGCCGTCGCACCTCCGAAGGCGTTCTTCCGGATCGCCCACGATGCGCCGACAGGCTTGAGGATCGGGCCCACGACGGCGTTGTTTCGCTCCTCGTAGCCCGCGGCAATGGCGGCGTCCAGGGTGCCTTCGCCGCCGTCGGCAACCGGGAACTGGGTGGTCACGGCATCCGGGTAAACACGGAGGGCGCCTTCAGCCATGGCTGACGCGGCCTCGGCGGCGGTCAGGGATCCCTTGAACTTGTCCGGGGCGATGAGGATACGCATGGAACCATCTTGCCAGCTTTGCTCGGAAAGCGCTTGCCCGTGACGATTCCTGACGCTCTGGGGCGGGGTGGTTCGTTCCCGCTGACGTTGTCGCCGTTCGCACCCGTACCCTCAGGAGCGAATGGCGCGAAGGGGCGCGGCTCAGGCGAACAAGTGGTGCGCTAACCGTTGAGGACCCGCACCGGGTTTCCATCGAGCCACGCTTTCACGTCCTCGAACGCTCCTCCATAAAACTGCCGGTAGCTCTCATGAGTCACGTATCCGATGTGCGGGGAGAGCACCGTCCGCGGAGAATGCAGCAACGGATGGCCGGCCGGGAGGGGCTCCTGATCGAACACATCCAACGCGGCACCACGGATCCATCCCTCCTCCAATGCACGGACCAGCGCCGCCTCGTCCACCAAGGGCCCCCGCGAGGTATTGACCAGCAGGCCCTCCGGTCCAAGGAGCCGCAGCTCCTGCGAGCCCACAATGCCTTCGGTCCGATCGGAGAGCCGGAGGTGCAGGGTCACCACGTCCGACTCCCTGAACAGCTCTTCCTTGCTCACTTTGCGAGCACCGGCAGCCGCAGCCGCCTCCGGGGTGAGGTTCTGGCTCCAAGCGAGCACGTCCATGCCGAACGCCTTGGCATAGCCGGCGATCCGCGTCCCGATCTTGCCAAGGCCAACAATGCCCAGCGTCTTGCCTTCCAGTTCAAACCCGACGCCGGACTGCCAGTCGCCTGCCCGCAGCGAGTTCTCCTCCGCCACCAGGTTGCGGGCAAAGGCGAGCAGCAACGCCCACGTCAGCTCGGGCGCCGCGGCCGGCGAACCACCCGTCCCGGACACCACGATTCCGCGTTCGGAGGCTGCTTCAAGATCGATCGCGGCGTTCGCCATCCCCGTAGTCACCAAGAGCTTCAGGTTCGGCAGCGACTCCAGGACACGCTGCGGGAAACGGGTGCGTTCACGCATCGCCACAATGATGTCGAATGGCGCCAACGCTGCCACTGCTTGCTCGTCCGAAACGAAAGGTGCCGTGAAAACGCTGACCTTCACGCCGTCGTCGGGCAGTGAATCCCACGGGGCGTAGTCCCCAGAGACCTGCTGGTAGTCATCAAGGATGGCCAAACGGAACCTGGTCACGTCAATCTCCTCGCGGCGGCACCAAAACCTAGTAGGAGTCGTACGGCTTTGGTACAAAGCTAGTGGTACTCAAACTTTCTCACGTCCGGCTGTCGAATTCCGGAGGCGCCGTTCGTATGAAGGGTGAAGGCAAGGCACAGGACCTGCCCGCAGACACGGAGGCACTCAAATGACCTACTACATGCTGAACATCTACCAGCCCGACGGCACCGTTCCGCCCACGGAGCAACTGGACAAGATCATGGCCGACGTCGGGAACCTCAACACCGAGATCCAGTCCGCAGGTGCTTGGGTCTTCACTGGCGGAATGCACCCCGCAAGCGACTCCACTGTGGTGCGGCAGGAGAATGGCGCGTTCCTCACAACAGACGGTCCGTTTGTTGAGGGCAAGGAGCACATCGGCGGTTTCTGGGTGATTCAAGCAGAAGACCTTGATGCCGCACTGGACTGGGGCAGGAAGGCCTCCGCGGCCACCACACTTCCCATTGAAGTTCGCCCGTTGGACCATTTCCAAGGCTCCTGAGGTGGAAGGGACCGGGACAACGACGATCGAGGACATATTCCGCAGAGAGTATGGACGTTCCCTCGCTGTCCTGGTCCGCGTGCTGGGAAGCATCGATGCCGCCGAGGACGCGGTTCAGGAAGCGTTCCTGACCGCTGTCGAGCTGTGGCCTGCGCAGGGCATTCCCCCCAGCCCTGCAGGGTGGATCATCACCACCGCGCGCAACAGGGCGATCGACCGGTTGCGGCGCGATGAGGTTGGCCGAGCGAAACATACCGAATCGGCCATACTTCATAGCGCGCAGCAGGAAGGGGTGCCGGAGCAGGCTTTGGCGGACGTCGAGGAGGACGCTGTGGAGGACGACCGCCTCAAACTCATCTTCACGTGCTGCCATCCCGCGCTCTCCATGGAAGCCCGTGTGGCCCTCACGCTTCGCCTGCTGGGAGGACTGACGACGCCGGAAATCGCCAAGGCGTTCCTGGTTCCGGAGAGCACCATGGCCCAGAGGATCGTCCGGGCCAAGTCCAAGATCCGCAACGCGCGCATCCCTTACCGCGTGCCGAGCGGCGCCGAACTCAGCGATCGGCTGGGAGGTGTTCTCGCCGTCGTCTACCTGATCTTCAACGAAGGCCACACGGCGTCGTCCGGATCGGCGTTGGTGCGCCCGGAGCTATGCACCGAAGCCATCAGGCTGGGCAGGCTCCTGGTCGAACTCATGCCTGACGAAGCGGAAGCCTACGGGCTCCTGGCGCTCATGCTCTTCAGCGAGTCCCGCAGGCCGGCCCGGACCTCGGCTTCCGGGCAGTTGGTTGTGTTGGCCGAACAGGACCGGTCCCGCTGGGACGTTGTTCTGGTCCACGAAGCCCAGGACATTGTTCGCCGTTGCCTGCGCCGCGGAATGCCCGGCCCCTACCAAATCCAGGCCGCCATCCAAGCGGTCCATAGCGACGCCCCCGACTCCCGGCTCACCGACTGGCTGCAGATCCTGGCCCTCTACGACCAACTGCTGGTGTTTCAGTCGTCGCCGGTTGTGGTTCTGAACCGTGCCGTCGCGGTTGCCGAAGTGGAGGGCCCGACGGCGGCACTGGCCGTGGTTGATCAGCTTCCCTTGGGTTCGTACTACTTGTTCCACGCCGTACGGGCTGATTTGCTGCGACGCCTTGGCCGTGTGGACGACGCGCGCTTGGCCTATGCTGCTGCGCTTGAGCTGACGGAGAATGCCGCAGAACAGGAGTTCCTGGATCGGCGGCTCAGTTCGCTGGCCTAGCTCCCTCGCGCCCCCCGGTCCCTCGCGCGAGACGGCATTTAATGACAATGTCCGGCCGCGCGATTGTCATCTATTGTCATCTCGCGGGGGCTCAGAGCCCATCGTTGTAGTTCCAGTGCTCTTGCCAGCGCCAATCAATCGGCTCGCTCAAGCGCTGGTAGCGGATGTCAGTGGACAGGCGCATGGTGCCTTCGCGGTCCGTGTTGTCCAGCGCCGCATGGACGATGTGTGCAGAGTGGACCACAACGTCGCCCACTTGATAGTCAGTGACCAGCCACCTCGAGTCGCGTTCTTCGGCGAGGCCCGGGAGGTCGGCGGTGATGGAGGCAGCGGGCAGCTTGAGCGTTCCCTCCCGCTCTTCGGCCATCACCCAATGATGGCTGCCCTCCAAATAGGCCAGCCCTCCGCGCTCCCGGGGGCAGTCACCCAACGGAATCCACATGGAAAGGACCCGGTCGCTGCCTTCGCGCAAGTACACAAGATCGTAGTGCGCCTGCGTGGCAGTACCAATGCCGGCCTCCCCTGGTTTGGTATGCCGGATGATCTTCCGACGATGCAGATGGACATCGTCGGCCAGAAACCAGGCGAACCAGTCCGCGATTCCCTCGGCAGTGCACAACGCCTGGTACTCCGGACCTGGGACGATCACGTCGAACAGGCCACGACGCAATGCAGCACGGTCAACATCGCCTGTCGCGGCGATGCCGGAGCGGGGGTCGGTGCCGGCATCGTAGACGTTGGCCTCCCGCAGGGACCGAAAGTAGAACTCCCTGAAGTCCAGCAGCTGACCGGGCTTCAACTGACCCTTCAAGTACAGGTATCCGTCCCGGCGAAGCCGTGCCCATAGTGCCGCACGGTCCTGCCGCTCGGATGCGGGCACCGGTTCCAGCTCGGCCAGGCGGGAGGCTGATTCGTCCAAGACATAGCCATTCGAAGTCAACATAGTGTCCAGAGTGGCGGATGATTCGGGCTAAGTGAATGGACTGCTGTTTCGCCTTACTTGGACTTTTGTTCGGCTTGCCTCCGGAGCTGGCCAGCGGCAGGATTGGAGTCCATGGACGACTGGTCGGTCTACCGGCACCCCGCACCGCTTCTTCGGGATCTCGGCCTGGCCTGCATTGGAGCCGGTGAGCAAAGCGGGCGCCTGCCCTCCTTCACTGGGAGGACCCTTAGCAGCCACGCAATGGTGATCGTTTCAGAGGGATCCGGACGCTTCAGCGTTTCCGGGAGCAGGATCGAGATTACCGCGCCTGCGATCATCTGGCTCTTCCCCAGCGTGAGCCACGGCTACGGTCCAGGCCCCACGGGGTGGAGGGAACACTGGCTGCTCTTCACCGGCCCCACGGCAAGAGCCATGGAAGAACTGGGATGCTTCAACCGCGAGCACCCGGTGGTACAGCTGAAAGGCTCGTCTTCGACCGGCCTGACGGAGGCTCTTGGACTTTTTTCGGATATTCGCGGCGCCCTCTCAACTGGCGGCCAACGCGGAGATCTGGAAGCATCCGTGCTCTGCCAACGAGTGCTCCTGGAGGCTGGCCAACACCGCGCCGCTGGCATCCGGCGGCAGCGGGAGCCCCACGAGCGCTTCCTGGCCGGACTTCGCGACAGCGCTCATCTGCCTTTGAGCCTGAACGAAATCGCCGGGTCGATGAAGGTATCCGTCCCCGATCTGCGTCGTGCCGTTCAAGCCGCCACCGGGGTTGGGCCCAAGGAATTCATGTTGCAGTTCCGAATTTCCCGGGCACAGTCGCTCCTGGCAGACACTGGCCTGCCCATTCAACGAATTTCCACGCTGGTCGGTTATGACGACCCTGCCTATTTCAGCCGCCTGTTCACCAAGAAAACCGGGTTCTCGCCGAGCCACTTCCGGCAAGAACATCACCGATTCGACCCCGGCTAACGGCCAGGTGAGAGAGCGACCCGAATAACCCGACGGAAGGTGAGAGAGCGACCGGCAAAACACGACGAGATGTGAGAGAGCGTCCGAACCTGCCGACGCTCCCTCAGGAAACGGCCGGTTCTCTGCAACGCTCTCTCAGGAAACGGCCGGTTCTCCGAAGCGCTCTCTCTGCTCCCTCTAGACCCACTCGCCTCGGCGGACCATTACTTCCTTAAGCAGGTCGAGCCGGTCGGACACAATCCCGTCCACACCGAGCTCTAGGAGGCGCTCCATCTCGGCAGGATCGTTGATGGTCCACACGTGCACCTGCAAACCCAGGCCATGGGCGCGCCGGACAAACCCCGGAGTGACAACAGGAAACCGGCCGTAACGGACAGGGACCTGAAAGACGTCGACGTCGGCAAGCAGCTTGCGTGCCAACGGACCCGGAAGAACCGGGCCCAAGAGCGCAAACAACGCAGTGAGGGAGCTGCCGGCCGACGAGGCCACACGGCGGCTCAGGCGCTTCAGGACGGCTCGGCGCCTCCTGTCCGAGAAGCTCGTGACCAGAACCCGCTGATGAATTCCGTACTTCTCAATGGCTGCGGCTACCGGTCCCACGGAGTTCCAATCCTTGACGTCAAGATTCAGGCGGGCGTCCGGCAGCGAAGAAACCAACTCGCTAAAAACCGGAACCGGCTCAAGCCCGCCGATCCGCGCCTTGGCAACTTGCGCAGCGGAGAGCTCTGCAATCCTGCCAACGGAATCAGTCACCCGGTCCAGGGAAGAGTCATGGAAAACGAGCAGCACACCGTCCGAAGTGGTGTGCACATCAGTTTCAAGGTGCACCGTTCCAAGCTCGACGGCAGCCCGAAACGCTGCCATCGAATTCTCCAAGCCGTCCAGGGAGAAACCTCGGTGGGCAAAGGCCAAAGGGCCCGCTGTACCGTCCTTGCGGAGGAAATAGGGCAGCATCACACCCGTAGCGTAGCCCAGCAATGCGCCCGCAAACGCCGCTAGGAGTCTTGCGGAACTATCGCCACGCCGTCGCTGACGTGCACCAGCGTCCGGCCGCGACCGCCGTCGAGCTCTACCCACACCGCGGTGGCATCGCCGGTAACGGCGTCCACCACGCCCGCGGATTCATACCCCGGCGTCAAAGTAACGCTGACACGGTCGCCCTGGCGGAGCGAGCGCCAGTGATGATCCGGCTCGACACGCCGGAGCGGGGCGGTATTGAAGTCACTGATCTTGCGCTTGGCCATGATTCCCCTACATTCAACGAGCAAACGGGTCCGTGGCTGGAAGCCTACGGGCGCAAAATGAACGCCGGTTGTATGGAGGCTGGGAAGTCGGTGACACTGCCGCCTGCGAAACTGGGGACATGACTGTGTTGATTGCCGGGTGCGGCGACCTCGGAACCGAAGCAGGACTGCGATTCGCAAAGGCCGGCCATCAGGTGGTGGGGCTGCGTCGCTCGCCCGAAAAGCTGCCTGCCGAAATCAGCGGCATGCACGCGGACCTCGCCGTCAGCGTGCCGGAACTTCCCGCGGACATCGACATCGTTGTGGTGGCTGTTGCAGCGGATGCGTCCACCGAAGAGGCCTACCGCGCGGCGTATTTGGACGGGCTCACGAACGTCCTGGGCGCGCTGGAACGGCAGGCGATTACTCCGGCCAGGATAGTTTTCGTCTCCTCCACAGCTGTGTACAGGGACTCGGGCGGGGCTGTTGTGGACGAGTCGACGCCCACCGAACCCACGCGCTTCAGCGGAAAAGTCTTGAGGGACGCGGAGGAGTTGTTGTTCGCCCGGACACGTGGCACTGCCACCTTGCCGATTTCGCTCCGACTGGGCGGCATCTATGGTCCGGGACGGACCCGTTTGATCGACCAGGTCAGGACCGGCCAAGCCGTCATCCCGCCCCACCCCCGCCACACGAACCGCGTCCACAGGGACGACGCCGCGGCAATGATCGTGCACCTCACCACCATGGCCCAGGACCCGGACTCCGTGTACATCGGCGTCGACGATCACGCTGCCGAAATGGGCGACGTCATGCGATTCCTCGCCTCTGAGATGGGATGCCCGGAACCCCCGACGGCGGCACCTGGCGGCGCGTCCGACGCCGGCCCCGGCGACAAACGCTGCTCAAACAAGCGCTTGCGGGCCACAGGATTCGAGCCTCAGTTCCCCACTTTCAGAGAGGGTTACCGGGCGGTTCTGGCGGGGCAGGGGGTGCGGCACCCGTGACGCGGGCGTCCCAGGCAGTCGGGGCTCATTTGCAACGCTGGGGACGGGCCTACTTCGCAACACAGGCAATTGCCGGGCTGGCGTGGTGGACGCTGGTTTTCCTTTCACCCTCGGTGCGCACAGCCACTCTTGGCAGCCTCGACCCCCTCGCTGTGGCCGCCCTCGACGTTCCGCTGTTCGTGCTGGGTTCGGCCATGGCGGCCCTTGGTGTGAAGGCCGCTGCTGCGGTGGCTACCGGATGGACGGCCTTGGTCGCCGCCGCGCTGGCCCTCTACGCCACGATCACTACCGAAGCGGGCTGGGGCGTCCTGATGATGATTGCCGCAACCGCCTGCTCAGGCTTGGCGCTCTGCTTCGTCCTGCTGGGTCGGGTTCCCACGGAATGGCTCATCCGCGGCCCCTTTGCGTTCAATCCCGCTGCTTCGGGCCGTCGGGCAGCGGTGCACGTCAGTGCGACCATCGGGCAAATGATCCTCTTCTGGGGTTTCTTCCTCGTCGTGGTCCCCCTGCTCATATCGTGGCTGGGAATTCGATGGCTGGTGTCATTGCCTGTCCCGCAGTTCGCTGCCACGGCAGGCGCCGTTCTCCTGGTGCTGGCGAGCGTCCTTGGGGTCGCTTCGGCTGTGACTATGGCGTCCCGGGGCCGTGGCACGCCTCTGCCATCCGCCATGCCCAACCGGTTGGTCGTCGCCGGCCCGTATCGCTGGGTCCGCAATCCGATGGCAGTCTCGGGCATCACCCAAGGCGCAGGAGTGGGCCTCATGCTGGGGTCATGGCTCGTGGTCGCGTACGCGATGATCGGTTCGCTGCTGTGGAATTATGCCGTCCGGCCGCTTGAAGAAGCAGACCTGGAAAAACGGTTTGGAACCGAGTTCCGGCAATACCGCGATTCGGTGCGCTGCTGGATCCCTCGCTTCGGGCGGCGTAGCTAGACCCGCTGTTCCGCCAACTTCGCTTCGAGGATCTGCGCCACGCCGTCGTCGTCGAAGTGCGGCGCCTGCTGGCCTGCAGCGCTAATGGCCTCGGGATGCCCGCTCGCCATGGCGTAGCCGTGCCCGGCCCAGCGGAGCATCTCGATGTCGTTGGGCATGTCCCCGAACGCCACAACGTCAGCTGCCCCGATCCCGAGGGACTCCGCGTACTCCGCAAGCGTGACGGCTTTGTTGATGCCCGGAACGGACATCTCCAGCAAGGCCGTGCGCGGGGCTGAGTGCGTGGTGGTCACCAGGTGGGCGACGGCCGGCTGCACCTCGGCAAGGAATTCATCCGGGGTGCCTTGGCGGGTGATCGCCAGGAATTTTACGACGGCGTCATCCGCGGTGAGCGTGTCGGCCAACGGTGCGGGGCTGAACTCGGCGAGCAACTCGCTGGTTTCGTTCTCGATGAAGCCCGGCTCAAGGTGGAATCCGGTCAGCGTCTCCGCGCCGAACAGGGCATCCGGCCGGAGGGATTTGATGATGCGACGGGCCTCGAAGACGGACTCGACGTCCAAGGCAGTAGAGGAAAGAGGCTTCTCGCTTTCCAGGTCCCACACCACGGCGCCGTTGGAACAGATGACGATTCCGCTGTGCCCCAACTGCTCCTGGAGCGGGTACAACCAGCGCGGCGGACGGCCCGTAACGAAGACGAGTTCCACCCCTGCGTCGCGGCATGCTTGGAATGCCTTGATGGTCCGATCACTGATTTTTCCGTCGTGACCGAGGATGGTGCCGTCAATATCGCTTGCTACGAGCCGCATTACGCCAGTCTACGTGGGTACGAACAGGCGCCTGCGCCCCGGATAGCCGCCCACATTCCCAAAACCAAGAGCATAGGCTGGGGCAATGAGTGAGAAGACCAGCGCAGTCGAAGAACACAGCACCCGGGGAGCATACGTCACAGGCGGCGAGTTCACCCGCGACACCAACTACATCGAAGACCGCATCACTCGCGACGGTAAAACGGGCCCAAACGGCGAACCGGGTTGGCCAGTGGAGCCGGGGCGGTACCGGCTGATTGCGGCGAGGGCCTGTCCGTGGGCAAACCGCACTGTCATTGTCCGCAGGCTGCTGGGGCTCGAGGAGGTCATCAGTCTTGGCCAGCCCGGCCCCACCCACGATGCCCGTTCCTGGACCTTCGACCTGGACGCGGACGGCAAGGATCCGGTGCTGGGTATCGAACGCCTGCAGGAAGCGTTTTTCCGTCGCTTTCCGGACTACCCGCGCGGCATCACCGTTCCGGCGTTGGTGGACGTCGAAAGCGGCGCGGTTGTCACCAACAATTACCCCCAGATCACTCTGGACTTCTCCACGGAGTGGACTGAGTTCCACCGCCCCGGCGCTCCCCGGCTGTATCCGGAGCACCTCCGCGAGGAAATCGACCAGGTCAACAGGCGCGTCTTCACAGAGGTCAACAACGGCGTCTACAGATGCGGTTTCGCGGGGTCACAGGAAGCCTACGATGCCGCCTACACCCGGCTCTGGAACGCTTTGGACTGGCTGGAGGAACGGCTAACGGGCCAGCGATACCTCGTAGGTGACTCCATCACAGAGGCTGACGTCCGGCTCTTCACCACCCTGGCCCGCTTCGATGCCGTCTATCACGGACACTTCAAGTGCAACCGCAACAAACTCAGTGAGATGCCGGCGTTGTGGGCCTATGCGCGGGACCTGTTCCAGACGCCGGGCTTCGGGGACACTATCGACTTCGTGCAGATCAAGCAGCACTACTACATCGTGCACGAGGACATTAATCCCACTCAGATCGTCCCGGCAGGCCCGGATCTATCCGGGTGGCTCACCGCTCACGGACGGGAATCCCTCGGTGGCAGCCCGTTCGGGGAAGGCACTCCCCCTGGGCCGGTGAAGGCCGGCGAGGAAGTAAGCGCCGGGCACGGAGCCTAAGCGGCCGTACTCACGCTGTCCTGTACTCACACAGTCCCGTGGTTGATTTCAGCCCGGGTGGGCGGGTTGGCGCCGGCCCGGGACACCGTGACCGCGGCCGCGCGCGCTGCGTGGTCCATGATGGCGGCCAGCGTTTCGGAGGGCATGGCCCGCAAAGCATCGCGGTTCTGCGCACCATCCAGCCCATGGTCCACTATGGCGGACAGCAGTCCTGCCATGAACGAGTCTCCTGCACCTACGGTGTCCACGACGTTCACGGACGGCGCCGGAACCTGGGTTTCGCCCGCCGCAGTGATGCCCCACGGGCCACGCGAACCTCGCGTCACCACCACTAGCGCCGGCCCCTCCGTTCCGCCCAAGGACAGCCACCGCCGCGCTGATTCCGCCGGATCGACGCCGGGATAGAGCCATTCAAGGTCTTCGTCTGAGGCCTTCACGACGTCGGACAGCACCACGAAGCGTTCGGCTTGCGTCCGCGCGTACTCCCGGTCCGTGATGATGCTGGGACGGCAGTTGGGGTCGAAGCTGATGGTGCTGCTCGGGTGGGCATGCTCAACGGCGGCAAGCACCTCGGCGGCGCCGGGCTCCAAGGCGGTGGCTATTGAACCTGTGTGCAGCAAGGTGGCGCCCTGCAGCATCAGCGGCAACCGCCCGGCAAGCCCGGGGAGCTCCCAGGCGAGGTCGAACATGTAGGTGGCGGCGCCGTCGTCGTCGATCTGCGCGGTGGCCACGCTGGTTGGTTTGCTGTCCGGCGGCAGTGGCACCATGACCGAACTCGCACGCAAGTGGGCCGCAACGGAATCGCCGTACGCGTCCTGCCCGAAGCGCCCGATGAACTGCACCGGGTGGTCCAACCGCGCCAAACCGACCGCGACGTTGAGCGGGCTCCCGCCTACGTGCGCCTCGATTCCGCTGGAGCGTTGAACAACGTCAACCAAGGCCTCGCCAATCACAGTCAGCATGGGACCACTCTGCCAGAGGACCGAAGCTGGAGCCAGAGACTAGGAGAGCAGCCTTTGGACCAGTTCGCGGCACTTCTTATACGCCACGGCCTTGGGGTCTATGAGGTCAAAGTGGTCGCCGGGCACCCGCAGCAACTGGGCAGCACTTCCGGCAGCCGTGGCCGCCGCGACGTACGCCTCCGACTGGCTCACGGGAACGTCCTCGTCATCCGTGGCGTGCACGGCATAAACGGGGACGTCGATTGGCAGCGAAGTCATGGGGTCGGCGTATTTATGCCGTTTGGGGTATCTACCGGAGTCTCCGCCCATGAGGTTGCAGACGGCCCCGTTGCTGAGGTTCAGTTTTTCCGCTGCAGCGAGATTCAGGAGGCCCGACTGACTGACGACGCCCGTCAGGTGCACAGCGTTATCCTCAGGGCTGCGCTGGAGTTGGCGGTCGGCGTCGGGCGTTCCGATGGCGGAGAGCCGCTCCCGGCCGGCCGCCCACACGGCCAGATGTCCGCCGGCCGAGTGGCCAAGGGCCACCACTTTGCCGAGCTGGAGATCGTGCTCGCCGGCAATTGCGGACAAATGGTCGATCCCGGCCAGGATGTCCTCGAAAGTATGGGGCCATCCACCACCGTTTCCGGCACGCCGGTACTCGAGGTTCCAGGCGGTGATGCCGTGCGCTGCGAGGTCGCGCGCCAAGGGCTCGCCGAGCTCGGCACCGTACTGTGAACGCCAATAACCGCCGTGGATCACAACTGCGATTCCACCCGCGACAGCCGATGCGCCGCGATGGTTTCCGTTGCTCGGTTCAGGAATGAAGAGTTCGCCCCACTGACTGGGGTGATCGCCGTAGCTGTACTTGTGCCGCAACATTGCGCCCTCCTTTGTACCGAGCCTATCGTGAGGTTTCGGAAGTTTGGGAAGAGGCACCCCGACGGCGGGTGGCCCGGTTCGCTGTCGGACCCGCACCGTAAGCTGGGGGCATGGCAAGCAATTGGGACAGCCTGGACCAGGATCAACGCGATGCAGTGGATGCGAACGTGGCTCTCTATGAGCGTGTTCGCCCTGCCCTCAAGCGGGTCACGCGCGATGTTTTATTGACCCTCAGGGACATGCTCAACGACGCCGAGGTCACTCCGCTTTTCGTCACGGGCCGCACCAAAACCGTGGAATCGTTCCGCGAAAAGATCTCCCGCACGGATGATCCCCTGGAGCCGGGCGGTCCGCGGGTCCTGAAGTTCCCGGACCCGTTCCGCACCCTGAACGACATGGTGGGCATCCGTGTCATCACCAAACTGCCGGCCGAGAACGCGGCGGTTGCCAACATCATCAAACGCCAGCGCCAGCTCTTCGATTGCCGTGGCGACCGCGAGAAGGACATCGGCTCCATCGAGTCCGGCACCTACGGGTACTCCAGCCGCCACCTCATTCTGCGCACTATCCAGAACGAGGCCGTCAAGGAGTACCAGCACGTCTTCAATCCGGATCTCCCGGCGAATGGCAGCTATTTCTTTGAGTGCCAGATCCGCACGGTGTTCGCGCACGCGTGGAGCGAGATCGAGCACGACATCCGCTTCAAGGCTGAGGACCCCCGCGCCTGGACACCGCATTTCGATCGTCAGTTCACGGCCACGGCGGCCATGCTGGAAACAGTGGAGAGCGCGTTCGCAGATCTTCACGAGCGCTACGAAGAAGTTCGTGGCTACTGGGATCTGGAGGGCGAGGGCGGCATGCCACTGACGCCCAACCGCGTTCGTGACGTATGGCGTACGCTCTTGCCGCACGTTGACCGTAAAGTTGATGACGACTGGGGATGGGCTGCCGAACTCCTGGCGGACCACGGACTCACCAAGACCGTGGAGCTTGCGGGATTGCTCAGCGCCAACCGGATCACCGAGGTCCGCAAGGCCTTGGACCACCGCTACTCCCCCGGCCCCGACCGCCTCCTGGATGACCTCCTTTTGTGGCAGTACGGAACCGAACACATTGATCTCACCGCTGAGGCGCCCGACGTCGTCCCGCACCCGCGGCGCGACAGCCTCCAGCGGCGTCTTAAGCAGATTGAGCGCTACCGGCAAACTGCACTGTAAGGACCCATGACTCCCGAGCAACTCATGTCACTGCGGGCGACGTTCCGTTCGCCCCGCCGCCTGTTGACGGAGTCCCTTGCGGGGCTGGTGGTGGCTTTGGCCCTGATCCCGGAGGCCATCGCGTTCTCCGTGATTGCGGGCGTGGATCCGCGTATTGGCTTGTTCGCGTCCTTCACCATGGGCGTCGTGACCGCCCTCGTGGGTGGCAGGCCCGCCATGATTTCTGCGGCTACGGGCGCTGTGGCGTTGGTGATTGCTCCGGTGATGAAGGAGCACGGGCTTGATTACCTGATTGCCACCATCATCCTTGCGGGCGTCTTCCAGATTATTCTGGCCATCCTTGGAGTCACCAAGCTCATGCGCTTCATTCCACGGTCCGTGATGATCGGCTTTGTGAACGCATTGGCCATTCTGGTGTTCATGTCCCAGATGCCCGAACTCTTCAATGTGCCGTGGATGGTCTACCCCATTGTCATTGTTGGTTTGGTGATCGTGTTCGGGCTGCCGCGGCTGACCACTGCCATTCCCGCACCGTTGGTGGCAATCGTGGCCATCACCTTGGTCACAGCGCTGGGGCACATCGACGTTCGCACCGTCAGCGACAAGGGCGAACTCCCGGATAGCCTGCCCGGGTTCTTCGTGCCCAATGTTCCCCTGACGTTGGAGACCTTCCAGATCATTGCGCCGTTTGCCTTGTCCATGGCTTTGGTCGGTTTGCTGGAATCGCTGATGACCGCCAAGCTCGTGGACGACATCACCGATACCCGGTCCAACAAGACCCGCGTTTCCTGGGGCCAAGGTACGGCCAATATCGTGACCGGGTTCCTGGGCGGGCTTGGTGGTTGCGCGGTGATTGGGCAGACCATGATCAACGTGAAGGGCTCAGGCGCGCGCAGCCGGCTCTCAACGTTCCTGGCCGGCGTCTTCCTGCTGATCCTGGTGGTGGTCCTGGGCGACGTTGTAGGCATGATTCCGATGGCTGCGTTGGTGGCGGTGATGATCTTCGTTTCACTGATCACCTTCGACTGGCATTCGATCCGGCCTTCCACGCTCAAGCGCCTGCCCAAGTCGGAGACGGCGGTCATGCTGGTTACTGTTGCCGCCGTGGTGGCGACGCACAATCTTGCGGTGGGTGTCGGCGTCGGGGTCTTGACGGCGATGGTGCTGTTCGCCCGGAGGGTGGCCCACTTCGCGACTGTTGAGCGGACGGAACTGGACCTCAACGGTGACAGGGTGGCGACGTACACCGTAGACGGCGAACTCTTCTTTGCTTCGTCGAACGATCTCTACACGCAATTCGACTATGCAAAAGATTCCTCAGACGGCATAGATCGAGTGGTCATCGATCTCCACGGCTCCCATATCTGGGATGCCTCCACTGTGGCTGTGCTGGATTCGGTCACCGAGAAGTACCGCAACCATGGTCGCGAGGTGGAGTTCATCGGGCTCAACGAGGCCAGCGTCCGCATGCGCGAGCGGCTGGCCGGAAAACTCAGCTCCTGACCGGGAGGGATGCCGGACATCTGACATATACGCCTCCCTGCAAGTAAAGAATTCGTTCTCACTACCGGGCGGGTGTGAGCATGGATAAATGCTTGAGGCAACCAATACCCCACCGAAAACCGAAGAACCCGCTGCGCCCGTCAACGCCGCCCTTGCCGCTGAGGCCAGGATTGCGCGAGTTGCCGTCACGGTGTTCCCGCTTCTTGTGGTGGTGGCCGGCATCCTTGGTTTCCTCATTCCGGACCTGTTCAAACCCATGGGCGTCTCGGTCCCGTACCTGCTGGGCGTCATCATGTTCTGCATGGGCCTCACGCTGACCCCGCCGGACTTTGCCTCAGTGGCCCGTCGACCGTGGGCCGTAGCGCTGGGCATCGTGGCTCACTACGTGATCATGCCCGGCGCCGGCTGGCTCATCGCCGTGCTGTTGCAGCTGCCTCCCGAGCTGGCCGTCGGCCTCATCCTGGTCGGTTGCGCGCCCTCCGGCACAGCCTCCAACGTCATGGCGTTCCTGGCCAAGGGCGACGTCGCCCTGTCCGTCGCCGTCGCCTCGGTTTCCACGCTGATCGCACCCATCGTGACTCCGGCGCTGACACTCTTCCTGGCCGGTTCGTTCCTGCACATCGACGCCGGCGCCATGGTGATGGACATCGTGAAGACTGTGCTGCTGCCGGTCATCGCCGGCCTGCTGGCCCGGCTCTTCCTCTCGAAGCTGGTCGCGAAGGTTCTGCCCGCACTTCCGTGGGCGTCCGCCGTCGTGATTTCACTGATCGTTGCGATTGTCGTGGCAGGCAGTGCAAGCAAAATTGTTGCCGCTGGCGGCATCGTGTTCCTGGCAGTTGTGCTGCACAACGGCTTCGGCCTGGGCCTCGGCTACCTGGCCGGCAAGCTCGGCCGCCTGGATGACAAGGCCCGCCGCGCACTGGCGTTCGAGGTTGGCATGCAGAACTCGGGCCTGGCCGCGACGCTGGCCACTGCACACTTCACCCCGCTGGCAGCTCTGCCGTCGGCCGTGTTCTCGCTGTGGCACAACATCTCTGGCGCCATCGTTGCGGCCTGGCTGGCTCGCCGCCCGCTGAAGGACTAACTACCCACGGTGGTGCCGCGTCGGTGCAGCTTCCACGGCGACGCTACCCGGACGCCCTCAGCGGCAGTGGCCCCCGCCAAGCGATCCAGCAGCATCATGACCACTTGTTCAAAGATCGGATCCGGCCCCACCGTGGTGAGCGCGGGGTCGTACTCCTGGCCCTCGGTGGAGTTACCCACACCCACTATCTGAATGTCCTCAGGCACGCGGAGGCCTAGCCGGTAGGCGGCGCGGATGGCCTGGAGCGCTTCCATGTCGTCCGTGCAGAGAACGGCCGTGGGGCGGTCAGGGAGCTGGAACAGTTCCAGGGCCGACTGATACGCGGTGGCCGGACGGTGATGCGACGTCCGGACGAGCGACTCATCCAGCGCGATGCCAGCCTTCTCGAGGCCGGCGGCATAAGCAGCGAACCGGCTCTTGGGCCTTCCGGCGGGTTCAGCGCGCCGGATGCAGGCAATTCGGCGGTGCTTCTCGGCAAGGAACGCCATGCATTCTTCAAGCCCGGCATCAGACTCAGGCGCCAGGACATCGAATCCTGCCGGTTTCATGGTTCCTGAGATCACCACTTGGGCTACTCCCCGGCGGGCAAGCTCGGTGACGGTTTCGTCTTCGGCAGTGGTCTCCGGAAAGTACCCGATGATGACGCCGTCCGCGCCTCCGGACATCATGAACTTCCGCCAGTCGTCGCCCAACAGAATCACTGGCTGGTAACCGTGTTGGGGGAGGATGCGTGCGGCGGCAGTGGCAAGGGCCCGGTCCCACGGCCACTCAAGGTTTCCGATGGCCACGGCAACAACATCAGTCCTGCCTCGGCGCATGCCCCGGGCCGCCTGGTTGGGCACGTAGCCAAGCTCCTTGACCGCAGCGAGAACCCGGTCCTGCGTGGGCTGGCTGATCCGGGTGGTGCCGCCGTGCCGTCCGGAGAGAACGTAGGAGACGGTGGTCAGCGAAACGTTGGCAGCCGTCGCTACATCCCGGATGGTGGGCTTGGATCCTTTGCTCACGTGTTGCTCCTGATAGACGGCGGTTTCTTGAACCCTATCTGCAACCAGCTGGACTCCCCTTGACGCACAGATTTGTGAACGCTCACAATTTACGGAGACCGAAAACGCACGATGGGAAGATTATTCAATGAAGAACTGGGCAGGAAACCTTGAGTACTCGTCCGCGGAAATCCAACGGCCTACCTCGGTCAACCAGCTGAGGGAGCTCGTGGCTAAGGCGCCGAAGGTCAAGGCACTCGGTTCGCGCCACTCTTTCAACAAGGTGGCAGACACGGACGGCACGCACATCCTCTTGGACGCTCTTCCACAGGAAGTGGTCCTCAACAAGGAAAAGAGCACCGTCAAGGTCAGTGGTGGCATCAGTTACGGAGCCTTGTGCCGGGCAGTGGAAGAACACGGCTACGCCATCCACAACCTCGCTTCGCTCCCCCACATCTCCGTCGCGGGCGCCATCCAAACCGGCACGCACGGCAGTGGAGTGAACAATCCCTCCCTGGCTGGCGCCGTCGTAGGCATTGATCTGGTGCGCGCCAACGGCGAGCAGGTGACGCTGACCGCCGCCGACGACGACGAGTTCCTCGCCAGTGTGGTGGGAATTGGTGCACTGGGCATCGTGACCGGCCTCGAGCTGGCAGTCCGCCCGAGCTTCCAAATGCGCCAACGAGTCCTCACCGGCCTGCCGTGGGACCGCGCGCTGGCGAACTTCCAGGACATCGCGTCGAGCGCCTACAGCGTCAGCTTCTTCACGGATTACACCGGCGACGCCATACCCCAGGTGTGGCTCAAGGCGCTGGATTCCGAGCCAGCCCTGCCGGACCTCTTCGGGGCAACCCCGGCGACAACCGCGCTCCACCCTCTTCCTGATATGTCCGCCGAGAACTGCACGGAGCAGTTGGACATCGCCGGCAAGTGGCTGGACCGTTTGCCGCACTTCCGGCACGAATTCACGCCCAGCAACGGCGAGGAACTCCAGAGCGAATTCCTGCTGCCGCTGCACCACGCACCGGCCGCGCTGCAGGCCGTCCGCGGTCTGGCGGAAAAGCTGGCACCGCTGCTGTTCATCTCCGAAGTCCGGACCATAGCCGCTGACGAATACTGGCTCAGCCCCTTCTACCGGCAGCAAAGTGTTGCCCTGCACTTCACATGGAAGCCGCTGCAGACCGAGGTGGAGGCCATCCTCCCCGAACTCGAGGAAGCCCTCCGGCCGTTCGGCGCACGCCCGCACTGGGGCAAGCTTTTCACCCCCGGCCAGTACGACTTCGGCGCGCTGTACCCGCGGTTCGAGGACTTCCGGGCCTTGGTCCAGACCAACGACCCCGCGGGCAAGTTCCGCAACGGCCTGCTGGACAGCGTGTTGGGCGTCGCCGTCGCGTCCTAGCTCGTCGGCAGCCCGCTGTTCCGTCGCCGGGCAGCAACGGAACAGCGGGCTGGCAACGGAACTACGCCGGAACAGCCACCCGTGCCGCAGCCACGATCACGGGATCGGTAGCGTCAAGCTCCTGCGCGCCACCACCAGGGCCTGCAGGGTATGGGTCCACATAGTTTGTGCGCGCCGAGAGGTGCACGGCCGCAACGCCTGCCGCAGCAAGCGCGGGGACCACGCCACCCACTCCAGTACCCCGGAGGGCGGCGATGTCCGCGCACATGGTGCGGACGTCGTCGTCGGAATAGACGTAACCGCCGCCGCGGTTCCGCACCAGTACGTGCACGTAGCCCGCCGGGGCCGCGTCGACGGCCAGCTGCACGGTGCCCATGGACGGCGTCAGGCCGTCGTCATCGGGCTGGGAATCACGCCGCGCAGCGTGGCCGCAGTGACAGTGCTGCTGGACGGGCAGATCCTCGCGTCCAACGTCATCCCCTTCACGCCTGAATCCGATCCCGTGGGTCAGTTGCCGCATGCTGGGCCGATCCCTCGGCGGCACCGTCAACCTGCTCGGCATCTCCACAATCATCGTCACGGGCGAGACGACGGCACTGTGGGAACACCTCCGGCCCGGCTTCGAAGAAGGGCTCCAAGAGACCGTGCTCCGGTTCCATCACCCGCTGAACATCACGGTGCGGGACTGGACGGAGGCGGAGGGCGCCATTGGAGCAGCCGGCATGGCCTTGCACAACGCCGTGGTGCTGAATCCGGCCGGCTCGGCCTCGTAGCAGCTGTGCGCGGCTACTCGATGTGCGCCAGCACAGCGCCGGCCATCACCACTCCCCCGGGTGCCGAGAGAACTTCGGACAGTGTGCCCGCGCGATGAGCCGGGACCTGCGTTTCCATCTTCATGGCCTCAAGGACCACCAACGGGTCCCCAGCGGCTACCTCAGCGCCGGGCTCCACCAGCCATTTCACCACCGTGCCGGCCATGCTGGATACGAGGGCGGATTCGGCTGGCGAGTCACCGGAACCGGTGACGGAACCCGGCAAACCCGTGACATCCGCAGCGGCCGGAAGTCCCTGCCCGGAGCGCGCCCAACCGTCCAACAGATCGGCCGGGAGTCCCACGGCGAGCCTCTTGCCGTCCACGTCCACTGTGATGGTGCGCCGTTCACCGTTCGGGGCGGCAACGCTGTACTCGGCGTCTACCGGGATCTGGTCTGCGAAGTCGGTTTCGATCCACCGAGTGTGCACCCTGAGGCCGGCCACGGAGGTGAAATCGTCTGATTCGAGGACCGCACGGTGGAAGGGCAGGACGGTGGCGAGGCCCGTGATCTTGATTTCGGCGAGGGCCCTGCGTGCGCGGCGAAGGGCTTGCTGCCGGTCAGCCCCAGTGACGATCAGCTTGGCCAGCAAGGAATCGAATTGAGGCGGCACGGTTGAGCCGGAACGCACTCCTGTGTCCAGTCGAATGCCCGGACCCGTCGGCCCTTCGAAGGAAGCAACCGTGCCCGGGGAGGGAAGGAATCCGCGTCCCACGTCCTCGGCGTTGAGGCGGAACTCGAAGGAGTGCCCGCGAGCTGCAGGGTCCTCCGAAATGCTCAGGGGCAGGCCTGCGGCGATACGGAACTGCTCCTGGACGAGGTCGATTCCGGCGGTTTCCTCGGTAATGGGATGCTCCACCTGAAGCCTGGTGTTGACCTCAAGGAATGCCACCGCTCCATCGGCTGAGACCAGGAACTCCACGGTTCCGGCCCCAAAATAGCCGGCCTCACTGACAATGGCCTTGGCGCCGTCGTAGATCTGTTGCCGCTGCGAGTCGCTCAAGAATGGTGCGGGAGCTTCTTCCACAAGTTTCTGGTGGCGACGTTGGAGTGAGCAGTCGCGGGTACCCACCACAATGACGTTGCCGAGCTTGTCCGCGATGATCTGGGCTTCCACATGCCGCGGCCGGTCCAGGTATTGCTCTACGAAGCACTCGCCACGACCGAAAGCAGCCACGGCTTCACGGACTGCGGAGTCAAAGGCTTCCTCCACTTCAGCGAGCTCGCGGACCACCTTGAGTCCACGCCCGCCTCCACCGAAAGCAGCCTTGATGGCCAAGGGAAGTCCGTGCTCTTCGGCGAAAGCCCGAGCTTCGGCGGCAGAGGACACCGGTCCGTCGCTGCCGGCCACCAAAGGAGCGCCAGCACGGACGGCGATCTCGCGGGCGGTGATCTTGTTGCCCAACTGGCGAATCGACTCCGGCGAGGGACCGATCCACTCGAGTCCGGCGTCGAGCACTGCTTGCGCAAAGTCCGCATTCTCGGAGAGGAAGCCATAGCCGGGGTGGACGGCGTCCGCACCGGAAAGCACCGCGATGCCGAGCAGCTTTTCGATGTTCAGGTAGGTGTCAGCGGGGGTGTTTCCGCCCAAGCTGTACGCTTCGTCGGCTGCTCCAACGTGCATTGCGTCGGCGTCGATGTCTGCGTAGACGGCCACCGACGAGATGCCGGCGTCATCGCAGGCTCGGGCGACGCGGACGGCGATTTCGCCACGGTTCGCGATCAGGACCTTGCGCATCAGATACTCACTTCTTTGGGGTCTTGGTGAAGTCTGGGGAATCGTTCACCAGGCGGAATCGGATCCGGCCGCCGATTGGTACCTGCGCGGCGATGTCCAAGTGTTCGTCACGGACTACGCCGATCACTGGATAGCCACCGGTAATCGGGTGATCTGCCAGAAACAGGACGGGCAATCCGGCGGGCGGGATCTGAAGTGCACCCGCCATGGTGCCTTCGCTGGGGAGCTCGCCTTCGCGGGTGCGTTGGAGCGGGGTGCCGTCCAAGCGCATGCCAACCCGGTTTGACTGCGGTGTGACCAACCATTCCTGGCTGCAGAGCGAATCGATCGCGGCTTGGTCGAACCAGTCGGCGCGCGGCCCGGGCACAACGTCCAGCACTGTTACGCCCGCACCCGGAAAATCAGGCTGCAATTCGGGGCTGCCAACCGCGGTGGAAACCGTGGCCTCACCGATCGGGAGCTCCTGGCCGATGGCCAGCGGCGCCGGACCGATCCCTGACATCGTGTCCGCCGATCGGCTGCCCAACACTTGGGGGACGTCTACTCCGCCGCGGATCGCCACATAGTTGCGGAATCCGGACTCGGGAGCGCCCAGAGTCAGCACTTCGCCGTCGAGCAATGCGAATGGCGAGGCCATCGGGACGGTCCGCTGCCCGCCTGGCTGGTCTCCGGCGTCGTCTTCGCCTGAGTCAACCCACGACGGCGATTGGACGGTCAGCGTGGTCGGCGCGCCGGTCACGGCAATCACCTGATCGCCGGCGGCTTCAATTGTCAGCCCGCCATTGACGGTTTCGATGGCGGCGGCCGAAGAGTCATTGCCCACCAAACGATTGGCTCGTCGCAGCGACGCCCGGTCAAGGGCACCAGCAGCAGAAACGCCCAACGGACCAAAGCCACGGCGGCCGAGGTCTTGGATAAGGCTCTGCGCGCCAGGGTTGAGGATCCGCAAACCAGGGCCCGCGTGATGCTCCGAGTCGGGTTCGTGCGACGACGATGAAGCAGCTGTAACAACCTCACGGACTGCCCGGTATTGCACCCTGTCGCCCGGGCGCACCAAGGCTGGCTGGGACCGGTCGAGGTCCCACATCCGTGCCCCGGTGCGGCCGATCAACTGCCATCCACCCGGGGAACGCCGGGGATAAACAGCCGAGTACTGGCCACCGAGGGCCACGGATCCCGCGGGAACTGCTGTCCGCGGCGAGGAACGGCGAGGAACCGTGAGTACTTCGTTTTCGCCCACCATGTAGCCAAAACCGGGTGCGAAGCCTGCAAAGGCCACCGTCCAAATCTGGCCCGTATGTGCGGCAACAACGCCGTCCGCACTCAGTCCGGTGAGCTCCGCGACGTCGGCGAGGTCGTCGCCGTCGTACACGGTGTCGATGACAACCAACCCGGAGTCGGTAACCTCCGTTGCGGCAAGTTCCAGTTCCAGCAGGCGGGCGCCGATGGCGCGGGTGGCTGCTGCCGACTCGCCCACCACCATCACCGTTTCCGCAGCTGCCAGCACGTCCACTTGGCCAGGCAGGGGCGACTTGTTAAGCATGTCCTGCAGGGCGAGTACTTCCTGCAGCCCGTCCAACTCGGCGAGGACGGCACGGGTGCCAACGGGCCTTACGGAGCGGACCCTTTTCGCGGTGGTCGTCTGGATCACGGTATCCATCTTCGGTTACGCCGCCGGCTGAGCGTGCGTCCCCTGAAGCAGGCGAACGTCTTCCTCAGGCTTGGGGTCACGGCCAATGGCCATGCCCACAATGGTAATGATGGCTGTGAGGAGCAAGTAGGCGGCAATCAGGTACCAGCCGCCGGACGCTGCGCCGTAGAGTGCGGTGAAGATGATGGGCGCCACGGCGCCACCAATCACGCCAGCCAGGGTGTAGGCCAGCGAGCTTCCGGCATAGCGGAGGCGGGCCGGGAACTGCTCGGTGATGAAGGCTGCCTGCGGGCCGTACATGAAGGCGTGGAGCGCCAGGCCGATCACGGTGCCGATGGTCAGCATCGTCACGGATTTGCCCTGGATCATCAGGAAGAAGATCGGGATGTAGGCGGCGGTTGCGGCGGCAGCGATGCCGTAGACAAGGCGACGGTTGATGCGGTCGGTGAGAGCGCCGGCCAGCGGGATCAGGAAGAGCTGGAACGCTGAACCGATCAAGATGGCAGAAAGAACGTTGCCAGTGGTCATGCCCAGTTGCTTGGTGGCGTATACGGCCACGAACACGGTGAACAGTGCGTAGAGAACGTCAGGGCACACGCGGGAGAGCGCTGCGGCAACCAAGGCCTTGGGCTCAGTGGTGAAGACTTCCTTGATGGGTGCCTTGGGACGATCGCCCTTGGCTTGGATGGCCTTGAATACCGGCGTTTCCTCCAGCTTGAGGCGGATGATCAGGCCGAAGGCCACAAGGAAGGCGGAGGCCAGGAAGGCTACACGCCAACCCCATGAGAGGAAAGCTTCGTCACTGAGTGAAGCGGCCAGGATGGCGAGGACGCCGTTGGCCATGAGGTTGCCGGCAGGAGGGCCGATCTGGGCTGCGGAGGACCAGAAGCCGCGCTTGTTGGGGTCACCGAATTCGCTGGACAACAGGACCGCGCCGCCCCATTCGCCGCCAACGCCGATGCCTTGGGCCAGGCGCAACATCACGAGAATAATGGGGGCGGCGATGCCGATCACCGAGTAGTCCGGCAGCGCACCGATGAGGACTGTGGCTACGCCGATGAGGACCAGCGTGAAGACGAGAACGTACTTACGGCCGATCTTGTCGCCGAGACGTCCGAAGATCACGCCACCGATGGGACGGGCCAGGTAGCCAACAGCAAACGCTGAGAAGGAGAGCAGCAGCGCTACGAACTCGTCATTGCCCGGGAAGAAGATCTTGGGGAACACGAGGGCCGAGGCCACCGAGTAGATGGCGAAGTCGTAGTACTCCAGCGAGGTGCCGGTAAGGCTGGCGACGTATGCCTTGAGAGCGCCGGCCGGTGGCTTCCTTGTCACGGCCTTGGCTGCCTTGTTGGTACTGGTCATGGTTTCCTCCGGGGGGATGAGGGAGTTAGTGCGGAGCCTAAGTTCAAGCAGATTTAGACGAACGAGCCGATGTTGACATCGGCGTCGCCGAGAGCGGACTTCACGGCAGTGGCCATTGCGACGGCCCCCGGTGAGTCACCATGCACGCAGATGCTTTCTGCGCGGATCTTCAGTATGGAACCGTCAATCGCCCTGACGGATTGCTCGGTGGCCATCCGCAGGACATGCTCGGCCACTTCGGCGGGATCGTGAAGGACAGCGCCCGGTTGCGAACGCGAGACGAGCGTCCCATCGGGGTTGTAGGCACGGTCCGCGAAAGCTTCGGAGACGCCCCGGAGGCCGGCTTCTTCCGCCAGGCGCAGGACTTCGGAACCTGGAAGGCCGAGGATCGGAAGGCTGGGGTCAACCGATTTCACGGCGTCGACGACGGCACGCGCCTGGGCGGTGTGCTTGACGATCGCGTTGTAGAGGCCGCCGTGGGGCTTGACGTACTGGACTGTTGCGCCGGCGGTGGCCGCCAGGGCCTGCAGCGCACCGATTTGGTACACGACGTCGTCCGCCAGTTCCACAGGATCGATGTCCATGAAGCGGCGGCCGAATCCCGCGAGATCGCGGTAGCCAACATGGGCGCCAATAACGACGCCGGCCTGAGCCGCCTTTTCGCAGGTGCTGCGGATGACGCTGGGGTCGCCAGCGTGGAATCCGCACGCAACATTGGCACTGGAAACGGACTGGAACATCGCAGCGTCATCGCCGAGGGACCAGCGCCCGAAGGACTCGCCGACGTCGCTGTTCAGATCGATGATTGCCATGGTGTGATCCCTGCCTCGTGATGTGCGTTACATCCAGCATGCACCAATCTGCTGGATTGTTCAACAATCCAGCGATACGGATTTTCGGCAATCGTGTAATTTTGGATTCATGGCCAGCGCAGATCAGGTATTCAGCGAGCACCCCGAGTCCAGCGCGCGTGCCCGCATGCGCGTCCGGGTTCCCTCCGTTGCCGAGCGGGTCGCCGAGGAGCTGCGCTACCAACTGGCCGAGGGTTTCCTGGTTCCGGGCGCGAAGCTCACCGAGGCCACCATTGCCGAAGACCTGGGGGTCTCCCGGAACACCGTCCGCGAAGCGTTCGCCGAGTTGGCCGGCGAACGGCTGCTCACCCGTCAGCCCAACAAGGGCGTGTTCGTGGCCACCCTGGAAGCCGGCGACATCCACGACGTCTACACAGTTCGCCGGGCCATTGAGGTCAGCTCAATCAGGACAGGTGGTTCGCCGGAGCGAATTGCCGCAGTACGGGCAGCCGTCGAGGAAGGCAAGCTCGCAGCGGCCGCAAACGACAACGAAGGACTGGGCAGCGCCAACCAACACTTCCACGGGGCGATCGTGGACTTGGCCGAGAGCAACAGGCTGACCACGATCATGGCCCAAATCCTGGCCGAGATGCGGCTGTACTTCCACAAAGCCACCGTGGACGCGCACTTCTACAGCGACTGGCTCACAGAAAACGAGCAGATCTGCTCAGCGCTGGAGGCCGGCGAGCTTGAACGCGCAGGGGACTTGCTGCTGGCCTACCTGAACCGTTCAGAACAGCAGCAAACCGCGATTCACGGCGCGTAGCTAGCGTTTGCCCTTCTTGCGCGAACCCTTGCCGCGGCCCTTGTCCGGATTCGGGGCGTAGCGCTGCGCGACCGCAGGCTTCTTGGGGCCGCCACCCCGGCGATCCGGCTTGGGAGCCTTCTTGGGCTTCTCCTGTTGGGCCGACGGTTGACGCGAGCTCTGAGCTGTCCGGCCACGAACGATCCCGATGAATTCCTCGATCACCGGGCTGTCCGTTCCCACGAGCCAGGCCAGGCCAATCTGGGTGGTGGGGGCTCCGGTCAGGCGCCGCATGACGGTGTCCTTGACGTTCAGATGCCGCGCAACGGACATAGGCAAGATAGCCAACCCAGCACCCGACGCCACCACCTGCAGGGCCATGTCCGGCCCGCCCATCTCATCAATATCCAGGAAATTCTCGTCGGACAAATCCTCGACGGCGACTTCCTCAAACACCGAGATCTCGTGGCCCTTGGGCGCAACCACCACGGGCTGCTCTTCGTACAAGGGGATGACGTTCAAGCCGTCACGGTCTACAGGCAACCGAACAAAGCTGAGGTCGGCGGAACCGTCATGCAGGACCGCAACCTGCGCGTCGTCGTCGGCCATGAACGAGTGGAGCGGAAAGTCCGGCATCCGCTCTTCCCACCGCCGGATCCATTTCCCAGGAGTCACACCCGCAACAAAGGCGAAGCGGAGGCCGGGTAGGGGTTCAGTTGTTTCGGTGGATTCTTCAGCGGCTGGCACACACTCACAGTACCGGCCAGATACCCTTGAAGCATGACGTCCTCCAACTCCCAGTCCATGAAGCCGGCAACAGTTGCCAAGAAACTCGGCATCTACCTGCCCGCGACACCCCAGGAGTTCCAGGATTCGTCCATCTCCCGCGACGATTTCGCCGAACTCCAGGCCAACCCGCCGGAGTGGCTCGGCGAACTGCGCCGCAACGGCCCGCACCCCCGCCCTGTGGTGGCCCAGAAGCTGAACGTCTCCATCAGCGGCCTGGCACGTGGCGGCGTTGAGGAAGCACTCACGACGGCGGAAATCACCGAACTGCTGCAAGCTCCGCCGCAGTGGCTGGTCACCGAGCGCGCCACGCACGCCGCTGTGCGCACCGAAGCCCAGCGCGTCAAGGACGAAGCCGCCAAGAAGGCTGCCACCAAGGAAGCCAAGGACAACGCGGCAGCCAAGCGCGACGCCCCCAAGACTTCCAAGCGGGACCACGCATAGCTTTGAGCTGACTGTGGCCGGGACCTGTGTCCTGGCCACAGTTGTTTAAGGCGCGCTAGTCCTGATGGAGCTGGACGAAGTTGCCGCAGCCGTCGTCGAAAACGGCACTGATGCCTGACGGGTCCTCGGCAGGCTCGCCCTTGAACTTCACTCCCGCGGCAAGCAATCGCTCGTACTCGGCCTGCACGTCAGGAACGCCGAGGACAACGGCCGGCATCCCGGCGTCGTAGACGGCGTTCATGTAGTTCGCGCCGATCGGGTTGTCGCTGGGTTCCAGCAGTAGTCCCGTCGATCCCGCGCCCGCGCCCGGATCCTTGATGATGAAGAGGTTGTACTCCGGCATGGCCATCAGGGTTTCGAAGCCCAACGTCCCCGTGTAAAAGGCGTGGGCCGCGGCGGGGTCCTTGACGTGGATGCTGCACATTTTCAGTCTCATGGTGCCTAGGCTACGCCCGGGGTGCGACAGAGGAGATGCCCGCGACGACGGCCGCGGGCAAGGGACCCGCGACCGTCGCCAACCCGCTAGGGTTCGATATGCCAGGACGAGCGGACAATCTCCCACGCAAGACGCGAGACATTGACCAGCAGATCCGATTGCCCTCAGGTCTTTCGTTTGCTAACGATGCGGCAGGCTTTTGCCTGCTGGCATCGAGCCTACCGAGAGTTCACTACCTGATTCATAGGGCACGCAGGCGACCCCTCGCGCCCGCCGGGACTCAGGCGCATACTGAATTCAAAGCAGCGTGATGTCGCCTGGAGGTGGTCCGATGCCCGCCATGATGCTTCTGTGGGGCGTAGCTCTGGTGCTCGCAACCGCAGCAACCACGTATGTCCTGCACAGGAAGCTGACATACGGCCGCGGTCCGGAGCCGGACGGTGTTTTTTGGGACTTGTTCGGGGGCTTGGTGGTGATTGTTCCCGCCATCCTGGTACCAGCCGTGCAATGGCCGCCGGCCGGACTCATCATGATCCTCGCCGCTGCCGCAACCGCGGCAGCCACCTTGGCCGCCATCCGCAGGGTTGCGCGTTTGCACGCCGCCGAGCCCCGACGTCGTGCGGGTTTTTCAGAGGACTCAGCCCGACATGCGGACATTCTGGAGCACTGGCGCAGTTATGAATTGGACCCTGCCCGGACCATCGCGTACCCGGCGATGACGGACGTCCGAACTGCCGAAACGGCCGCGCTGACCCGCGCCATGCACGAGGCCGAGTTCTGCAAGGTGACAGCGGGCACCGACTATCGCGCCGCCGTCGAGCGCCTCGCCGAAGCACTAGTGGCAGCCGAGAAGGCAGCCGGTGTTCCAACCGCCGCCCTACCCTCGCCGAGATGACACTTAATGCCAATCCCGGCGAGCAACATTGTCATCAAATGCCATCTCGGCGCAGGGGCTAGGCCCGGGTCAGCACCTTGCCCTTGAAGAACTCGGGCCGCAGCCGGTACATCACCAGCATGACCACTACGCCCAGCAGGATCACGCCCATGCCGAGGATGAACACCAGCCCCACCCCGCCAACAGACGAACCTGAACCGTATTCGGGGTCCATGGAGTCGAGCGCTGTCTTCACGAACATGACCAGGAGGATCACCCCACCCACCAGCGGCGCCAGGAACTTGAAGAAGAACGAGCGCGCACCCTTGAACGCCTCGGCGCGGAAGAACCAGACGCACGCCAACGCAGTGATGCCGTAGTAGAAGCAGATCATCATGCCCAGGGCGGTGATGGTGTCCCACAGGGCATTCTCCGACACCGTCCGCGTGATCACGTAGAAGCCCGCCGCCGCGATGGCAGCGGCAATGGTGGCAAAGCTGGGCGACTTGAACGTGGGGCTGATCTTGCCGAACCTGGGCGAAATGGCCTGATAGTGGCCCATGGCCAGCAGGGTGCGGGCCGGCGAAACGAACGTCGACTGCAACGACGCCGCCGAGCTGCTCAGGATGGCCAGGGACATCAGGATCGCGAACGGCCCCATTACCGGGCCGGCCAGGACAGCGAAGATGCTGGACTGGTTCTCCGGATTGCCCACACCCAGTCCGGTTTCGCCAACACCGGCAAAGGACAGCGTTGCCAGGGCAACGGTCATGTAGATGATCACGATGACCAGCACGGTCACCGTTGCGGCGCGGCCGGGCGTTTTCTCGGGGTTCTTGGTTTCCTCGTTCATGGTGAGCGTGACGTCCCAGCCCCAGTAAATGAAGATCGACAACGAAACACCCGCCGCGAACGTGGAGAACGAGTCCACAGCGAACGGGTTGAACCAGTCAGGGGAAATGGCCGTGGCATCGAAAGCCGTGCCATTCCCGACGTGGATGAACGCAGAAACGGCGAACCAGCCCAGCACCAGCAATTGGAAAGCCACCAGCACGTATTGGACGCCTTTGGTGGTTTCCATGCCGCGGTAGGAGATCCAACAAGCCAACGCGATGAACACGAGCGTTGTGGCGATGTTCAAGGGCAGGATCTTGCTTAGGTCAGCCAATTCCGGGTTACTGAAGATCTGGCCGAGCATCAGGTAGAAGAAGTCCACCGCCACGGCCGCCAGGTTGGACAGCACGATGATGGTAGCCGCGATCAGGCCCCAGCCGCCCATCCAACCGATCCACGGACCGAAGGCGCGGGTCGCCCACGTGAAAGAGGTGCCGGCGTCGGGCATTGCGTTGTTCAGTTCGCGGTAGCCGAGCGCCACCAGCAACATGGGGATGAAGCCCACCAGGAAGATGGCGGGAAGGTGCACGCCTACCTCGGACACGGTGGGGCCCAGGGCCGCGGTGAGGGTATAGGCGGGTGCGATACAGGAAACGCCGATCACGACGGCGCCGATCAGGCCCACCGATCCGGCTTTCAGTCCCTTTTCACTGAGGGACGATTCTTTCGACTGGACCGTCTTTGGTGCAGTTGACATGTTTTTGCCTCTCAGGCGGTTGCTAGGAGATCTGTCGCGTGTAGTCCCGGGGGACCACGATCATGGGAACAGGGAGGGCGCGCAGGATCCGGTTCGCGGTGCTGCCGAGGAACGTGGCGCGGTGTTGGGCCAGGCGGCTGGAACCGATCAGCAGGATTTCGCCGTCTTCCCATTCAAGGCGGTCTACGGCTTCCTCGATGGTGCGGCCCTGCGCGACGACGATCTCGGGTTCACCTTGAAGTGAGCCGGTCGCCTCTCCGGAACCCCCGACGGCGGCAAGCCGGTCGGCGGCATGCACCCAGGCGGCGTCGGCCAACCCAGGCGAGTTACCGCCGTCGAGCGCCAACAGGGAAACCAGCCGCAGCGGAAGGCCACGGTCGCGCGCGGACTCGACAGCGACGTCGAGCAGTTCATCAGCGCCAGGACGTGTCCCGAAGCCGCAGCTCAAACGCGTGATCGGCTCGGTGCGGTGGTAACCGTGGGGCGCCAACGCGACCGGAACAGGCGAGGAGTGCAGCAGTGAACTCGCAACGGATCCGATGGTGAACCGCTTGAACAGGCCGCTGTTGGTGGCACCGATGACCAGTGCCGCGGCGTCAAATTCAACGGCGGCATCGATCAGGGTCTGGGCTTCGGAATCACCGCGTCGGATGTGGGCGCGGGCCTTGACGTCGTCCGGCACCAAGGCGACGCCTTCGTCCAGCCAACGCTGTGCCTGCTCGTTGAGGATGTCGTTGTAACCGGCCTCGGGCGGGTACACGGCGTTGAACGGGGAGTCTTCGGGGATCACTAGGACCAGGTCCAGGCTGACATCGTGGTTCCGGGCCAGCGCGACGGCAAGGTGGACGGCGTCGTGCCCCCTCGCGTTGGCGGTATAGCCCACTACGTAGCGCATGGTGGTCCTTTCCTGTTGTGCTGCTTAAACAGTGGAGCCGGCAGGCCGGGGATGCTGCTCCCCCGGCCTGCCGGTTGTGGTGCAAAAGTGCTCTACGCGACGGGCAAGGCACTCAGCTTGTTTGCCTCGACAATGCGGGCGGCGGTTGCCTGGCCCATGCGGACCGCGCCGTCAACGTGCTGGTAACCCTCGGCAGCAAGGTCGGACGAGGACCAGAAGATTGGTCCAACGTTTGCGTGCTGGTCCTTGCCGTAGCGGTGGAGTCCGCCGAGGTCGTAGCTGGAGGCGTACGCGCCTCGGGTCCATTCTTCGGAGCCCCAGTCGGATTCGTAGTAGACCTCGGGGGTGAGGGCCTTGTCGCCCAGGAAGCCAGCGATCGACTCCAGGATGGCCTTCTTGCGGTCTTCGGCGCTGAGCTCGAACACGGCGTCAGCCTTTTCGTCGGACACGAAGCCCACCAGGGTGCCGCGGGAATCGCCGTGGTTCGTGTTGTCGTAGACCTCTTGGACCAGCGCGCCAGCGCTGAAGCCCGTGCCGGAAAGTCCGTCTTCGCGCCAGAACGGCGTGTCATAAACGGCGTGGACCTTGATGACCAGGCCCAGCGACTGGTGCTGGTGCATCTGGTGCTGGCGGCGCGGCAGCGGCGGGTCAAACGAAACGCGCGAGTACAGGTTCGGCGGCACGGCCATGATCACGAAGCGGGCGTTCACGGTTGCCTGCTCGGAGACAACGGTCACGCCGTTGTCGTCCCATTTGATGGTGCGAACGGGGCTGTTAAGTACGACGTCGGTGCCCAACTCGGCCGCCTGCAGCAGCGAAACCTGCTGCATGCCGCCGATGACGCGCTTGTCCAGGATGAAGTCTTCGTCCGTCAGGTGGCTAAAGGACCCAGCTGAAGCGGCCATGAGGACTGCCTGCAGTGCGGAGAAGGCGTGCGCGGGCTTGGTGAGCATGCCACCGGCGATGAAGAGGCCGAT
Source organism: Paenarthrobacter sp. NPDC056912 (assembly GCF_042786555.1). NCBI lineage: Bacteria > Bacillati > Actinomycetota > Actinomycetes > Micrococcales > Micrococcaceae > Paenarthrobacter > Paenarthrobacter sp. NPDC056912. The sequence continues at coordinate 99,735 of NZ_JBHUCD010000006.1, forward strand.
GTTGTTGCAGGCTTCCTCGTCAGTGGAGTTCTCGCGGAGCCAGTGATGGAAGGAGATGGTGTCCAGCTCGCGAGCCTTGGGGTGTGCCCAGGGCTCGGTGGGGCCGATCTCGGCAGCAAGCTCATCCAGGATGGCCACGAGCTTGTCCATCTCGGCTTTGGTGGTCTCGTTCACCGGGAAGGTGTCACCGGTGTACTGCGTGCGCTTGCCGTCTGCACCGATGTAGACGGACTCGCCTTCGCGGTAGCGCGAGTACATTTTGAGGCCGAGCTCGTCCAGCAGCTCCATGAGGGCTGTCTGGTCCGGGGAAACCCACTGGCCGCCGATCTCCAGCATGGCGCCGTCAATGGTGTCGGTCCACGTACGGCCACCCACGCGGTCGCGTGCTTCGAGCACTGCGACGCTGAGTCCGGCCTTTTTCAATTCGCGTGCCGCCGTCAACCCTGACGGTCCGGCACCGACGATCACAACGTCGCGATCAAGATTCTGCATGTTGTCCTCTCCGTGGCCGTCCGTGGTGGCTGACCAGTAAATGAATGGCGTTCATTTATGTCCATAGTAGCGCTGTAGTCCGCAGCTGTGAAGGCCCGGTGGAATAATGCTGGGGACACAGGCAGCAGAAAGGCCTCCGATGCCCGCACCGACTCCCGCTCCTTCCGCGCTCCCCGCGCGCCGCCGCGCCGGACGACCGACAGCGGCGATCCTGGACCAAGACGGGATCACGACGGCGGCACTTGAGTTGATCAGCAGCAAGGGTTACGACGGACTCACCATGGCGGCGCTGGCCCGCTCCCTGGGCGTTGCGCCCTCTGCCCTGTACAACCACGTGGCCTCCAAGGATGACGTGTTGCTGCTGGTGGAGGACCACTTGGCGGCGATGGTGGACGTCTCCGCCTTCGGAGCGGAGCCGTGGGATGTTGCCGTACGCCGCTGGGCCTGGTCCTACCGGGACGTATTCTCGGAGCATACGCCGCTGATCCCCGTCATTGCAGTACTTCCAGTGGCAAATGCGCCCAAGACCCTGGCCATGTACGAGGCCGTCACCGCCGGCTTCCGCGATGCCGGGTTCCCGGAAGAGAAAATCATCTCGGCGATCGTCGCTTTGGAAGCGTTTGTGTTCGGTGCCGCTTACGACGTCACCGCGCCTGCAGACATTTTCGACGCCGGCAGCCTCGCCGAACAGGTCCCCAACTTCACGGCCGCCGTGGACCGGCTGGCTCTGGAGAATCACCCGCGCCCGACTGACATTGCTTTCAGCTTGGGGCTTGAGGCACTGATTACGGGGTTCGGGGCGCTGCGGGGGTAAGTCTGATGAGGTCGGTCGTGCGAGCGTTCAACTCTTTGTCTCGTTCGGATGACTCGTATGGACCTGCTCAAGAAAGACGACGCGACCCTCGACATAGAACCAGATGCGGGCATCGCCCTTGAGGGTGGGCTTATGCTGCCACCGCTCATGAGTAGCTCCATCACGATTTACAAGACCCAGCTCTCCGCGTAGCCGGTAGTTAGACGGCGTTATCTGCTCAGGCGTCCGGGTTAGAAAGTCCCAAGCATCCGCCAATGGGTTTCGGATCGTCGCATTCAGGTTCATCCAGCCTCGCTGCGCCTGGGTCGAGGCAAAGCGAAGTTCGTACTCACCTCTCTTGGTTGGCCGCTCAACCTTCTCGCCCTTCTCTTTCTTCACCACGCCTTAAGGGCGCACTACGGCGTCCGAGTGATCAAGCCACTCCACGCTTTCCCGACCGAGGCCGGCAGCGATTGCCGTGGCCGTCTCACGCCATGAGGTGAGCTCTGCAATCGCCAGGTGGGGTTCATGTGTGGCGAAGGATGCCCTAGCTGCCGCCAGTATTTCGTTCGCGCAGGCCTCTTGGTCGGCCGGGTTCAAGGCAAGCATCCAAGGGAACCGATCACCCATCCGGGCTGCAAGCGTTCCCTCGGTACTTGTTGATACGGCAACGAGTTGCGCGGCCAGTTCCAGCAAAGAACTACGGGCCGCATCTGCACTCGCGGACATCAAAACGAGGGATTCTCCGTCACGGCGCGTGACCTGAACGGGGTGATCTGCCGCTGCCGCGAAAACTTCAGAAGAGGAACGGCTCAGTTCAGAAGACTGGAAGGACGTCCGAGCCCTGCCGGATTCGAATGAGCTGGGAGATTTCGTGGACCGAGAAGCCTTCAGTGGTCTTGTTGCCGCATTCATGTATCCACACTAATTCAGAACGTATTCTGAATTCCATGGCTGGAACATCCCCGTGTGGGATCGGCTGACCACGCAGACAACTCTCGCCCGTGCCGACTCCCTCATGCGCACTCCGCCAAGGCGGGCTTGCCGCCGTCGTCGATTAACTGGGCGGCGACCGACAACGTGACCAGTCGCAAACTCTTGTAGTACAAGTTCAAAACTTGTATCATAAGTGGCAGGCAATGATGCCCAGCCCCCACCAGGAGAACCATGAGCCCCGTAGATCTCATCCGTCACGTCAAGCTGTCCACGGCACGTTTGCCGCTGACCGTGCCCATCAGCGACGCCAAAGTCTTCACCGGGCGCCAGAAGCCGATGACCGAAGTGGTGTTCCTGTTCGCCGAGATCACCACGGAACAGGGCCATAGCGGCATCGGCTTCAGCTACTCCAAGCGCGCCGGCGGCCCCGCACAGTATGCGCACGCCAAGGAGGTCGCCGAGGGCATCATCGGCGAGGACCCCAACGACATCGGCAAGATCTACACCAAGCTGCTCTGGGCCGGAGCCTCGGTGGGACGATCCGGCGTGGCAACGCAGGCGCTGGCCGCCATCGACATCGCGCTCTACGACCTCAAAGCCAAACGGGCCGGACTCCCCCTGGCCAAGCTGCTCGGTTCCTACCGCGACTCCGTCCAGACCTACAACACCTCTGGCGGCTTCCTCAATGCCACCCTGGAAGAGGTCAAAGCACGCGCCACCCAGTCCATCGAAGAAGGCATCGGCGGCATCAAGATCAAGGTGGGCCTGCCCGATTCCAAGGAGGACCTGCGCCGTGTGGCCGGAGTCCGTGAGCACATCGGCTGGGACGTGCCGCTCATGGTGGACGCCAACCAGCAATGGGACCGCGCCACCGCACTGCGTATGGGCCGCCAGCTCGAGGAATTCAACCTCATCTGGATCGAAGAACCTCTGGATGCCTACGACTTCGAGGGCCACGCGCACCTCGCCCAGGTCCTGGACACACCCATCGCCACGGGTGAAATGCTCGCCTCCGTCGCAGAACATAAAGGCCTCATCAACGCCAACAGCTGCGACGTCATCCAGCCGGACGCCCCCCGCGTCGGCGGCATCACCCAGTTCCTGCGCCTCGCGGCGTTGGCGGATGAGCGTGGACTGGGCCTCGCGCCGCACTTCGCCATGGAAATCCACCTCCACCTGGCCGCCGCGTACCCGCGCGAGCCGTGGGTAGAGCACTTCGACTGGCTGGACCCGTTGTTCGAGGAAAGGCTTGAGACCAAGAACGGCCGCATGATCGTTCCCGACCGTCCCGGACTAGGCGTCACACTGAGCGAGCAGGCCCGCGCCTGGACCACGGAGTCCGTGGAGTTCGGCGCGTAATCTTGAAGCCATGAGCCGAAACCTGACTGCGGACCTCGCCGCCGACCTTCGCAACCGCATCGTCGACGGCGTCATCCAACCAGGTGAGAAGCTCCCCAGCGAAAACACCCTCATCAGCGAGTTCGGGGTAAGCCGGACTGTAGTCCGCTCCGCCCTGACGCATTTGCAGGCGGAGGGTTTGGTTGAAACCGAACGCGGGCGGGGCAGTTTCGCACTGACCCCGCCCGCGGACGGTCCCACTCCGGTCCCTGGATCGCGGCCGGTTGTCAGCATGGAGGACCGCCTGCACATGCTCGACTTCCGCATTGGAGTTGAGACCGAGGCCGCATCCTTGGCCGCGCGAAACCACACGGAACGGCAGCTTAAGGCCGTTCAGGGCGCTTTGGAGCAGTTCACGGCCAACTCCGGCCACCCCGCCCACGCCATGAAGTCCGATTTCGAATTCCACCGCGCCGTCGCAGCGGCGTCAGGCAATCCCTTTTTTACCGATTGCATCGCCGCCCTGGGCCAGACCATGATCACCATGCCCCGCCAACGCCTCATCACCGGCGACGAACAAGATTCCCGCGAACGCTTCGAACAAGTGGTCCACGAACACTCCTCGATCTACCAGGCCATCGCCGACGGCGACCAAGCGGCTGCCGCAGCAGCGATGCGCCTGCACTTGAGCAACTCACGACGCCGGTTCACGGCTGCCGCGCGCGGCTGACAGTCCCTGTTGTCCGAACCCGGGCTTGTACGAATTCCCCGCTGCACAATGGCGAGGAATCCGGAGCAGGGCGGGGGTCGGGAGCCCGCTCAGGAAAAACAAAAGAGCCCCGATCCTAAGATCGGGGCTCTTTCGATTGCGTGCGCGAGGGGGGATTTGAACCCCCACACCCTTTCGGATACTGGCACCTGAAGCCAGCGCGTCTGCCGTTCCGCCACTCGCGCGCAACTTCTTTTTCAGGACTTCCACCAGTCTCCCGGTTTCGTTTCCTTCAAAAGCAGCGAGATCAAGCATAACGGACACCCCCGGCAAAACACCAATCGTGTGGCGGAGCGACCCTGCGAGGACTCCCAACCCCTCCGAACAACGGCTGAACGCCATGAGAATTTCGTACCCCGGCTCCCGCGCCAGCAAGGGCCGCGAACGAACTTTTCCGGGTCGCAGGGCGTTGTGGATTAAGGCCATTCCCAGTCAGTCCCAGTAGTATCGGGAAGTGGAAGGGCCGTTCGGCGCGTACTTCGCTGTGTGCGCAGACGGACCATCGGATGGACTATCGGACCAGGCACAGCGGGTGCCGCGGCAAGGAAAGGAGAAGGATCATGGGTTTGCTGGACAAAGTCGAGCGCGGCATTGAAAAGGCCGTCCGCAATGTCTTCTCCACGGGGTCGCGGGCACGTGTTGAGCCGGTGGAGATTGCCAGTCGCCTGCGTCGGGAATTGGACAACAAGGCGATCACCATCGCCGCCGGGCGGACGCTCGCTCCCAACGTTTTTGATGTCCTGCTCAGCGATGAGGATTTCGCCAGGGCCCAGGAATGGGGCACTCCCCTGGCCGAGGAATTGTGCGATGTCGTCATCCAGCACGTCCGCAGCCAGGGCTACACGCTCCAGGGTTCCGTCCGCATCTCGTTCCGTCGAAATGACGAAGAACGGGCCGGCCACTTCGAAATCGCTTCCCGTACCGAAAAATCGTCCGACGACGCCGCTCCCGCCCCGCAGGCTCCCCGGGCCCACGTTCCGGCAGCCCCGGCACGGCAGCCCACCCGCCTCCAGCCCGTCCTGGACATCGGAGGCCAACGCTATTCCCTCAACGCCCAGTCCGTGGTGCTGGGCCGATCCTCGGAAGCGGACATCCTGGTGGATGACACCGGGGTCTCCCGTAAGCACCTTGAGATCCGAACCCAACACGGCAGCACCTGGGCCGTGGACCTTGGTTCCACCAACGGCAGCTATGTGAACGGACACAAGGTAGACGGCAGCGTGGAGCTCACCGACGGCTCAACCATCACGATGGGACGTACCAAGATCATTTTCCGCCTCCTCCCCCAAACACCGGGTGGCCACGCGTGAACGACATCAGCGAACTGACCATCACTGCTCTTCGCTTCGGGTTCCTCCTGTTGCTATGGGTACTGATCTTCAGCATCGTGTCCACCATGCGCCGCGATCTCCAGATCGGCCGCAAGGCAGTCACCGGCACTCCCACGGCACGCGAAGTCCGCAAGCACCCGGAACTGGCCGCTTCGCCCCCGCCCGCCATCCAGCATGCACGCACCCTGGTGGTCACCGAGGGCCCACTCAAGGGCACCACAGTGCCCCTGGCCGCGAGCCCCATCCTGATGGGACGCGCCCAGGAAGCCACGTTGGTCTTGGAAGACGACTATGCCTCCGGTCGTCACGCGCGCCTGTTCCCGCAGGGAAGCCGCTGGTTCATTGAGGACCTCGGCTCCACCAACGGCACTTATTTGGCCGATCAACAGCTCACCCGTGCATTGCCGGTTGAGCTTGGCGTCCCCGTGAGAATCGGCAAGACGGTCATTGAATTGAGGCCGTAGTCCATGGCCTCTTCCGAGACCCCCGAACGCAAGGAAACTACCGCGGAGCGCCCGCTCATCATGCGCTACGCTGCACGTTCCGACGTCGGCCGGATCCGCTCCAAGAATGACGACTCCGCGTACGTGGGCCGCCATCTAGCGGTCGTGGCCGATGGCATGGGTGGTCACGCGGGCGGCGATGTCGCCTCCGCTTCAACGGTCCTGGACATGATCCATCTGGACCATGACGACTACCCGGAGGGCGCTGAAACGGTCCTCGCTGACGAGATCCAGACCGCCAATTCGCTGCTTTCCGAACTTGTGCACCAGAATCCAAAGCTTTCCGGCATGGGAACCACGGTTACCGCGCTGCTCCTCGAGGGCCGGAAACTGCACTTCGCCCACATTGGCGACTCCCGTGCGTACCGCCTGCGGAACAAGACGTTCGAGCAGGTCAGCATTGACCACACTTTCGTCCAGCGGCTCATCGACGAGGGCCGCCTACGGCCCGAAGAAGCCGAAACACATCCCCACAAGAATGTCCTGATGCGGGTCCTCGGCGACGTCGATGCCAGCCCTGAGTTGGACTTGGACGTCCTTGCAGTGGAGCCCGGCGAACGCTGGCTGCTGTGCTCGGATGGCCTCAACTACGTAGCGGGCCACGTCGTGGAGCGCACGGTCCGTGAAACCAAGGACCTTCGCGAGTGCGTGGAGATCCTGGTGGACCTGACGCTGGAAGCCGGCGCCCCGGACAATGTCACGGTCGTGATGCTGGAGATTACCGAGGAAACGGGCGACGACGTCAACACGGCCGCCGTCGACGTCGTTCCGGCCGCGGCGCTTGATGCGGTTGGTGAGTCCGACGCCGTCACAGCCACCAAGTCCCCTGACGCACCTTCCACACCAAAATCGGCAGAGAACGCCCAATCCGAAGCTACGGCTAAGGCTGCACGGCTGGCCGACGCGGGCTCTTCGTTCAGCACCGGTGATCCCACTGGCGGAGAAGACGCGCCCGCGGAGACGCCCGGTTCTGCCACGGGGTCCCATGAACCTCCCGCAACCACGGACCCGCACCTTGGCGAGCATCTTTCGGCAGAAGTCCTGCGAGAGGAGCTGGCCAGCCGCCCGCATGAACTTGTTGGCGCCGCAGCCACCGCAGCTGAGACCGGTTCCATTCCCACCGTTGCCGGCCGCACGGTGGCACGCCGGGCCGCTACGGTGCTCACCCACAAAGCGGAACAAGACCGTGTGGAAATCGAGGAACCGGCAAGGCGCCGCGTCCGTTGGCTCATGCCTGCCGTGGCAGCGGTAGTGGTCCTCGGCGTCGTCGTAGGTCTGTGGCTTGGCTACGCCTGGACGCAAACCCGTTACTACGTGGGCGAGTACGACCAGAGGGTCGCCATCTTCAACGGCATCTCACAGAGGCTTGGCCCCATTCAGCTTTCCCGGCTCGAAGCCGTGACCGACGTCAGGGTGGACTCATTGCCGGAATACGGCCAGCAGAGTGTTCGCCAGACCGTCCCGGCCGGCGACCTCGACGACGCCCAGCGCATTGTTGAGAACCTGAAGAACACCGGCAGCGCCTCGGCCAACTGCCCCAGCACGTCCGCCAAGCCCACGCCGACGCCGTCTGCGACGACCAGCGCGGCCGTACCGAGCACGGCGGCCATTGCCACCCCCAGCCCTTCGCCCGTCCCGACTCCCTGTGAGGCGGCCAAATGATCCAGACTGAGCTTGTTCCCAAGCCCCGCCGCAACGTTGAGCTGCTGCTCATCGTGCTTGCCCTCGCCGTAGGCATCGGCGCAAGTGCCCTGGTGAGCATTAACTCCGACGTCGGACTGGACAGTGACTTCTGGTTCCAGTCGAGCCTGCTCGCCTTGGCCGCGTTCGCGTTCCATATGGTCCTCAGGCTCCGCGCAAAGTATGCCGATCCGGTAATACTTCCTATTGTCGTTGCCTTGAACGGACTCGGGCTCGCGCTGATCCACAGGATGGACGGCCCTGGGGACGATACGGGCAACAACCAGCTCCGCTGGACGGTCATCGCCATGGCCGTGTCCATTGCTGTGATCTGGTTCCTCAAGGACCACCGAATCCTGCGCCGGTTCACCTATATTTCCTTGGCTGCAAGTGCCTTCCTGTTGCTTCTTCCCTTGATCCCCGGCATTTCTGCCGGCGAGATCCTGGGAGCGCGCGTGTGGATCCGCGTGGGTCCCATGACGTTCCAGCCAGGCGAGATCGCCAAGATCACGCTGGCCATATTCTTCGCCGGGTATCTTTCCTCCAACCGGGACCTCATCCTGCTCGCAGGAAGGAAGATCGGCCCCATGCAGTTCCCGCGGTTCAAGGACCTCGGGCCAATGATCACCGCGTGGTTGGTCAGCATCGGCGTCCTGGTCTTCCAGCGCGACCTTGGCTCCTCGATCCTCTTCTTCGGCCTGTTCATCGTGATGATCTACGTGGCTACCAGCCGTATTTCCTGGGTTGTCATTGGTGTGGCATTGATCCTGGGCGGCGGTTTCATCGCATCCAAGATCTTCTCTCACGTCGCTTTCCGAATCGACAGCTGGATCAACGCCTTCACCCCGGAGGTTTTCGGCCGTTCCCCCGGCGGCAGCGGGCAGATCGTGCAGGGTTTGTTCGGCATGGCTGACGGCGGGTTGGTTGGCACAGGACTGGGCCAAGGCCGTCCGGACCTGGTGCCCTTCGCCAACAGCGACATGATCGTGGCGCTTATCGGTGAAGAGCTGGGCCTGATTGGCCTGTTTGCCGTAGTGATGCTCTACTTGCTGCTCTTCACCCGAGGTTTCCGGGCAGCCCTGGGAACCCGTGATGCGTTCGGCAAGCTACTGGCTTGCGGATTGTCCTTCGCGATTGCCCTGCAGTGCTTCGTAGTCATCGGTGGCGTCACCAGGCTCATCCCCTTGACCGGCCTGACAACGCCGTTCTTGGCAGCCGGTGGTTCATCGCTCTTGGCCAACTGGATAATCGTCGGCCTGCTGCTCATGATCTCCAATACCGCCCGCGGACCGGTTGACACCACTCCCATGGTCAACAAACCCCCTGCGAGCAGCAGCACGCCCGGAAACCGTAAACCGGCCACAGGACAAACACCCAGCGCACCAACAGAGGCGGTGAAGCAACAATGAACCAGGCTATTCGCAGTTCCTGGATGGCTGCCGTCGCCATGTTTGCGTTGATCTTCGGCGCCATCAGCTATGTCCAGGTCATTGGCGCTGACGACCTCAATGACAACCCGTGGAACCAGCGCGCCATCCTGGCCTCGTTCTGCAACGACCGCGGACCGATTGTTGTTGGCGGCAAGCCGGTGGCGGAATCCGTGCCGGGAACCGAGTCATGTGCCTTCCAGCGCAAGTACAACCAGCCGGAGCTCTATGCCGGCATTACCGGCTATTTCTCAAAGGGTTTCGGTTCAACCGGCTTGGAACAGTCAATGGGCGATACCCTCGCGGGCAACTCGGACCAGCTGTTCCTTGATCGAGTAAGCCAGATGTTCCTGGGCAACGAGCCCAAGGGTGCGTCAGTGGAACTGACCTTGGATCCCGCCATCCAGCAGTTGGCCTTCGATCTCATCCCGGACGGCCAGCGCGGCTCCATCGTCGTGACCAACCCGAGGACGGGCGCCGTCCTGGCTATGGTGTCCAAGCCGTCCTACGATCCCAACCTGATCGCCACGCATGACACCGCCGCCGCGCAGGCAAACTACGCGGCGCTGAACCAGGTCCCGGGCATCAACCTGAACCAGAACGTCAGCGGCCCCACTGGCAACCTGCTGTCCCCGGGGTCTGTTTTCAAGTTGATCGACACTGCGGCTGCCTTGAACTCCGGCAAGTACAACAAGGACAGCGAGCTGCCGAACCCCAGCAGCCTGCCGTTGCCCGGATCCAGTGCGAGCCTGCCGAACTATGCCGGCGGTAACTGCAACGTGCGCGAAACGGCCACGTTCGTCTTTGCATTGGAACAGTCCTGTAATACCCCCTTCGCGAGCATTGCCCTTGACCTGGGCCAGGACGCCATTCGGCAACAGGCCGAAAAGTTTGGCTTCGGCGACACCTTCGGCGATCAGCTCAAGCTCCAGCAGGCCATCAGCGTCTTCCCGGAGGATCTCGACCAAGCCCAGTTGGCCCAGTCCGCTGTTGGCCAGCGCGACGTCAAGGCCACCCCGCTGCAGATCAACCTCATGACGGCGGCCATCGCCAACGGGGGCGTGCAGATGAAGCCGAACCTGGTCAAGGCGGTTCGGGCACCCGACCTCCGCGTCATCAGCGAATTCAAGTCCGAGGCACTCCGCACCAGCACCACGCAGCCCATCGCCAGCCAGATCACCGAATGGATGACCAGCGCTGTCGATAACGGCATTGCCAACGGCGCTGCAGTTCCGGGCGTGAAGGTGGCCGGAAAGACCGGCACCGCCGAACTCGGCGATTCAGGTTTGAACAACTCATGGTTTACCGGGTTCGCCCCGGCGAACGACCCGCAAGTGGCCGTCACCATCGTCATGGAAGGTGTGGACGTGACCACCGGCGCCAAGCTAACCAGTCCGAACGCAAAGAAGATTTTTGAGGCGGTGTTGAATAAGTGAGGCCTACTTCAGGAATCACACTCGGCGGCAGGTTCCAGCTGACCAGTCGCATTGCGATTGGCGGCATGGGCGAGGTCTGGAAGGCCAAGGACCAAATCCTGGGCCGGATCGTAGCCATCAAGGTGCTCAAGGAGGAATACACGGGGGACCCCGGTTTCCTTCAGCGCTTCCGTGCCGAGGCCAGGCACACTGCCCTGCTCAACCACGTCGGCATCGCCAATGTCTTCGATTACGGCGAGGAAGCCGGCTCGGCCTACTTGGTCATGGAACTTGTGCCGGGTCATCCGCTGAGCGGGATCCTTGAGCGCGAGCAGGTCCTGTCTCCGGACATGACACTGTCCATCATCGCCCAAACGGCCCGCGCCCTTGCCGTTGCCCACGCCCAGGGCCTTGTCCACCGCGACATCAAGCCGGGCAACCTGCTGATCACGCCGGACAACCGCGTCAAGGTCACGGACTTCGGTATTGCCCGCCTCGCTGACCAGGTTCCGCTGACCCAGACCGGCCAGGTCATGGGTACGGCCCAATACCTGGCTCCTGAGCAAGCTACTGGCCAGACTGCCACGGGTTCCTCTGACATCTACTCCTTGGGCGTCATCGGCTATGAGTGCCTCACGGGACACCGTCCGTTCTCGGGCGAATCGCAAATCGCGATTGCCCTCGCCCAGGTCAATGATGCTCCGCCGCCGCTGCCGGAAACGCTGCCCACGCCCGTTCGTGCGCTGCTGATGTCCATGTTGGCCAAGGATCCCAAGAACCGTCCGGCCAACGCCATCAAACTGGCTGAAGCCGCCGAGGCCATCCGCAACGGCGACATCGCCACGGCACACGCTGCCGTACCCGGAATGCTGCTGTTCGAGGGCACCACCGGACCCATCACGGCGCCGGTCAACACGGCAACGGCGCCCACCGGCGTCGTTACCTCGCCTTTCGGCAAGGAACAGTCGACGACGGCGACCTCCGCGCTCCCGGTGCTTGGTGCCGGTGCGGTCGGGGCTGCTGCAGGGGCTGCTGCGGCTTCCGCTGACAACCCCCTGACGCGCGCCAACGCCCTCGAGGCCGAACGGCAACTGAACGACGACGAAGAAGTGGCCTACGGCGACGACGAAAACTTCGACGACCCGGAACCGGAACGCAAGAAGCGCAGCCCGTGGACCTGGCCGCTGGTTGCCTTGATCCTTCTGGTCCTGTTCGCGTTGGTTGGTTTCCTGATATCGCAGTCGGGATTCTTCTCTCCGAGTCCCAGCCCGAGCCAGTCCACCTCCGCCAGTCCCAGCCGGACGGCCAGCCCTACTTCCTCGGCGCCTACTCCAACACCGACGCCTACTTCCGAGGCACCGTCTCCCACTCAGTCGACTCCGCAGAAGATCAACCTCATTCCGGAGCAGTATCTCGGACAGCAGTTTGAGACTGTCCGCGCTGCGTTGACCGGCATGGGTCTGGGCGTCAGCGGTGAGCAGGTATTCGATTCCTCGCCGGTGGGAACAGTGACAAACCTCGACCCGACCGGTGCCGTCGATCCCGGCCAGCTGATCACGGTCCAATACTCCAAGGGCCCTGAGATGGTTGCTGTGCCCAGCATCGGAGTCGGTCTTCCCGAAGACCAGGTCCGCGGCCTCATCGAAGCTGCCGGTCTTCGCTGGGTGGCGGGGGATCCCGTGAACGGCAGCGTGAGCCAGCCCGCGGGTACGTTCGTCAGGTCCGAGCCAGCCGCAGGAACCAAGGTTGAAGCCGGCTCCGTAGTCACTTACCACCTGTCCAGGGCCGTTGTTCCCACCAACCCCGGATCGCCGAGCTCCAGCCCCAGCGGCACTGGCAGCCCGAACAACTAAGTAAGAAACCATGTCCACGCCACGGCCCGGTCCCGCGCATCGAGAGGAGAGCACACCTGTGTCTTCACAGCGCATCCTCAATGCTCGTTACGAACTCGGTGAGTTGATCGGCCGCGGCGGCATGGCAGACGTCTACCGCGGAACGGACACCCTCCTGGGCCGGACCGTCGCCGTCAAGGTGCTGCGCGCGGACCTTGCCCGCGATCCCCAGTTCCAGGCGCGTTTCAAGCGCGAAGCCCAAGCGGTGGCAGCCTTGAACCACCCGTCCATTGTGGCCATCTTCGATACCGGCGAATATTCCGTGCCCGGTGGTCCGGGCGAGGACGTGCGGGTCCCGTACATCGTCATGGAGTTTGTGGCAGGACGGACCCTTCGGGACATGATCAAGGCCAATGAGCTTGGCGTTGAAGATTCCATCGGTTACACCCTCGGTGTCCTGGCCGCCCTTGAGTACAGCCACCGCGCCGGCATCGTCCACCGGGACATCAAGCCGGCCAACGTCATGGTCTGCGCCGACACCGGGGACGTCAAGGTCATGGACTTTGGCATAGCACGTGCCATGGCCGATTCCGCTGCCACCATGACGCAAACGCAGGCCGTGGTGGGCACCGCGCAGTACCTTTCACCTGAGCAGGCCCGAGGCGAAACAGTGGATGCGCGCAGCGACCTCTACTCTGCCGGTTGCCTCCTGTACGAGCTTCTGACCAGCCGGCCCCCGTTCGTGGGAGACAGCCCCGTGTCGGTTGCCTACCAGCATGTCCGTGAAACCCCGGACCTTCCCAGCGCCCACAACCCGGCCGTTTCAGAGGCCTTGGATACTGTCTTGGCCAAGGCACTGCAGAAGAGCCGAACGGACCGCTTCCAGGACGCTGCGGCCTTCCGCCGGGCACTCCGGGCAGCCAGCAACGGCATTCCCGTGCCTGCACTGCCTTCCAGCGAGGCCCCCACCGATCCCAACGACCTCGTGGAGTCCGAGGACCCGGCAACGCAGCTCTTGAGCTCTACGGCCGTGGGACTCCTGGACGCCGGGCAATTCAAGGACGAGCCGTACGACGACCACCCGGAAGAGCCTCTTCCGCTGGACCTCCCACCGGAACGCGAGCGGACAGCGGGGCAGAACTCCCGGCGTCGTGCTTGGGCCGCAACGCTGGTCATCTTCACGCTGCTGGTGCTCGCAGGCGGTGGCTTCTGGCTCTACAGCCTCATGAACATGCAGCCGCCGCCACCCGAGAAGATCGCCGTGCCCACGGTGTCCAACATGTCCGAATCCCAGGCCATCCAGGAACTGTATTCGGCGAAGCTGGTGCCCAAGACGGTGCGGGCTCCCAACGACACCATTGCCAAGGACATGGCAATCGGTACCTCTCCGAGCGCGGGCTCAATGCTTGAGCAAGACACCGAAGTTGTCCTGAATATCTCCAGCGGTCCCAGCTCCGTGACCATTCCTGCGGACATCGTGGGCCGGACGGAAGCGGACGCCCGCGATGTCCTGCGCCGCTTGGGGATCACTGGGGACATCGTCACTACCCGGACCCACAACCCCACCGTTCCCATCGGTTTGGTCATCAACACGGGCCCGGCGCCGGGTGGACCCATCGCCACCAGCACCAAGGTGGAGTTGCAGGTCTCCTCGGGCAAGGTACTCATGCCGCAGCTGATCGGACTGGCGCAGAGCGAGGCCGAAGCACTCCTGAAGACGAACGGCCTCACCATGGTTGTCGTAGAGCAGGAAAACTCCCAGGTGGCGCCCGGCAAGGTCACGGCCCAGAGCGAGGCCGTCAACGCCGAATTGGATCAGGGCAAGGCAGTCACGGTGACAGTAGCCAAGGCTCCCGTGGTCCCCACGCCCACGCCTACTCCCACGTCATCAGAGACTCCCAGCACCAAGCCCACTACCCCCAAGAAGTAGCGGCCGACGCAGGCTAGTGCTTGATCAACGGGCTCAGCTTGGACGCACGTTCTGCAGCCCCGGTCATTCCGAGGGACTCCAACCAGTTTCCGAGCATCTGGTACCCACCTTCGGTGAGGACTGACTCCGGATGGAACTGGACGCCGCAAAGGGGCGCGGTCCGGTGCTGCAGGCCCATCACCACGCCGTTGGTGGTCTCGGCCGTGATCTCCAGGACGTCCGGGATGGAGTCCCGGACCGCCGCGAGTGAGTGGTACCGGGTTGCCGTGACAGGCGAGGGGAGGCCCGCAAAGACGCTCTTGCCGTCGTGCTGGACCGGGGAGGTCTTGCCGTGCATGAGTTCCGGTGCGTGGGTCACTACGCCGCCATAGGCCTCGGCAAGGGCCTGGTGTCCCAGGCAGACGCCGAACATTGGCTTGGAGTTCTCTCCACACCATTTGATGAGCTCGATGCAGACACCGGCCTCCGCCGGGGTACCTGGACCAGGTGAGACCAGGACGCCGTCGCGGGTTGCTGCGAGTTCGGTGGCTTCGGCGAGCGTCACGTCGTCGTTGCGGACCACGGTTGTCTCGGCGCCAAGTTCCTGCAGGTATCCCACCAGCGTGTAGACGAAGCTGTCGTAGTTATCCACTACAAGAATTTTTGTTGTGCTCATGGTTGCTGCACTGAACCAATCGTTGAGTCGGTCAAAGTGGTGAATTGGGAAAACCAGGGGAAGAGGAACTGCACCATCAGGACAAGCACCACTCCCACAAGGACCAGGGCGGTCAGGATCCGCACCCAGAGCGGGCCGGGCAAGCTACGGAAGATCCATGCGTACATCCTTTACCCCTTTCCCCGGGCTTGGGCTACTTGGGTGGCAATTTCCGACGGCGGTCCAGCGGAGGCAGGTTGCCAACTCTCCAGGATCGAGTAGGCAATGATGCGTTCCTGTGACCCGAAACGTGGGTTGCAGCTGGTCATGGTGAGGATGCTTTCCTTGGGACTGGCTCCCGGTTGGGTGGGAACAGGCAGCAAAACGTCGGTGCGGTCCGGAAGGACAATCTGGTTGTTCCGGAACACGTAGGTGTAATAGCCATCCGCCGTCTGGACGTAGATCTTGTCACCCGGGACCAGCGTGTGGATGCTATCCAGGACGGCGCCGTGTGTTTGCCTGTGGCCCGCCACGGCGAAGTTTCCGGTCGCCCCCGGCATGCTGGTGCTCCCGTAATGGCCCAGGCCAAGGGTGTCCAGGACGTCCGAGCCGGTGCCCTCAATGATGGGTCGGGTGTAGTCGGACCCGAACCGGGGGATGTACATGATCCCGATCATGCCGCCGTTGCCCGGGGCTGTCCCTACCGCGGGTTGGCCGTAGTCAGCGGGGCCGGCGGGCGCAGCGGGAGTGACGGGGCCCGTAAATTCCTGGGCGAAGCTCTGCACGGCTTCTGTTTGCTTGGCATCGGCTTCGACATTGGTCCACCAGAGTTCCCAGCCAACAAACAAGAGCAGGACGATTCCTGCGGTGATGAGGAGTTCACCAAGGATCTGGCTGATTTTGCGGATGATGTCCGAGGCCCGGAGCCGCTTGCGGGGGCGCTTCTGCTGCCCTTGGCGGGCGGACGGCACGGCAGTGGCGGCCGTCGTCTGCTGGTGCGCCACAGGTCTCCTCGTATCGGACGCGGGCGGCACAGGCTGACCCCGGGTTACGGCTAGACTTGACAGCTAGAACCAACCCGGAACGTCGCGTGGCCGTTAACCGCTGGAAATTTCTTCCTGCAGGATATCAAGGCTGACAGGAACGGGTATCAACCGAACAGCCAGGAGGATCCGTGCCCGAGTCCAAGCCCCGCAAGCGGCCTGCCCGTCAGGCCCAGCAGACTTCCGCAGCACAGCAGTACAAGCCGAACCCGGTCTGGTACAAGGCAGTCATGTTCGGCCTGATGATTGTGGGCCTGGTCTGGATCATCACGTTCTACATCACCGAGGGCCGCTTCCCCGTCCAGGATTGGGCTTCGTGGAACATCGTGGCCGGCTTCGGCATTGCGATTGTCGGTTTCCTCATGACTACCCGCTGGCGCTCCTAGGAATTCCGCACCTCACATTTCCGTGGCCGTGGACGTCTACAGGATATGAACACCAGGCACACCACCTTGGAGTCCCCGTTGGGGCAGTTGACGTTGACTGCGCGCGGGGAGTTTTTGACGGGCATCTTCTATGAGGGCCACTGGCATATGCCTCCGGCCGATTACTTCGGTGTCCCCGTGGAAATCGAGGATCCGGTCTTCTCAATGACCCGTCATGAATTGGATGAATACCTCGACGGCACAAGAACAGTCTTCGAGGTTCCGTTCGAGGCACGCGGAAACGCCTTCCAGGAAAAGGTCTGGGAGCGGCTCCAGCACATTCCCTTCGGAGAAACCATCACCTACGGGGAGCTGGCCTCGGAGCTTGGCGATCCCCATCTGGCCCAAGCTGTTGGATCCGCGGTTGGACGCAACCCCTTGAGCATCATCATCCCGTGCCACCGCGTAGTGGGGAGCAAAGGGCAACTCACCGGCTACGCTGGCGGCCTCCGAAACAAGCGTTTCCTCCTGGATCTCGAGGAACCCGCAACTGTTAGAGAGGGCAAACTCTTCTGATGGAGCCCAGGCAGCCGCCAGAGCCCAAGAAACCCTTCGAGACCGTGGTCCAGGAACAGGGGGCTACTGTTCTTCGTGTGTGCCGCGCTGTCCTTGGCGTGCACGAGGCCGACGACGCTTGGTCCGAAACCTTCCTGGCAGCGCTTCAGGCCTATCCCGAGCTCCCCATCGGAGCCAATGTCGAAGCGTGGCTCGTCACCATCGCCCACCGCAAATGCATCGACCATCTGCGTGCAGGAAACCGTCGCGCGCTGCCCGTCGAACAGCCGCCTGAGCAGCCTTCCCGCCTTGGCATTCCGGGCGACGGGCACGCCGAACTGTTCGACGCCGTCGGGCACCTCCCGCCGAAACAGCGCCAAGCCGTGGCGTACCACTACATCGCAGGGCTTCCGTACAAGGATGTAGCAGCCCTGCTGGGCGGCACTCCCGAAGCCGCCCGGCGCGCCGGAGCGGACGGCGTGAAGGCCCTCCGCATTGCGCTGGCCGAGCTTCCAACGCTGGTTCATTCAGCTTCGAAAGGAGAAATCCGATGACCCTTGAACTCAGCCCCGACCACGCCGAGGTCGCCTTGCTCCTGCATCCCCTCGACGCCGGCATGGAGCCCGCCCTTGCCAGCCTCCACGCCCGGTTGGCCCGCGACGCACAGCTGACCCATGCCATGGACATTGCCTACAGGGTGGTGGACTCGCCAGTGGGGAAGCTCCTGTTGGCCGCCTCGGATCGCGGAATCCTTCGTGTCGCCTTCGAACTCGAGGACCACGGCCAGGTCCTGCAGCGCCTTGCGGACACCGTCAGCCCACGCATCCTTCAGGCACCGGCACGACTCGACGACGCCGCCCGTGAATTGGATGAGTACTTTGCCGGCACCAGGAGGGAGTTCGACCTCCTCTTGGATCTCCGTTTGTCCCGCGGGTTCCGGTTGAACGTCCTGCGCCACCTGCCCCGGATCGCCTACGGCCACACCGAAAGCTATGCGCAAGTAGCCCAAGCGGCTGGCAGTCCCAATGCCGTGCGCGCTGTGGGCACCGCGTGCGCCACCAACCCGCTGCCCGTCATCGTGCCCTGCCACCGCGTGGTCAAGTCCGACGGCAGCTTCGGGGGCTACCTTGGCGGCGCCGATGCCAAACGGACCTTGCTCGAACTGGAGACGGTGGCGTGACCGAGGACGGCCTGTTCCCTCTGGAGCTGGTCCAACCCGAAACCCACGACTCCGGACCACGCCTGATTTCCCCGGGCGCCGTCCATGTGCCTGGCTGGCTCACCGAAGAGCAGCAACGCTGGATAGTGCGGCGCTTTGGCGAATGGACCCACGGTCCTGTTCCCCTGCGTGCGGCCACGCTTCCAGGTGGCCACCAGATGTCCGTGCGCACCGTGTGCCTGGGCTGGCACTGGCAGCCCTACAAGTACACACGGGAGGCCACTGACGTCAACGGCCGCCCCGTTCTCGACTTTCCCGACTGGATGGTGCGGCTCGGGCGGAAGGCAGTTGCAGCCGTCTACTCGTCCGGCGGGGAGGGCGGTGGCCCGGGGCCCGACAGCGCCCACGATTACACGCCCGACGCCGCCTTGGTGAATTTCTACGATGACGGCGCCGCCATGGGAATGCATCAGGACAAGGACGAACGCTCCAACGCGCCCGTAGTCTCCCTCAGTATTGGCGAAACGTGCATCTTCCGCTTCGGAAACACCCGGACGCGCACCAAACCGTACACGGATGTTGAATTGCGCTCAGGAGACCTCTTCGTTTTCGGCGGGCCGTCCCGCTTCGCCTATCACGGCATCCCCAAGGTCCTCGCGGGAACGGCGCCGGAGGGATGCGGCTTGTCCCACGGACGGATCAACATCACCATGCGTGTCACTGGATTGTCGTGAGGCCGGGTGCCCGGTGCTTGAATGTCACTGGTACCGGGCAGAATATCCACAGAAGGCAACTAATGGCCTGTGTCCCTGGTGGCGCGGCCTCGGAGGAGCGTGCATGACCCCGGCAGAGAACGGCACCATCATTGGCGAGGACGGCCTGGCCCGTCCTTCGTGGGCTGCCTCGGACCCGCTCATGCAGGGCTACTACGATCACGAGTGGGGTATGCCCGTCCGCGATGAACAGGGCCTGTACGAGCGCATCAGTTTGGAGGCGTTCCAAGCGGGTCTCTCCTGGGCCACCATCCTTCGAAAGCGCGAAGCCTTCCGGAGCGCGTTCTTGGACTTCCACCCGGAAAGCGTTGCGGCCTTCACCGAGTCCGACGTCGAACGACTCATGTTGGATGCCGGGATTGTGCGCAACCGGCTCAAGATCCTTGCCGCCATCACCAATGCCAAAGCCACCATCGCCTTGCGTGAGGAAGGCGGGCTGGTGGACTTCGTCTGGTCGTTCAAACCGGAATCTACCCCCGCGCCACGCAGCTTGGCCGACATCCCCACCACGTCCGATGAATCCATCGCCTTATCCAAGGCACTCCGGAAGAAGGGCTTTGCTTTCGTCGGCCCCACCACCATGTATGCGCTCATGGAAGCCATAGGGATCATCGATACCCACCTGCTGGACAGCCACCGGCGCGGGACGTCAGGTATCTGGACCTAGGGGCTCGGAGGGCCGCTCACCGAGCGAAGATCCGCTGATAGTCCACAGATCTTGTCCACAGAAGTGCGTAACTTTATCCACAGGCGTGGATAACTTCTGTGGACATCCACGTAGTTGGTCTGAAAATCGGCGCGCTGGCGCACATCTCCGCTGACAAACGTGGTTGGGGACACTTATACCCACTGTGCACGGAGCTGTGGATAGTGTTCCAAGCTTCACTCAATGTTCAACGTTCAGGGATTGCCGGGTTTCCGCACTGACGAAATCCTGGGCGGCCGCGACACTCCAGCGTGACCTCCGAGCGCTCGAAATGTCCGTCTCACGTCTTCGGACCCACGCTACAGTTACCCACTTAACAACAACCCCCTACCCACAAGTTATCCACAGTTGGGGAAAACGTGTGGGTTTCAAACCGTGGATCCCTGTAATGGCGGGCGCTAGACGCCTTTCCGTGGCCCTGAACTACACGCTTGTAAGTTATTAACACTGTTGATAAGCCTGTTGATAGGGCGCCATCCACAGCATCATTAACAGGCTTGTCCACATAACCTCGCAAACGACCCCACTTGTCCACAAAACAACAGGGGGCGGGGACAAAGTTATCCACAGATGTGGACAAATTCATGCCTTTCGGGGGATATCTACCGCTCTCACGAGTACTGGGACGGCACAACTGGCTAACTACACCCGTGTAAGTTACGCACAGTGTGGATAACGGTTGTGGATAACATAGGAAGCGGTGGGTTCGACCTACCAAGATCCAGTGGGCCTAATCCACAACGCAGGGGGAGTGGCATGAAAGTCGACTTCAAGAAGCAGCTCGAAACATACAGGGCCAAGCGCGGCGTGTTCCATGTCGTGACGGTTCCTGCCCTGCAATATCTGATGATCGACGGCCATGGTGACCCGAATACGGCCCGGGAGTACAAAGACGCCCTCACCACCCTGTATCCCGTGGCGTACGCCCTGAAGTTCATCAGCAAAAACGAACTTGAGCGCGATTATGCGGTGATGCCCCTTGAAGCCCTGTGGTGGTCCTCTGACATGGAGTCGTTCACCAGTACCAGGGACAAATCACGCTGGGACTGGACGTTAATGAACATGATCCCCGAGTGGATCACCCAGGAACACTTGGAGACGGCACGGCAATCAATCGCCAGGAAGGGCGGCGCGCCGGCCCTTGAAGCCCTCCGCCTGGAACCGCTCAATGAAGGACTGAGTGTGCAAACACTCCATGTGGGCCCCTACGACGATGAGGGGCCTGTGCTGGAGGAACTGCACAACAACTTCATCCCGGCGCAATCACTCAGGATGACGGGAAAACATCATGAGATCTATCTCAGTGATCCGCGCCGGACAGCGCCGGAAAAACTCAAGACGATTCTGCGGCAACCCGTTGTGGTCGTTGTTGATTCCGCGACTAGCCAGCAGTAACGCGGAACCAGGTCACTACTGCCAACAGGCCCAACACCAGGACGAGCCCGCCCGCCTGGAGGAGGGCCTGGTTCTTGCCCCGAGGAGCATAGGCGATGACCGCAGCAGCGAGGCCACCGGTGATCAAACCGCCCAGATGGGCCTGCCAGGCGATGCTCGGTACGAAGAAGCCGATTGCACCATTGATGGCGATCAGGACCCATAGTTGCTTGGTTTCGCCGCCTCGATGGCGCTGCACCACGAGCATGGCGCCGAAGAGTCCAAAAATTGCTCCCGAGGCTCCCACCACACCAACGGTTGAATCCATGGGCGTCAGAAGGAGGTAGCCCACCGACCCGCCAATGGCTGAGATCAGGTACACGGCAAGGAATCGAATCCGCCCGAGCAAGGGCTCAAGGGCTTGTCCGAAGATCCACAACGTGTACATGTTCAGGACAATGTGGAGCAGAAAATCCTGGGAATGAAGAAAAGCGGCCGTAACCATACGCCACGGCTCGTCAACGGCGGCCGTGGCAAATGCGAAATTCTGAAATACGACACCTCGGGGCAGCACCCACTCAAGGACATAAACCAGTACGCACAGACCGATGATCGTGAACGTCACTACCGGCCGGCCCGTTGCCAAGGCACCGCCATACGGGGAGCGGTAAACCGGCGTCGTACTTTTTTGTTCGTTGACGCAGTCAACGCACTGGAACCCGACGGCGGCCGCCCGCTGGCACTCGGGGCACGCAGGGCGCCCACAGCGCTGGCACCGCACATAGGAGGGCCTATCCGGGTGCCTCGGGCACACCGGAATATCAGCGGACGGCTCGGCCGACGGAATTCCGTAACTCATGGGATCAGGATCAGCGCGTGACTAGAGCTGTTCGATGTCGATGCTCTTGATGGCGACGTCCTCAACCGGACGGTCGCCCATGCCGGTTCGTACGGCCTCGATCGCGTCAACAACCTTGCGGGATTCCTCGTCCGTGACTTCACCGAAGATGCTGTGCTTGCCGAACAGCCAATCCGTGTTCACGGTGGTGATGAAGAACTGTGACCCGTTGGTGCCCTTGCCCATCTGGACGCCGGCGTTCGCCATTGCCAGCTTGTAAGGAGCGTTGAAAGTCAGTTCCGGGTGGATTTCGTCGTCGAACTGGTAGCCCGGTCCGCCAACGCCACGGCCCAGGGGATCGCCGCCCTGGATCATGAAATCTTTGATGATCCGGTGGAAGATGGTGCCGTTGTAGAGGGGCGTCCCAGTCTTGTCTTCGCCGGTTTCCGGGTGGTTCCAGGACTTTTCGCCCGTGGCCAAGCCAATGAAGTTGGCGACCGTCTTGGGCGCATGGTTGCCAAAGAGGTCAACCTTGATGTCGCCGAGGGTCGTGTGGATCGTTGCTTTTGCGGTTGCGATGGTCATGGGCCCATTCTTTCATGCAGGGTCAACGCCGGTGCTGCTGTATAGCCGGTTCCGCGCTCGGTGAAATCCGGGGTGAATACGGCGGATGAATAGCCGGTGTTCCCTAAGCGACGTAGGCTAGCAACAAACGAGCATGTGTATCGGGAGGTAGTTGTGAAGAAATCAGACCGTATTGCCCGCGACCTTGAACAATCCGTTGCGGTCGGTGTGGATAACGCCCGCGACTGGGCTGCGCCCCGTGTGGAAGCAGCCGTCAATTGGGCTGTTCCGCGTATCCAGCACGGCATTGACACCGCTTCCCCGAAGATCCAGGAGGGGCTGAAGTCGGCTGCGCACAACCTCGCCGACGGCGTTGCAGTTGTTACGCCGCGGATTCAGGATGGTCTGGCGCATCTTGCGCCGAAGATCCACGACGCCGTAGAGGACGCAACCCCCAAGATCCAGGAAGCGCTGAACAAGGCCACCCCGGCCCTCGGCCACGCACGGGACAAAGTGGTGGATGAATACCTGCCCAAGCTGTCCGACCAACTGGGCCAGGCTTCCGAAGTTGTCCACCACGTCCTTGAAAACGCCCCGGCCCAGGTTGATGCCGTAGCCCAGAAGCTTGTTGATTCAGGCGTGGTGCACAGCGTCCAGGAGCAGGCACAGGCCACTGGCAAGCAGATCAAGGCAGTCGCCGACGAAGCCACCAAGGCTGTCTCCACCAAGCTGGGCAAGGAACCGAAGCCCAAGAAGCGCGGCTGGCTGATCGTTACGGTCATCGCCGCCGCCGCTGCTGCGGGTGTTGCAGCTTGGAAGGCGTCCAGGCCCGTTGAGGATCCTTGGAAGACTCCCGCGCCGGTTACCCCGGCACCCACGCCGGCTCCCGCTCCCGCGGACGCTGCATCGTCGGCCACCGCGGCCGCAACGGAATCCAGCACTCCCGATGAGGCCGTGGCCGAAGCCGAGCAGGCAACCAAGGACGCGCTGAAGGACGTTGAGGAATCCACCACCAAGGTGGCAACCGACGCAAAGACGGCAGTCAAGAACATCGCTGCCAGCCTGCATAAGGACACCGAAGGTTCGGAGCCCGGTTCCAAGGGTTAGCAGAACTGACTCACGCGACACCGGGCTTCAACAGCACGGTGAAGCAAGCATCAACTGAAGGGATCCCGGCATTGCCGGGGTCCCTTCAGTGTTTGCCGGCTTGTAACCAGAGCCTCCGTCGGGGGCGAGGCCCCGGGTGTTAGATTTGAGGTGATGTCAGCCGATAGACCCTTTGCGGGTGCCCTCAAGGACGGTCCGGAACCTCCGGGCGTTTCCATCGTCATCCCGGCGTACAACGAGGAAAGCGTCATTCGCCAGTGCCTCATTGCCGCCATTTACCAGTCCGTGCCCGCTGAGGAAATCATCGTGGTGGATAACCTGTCCACCGATCGCACGGCCAAAATCGTGCGGCAGATGCAGCAGGAATACCCGGAAAGTCCCATCATTCTTTTGCGGCAGGACGCCGCCCAAGGCCTGATCCCCACCCGTAACTTCGGGCTTAACCACGCCACCGGAGACGTGCTGGGCCGCATCGACGCGGACTCGGTCCTGGAACCGGATTGGGTTGAACAGGTCCAAAAGGCGTTCATGGATGCCTCCGTCGAGGCCGCCACCGGCCCCGTGGTTTATTACGACATGCCCATGCGGCGCTTTGGGCTCAAAGCGGACGACAAGATGCGCCAACTCATGCTCCGCCTGGCCAAACACCAGTACCACTTCCTCTTCGGCTCCAACATGGCCCTTCGCCGGACCGCCTGGGAGGCCATCCGCGATGAAACCTGCTTGGACGAGAAGGACGAGATGCACGAGGATATCGATCTCTCGCTGCACCTCTTCGAGCACGACCTCAAAGTCCAGTACCTGCCCCAGATGGTCTCCGGGATGTCGGCCCGCCGCCTTGAGGACTCACCGCGCGACTATCGCTACTACGTCCAGCGCTTTGACCGGACCTACAAGGCGCACAACGTCAAGAAGATGGCGCTTAAGGCACCCATGGTGGTGTTCTTCTCGGTCTACTTCCCGGCCAAGCTGCTGCGAGCCATCCACACAGCCAATTCGGCCCAGGGCGTCCGCCGAGGCGGGCTCTAACCGCGCGACGCCGGAACGTCAGTCGGTGCCCAGCTCCACTTCGCGCCGGTCTGCTTCAGTGCGGCCCCTCCGTTGCCCGGAAACCACAACTGCCAGCCCGGCCAGAATCAGCGCCAGTCCCGCATAAGTGCCGGCCGGCAGCGTTTCGTTCAGGAATACGGCAGCCAGCAGAGCGGCACCCGGGATCTCCAACAAGATAATCATCGACACCAGCAACGGGCTCATCGTTGCGAGCAGGTGGTTGAAGGCCGTGTGCCCAACCAGTTGCGCGCAAACGGTGATGGCAATGATGCCAAGCCAGCCTCCGGCGTCGAACCCTGTCAGGGGCTGGCCACTGAACAAAGCCATCACGGCCACGATCCCTGCACACATGCCGTAGCAAAGAGTGGTGTAGGTTCCTGTTCCCATCGTTTGGCGGGCCTTGCCGCCAGCGAGGGTGTACAGCCCGGCCAGGGCCCCGCCAGCAAGGGCCAGGAGGTCACCCAGGAGCGATTGGGGGGAAGTGCCCATGTTGAACCCGGTGATGGCCACAACGCCGCCGAAGGCGATTCCCAGGCCCAGCAGAACCGGCCAGCGGTGCCGCGTACCCCTGAACAACTGGAATACCGCTATCCACCCGGACTGCAGGCATACCAAGGCCGTGGCAGCAGCCACGGACGTGAGTTGCAGGGCTGTGATGAAACAGGCGAAGTGGAAAGCCAGCGCTACTGCGGCTACAGCGGACCAGCCGAATTCGCGCCGCGTGATCCTCCCAAACTGCTTCGGCGCCCGAATGGCAACGGGGACGGCCATCACCACGGCCCCAATCGCGTTGCGCCAGAATGCGATAGCCAGCGCCGTCACCGACGTCGCTCCGAGCGTGCCGGCTATCAGCGGGCCGGAAGAGGCAACGCCCAGGACACCAAGGGCGGCAACGAGAAGGTTCACGGAACAACCTTAGTGTGGTGGGCCAGGCCCAGCTAAGCAGGCTGAGCGGAAGCGTTAAAAGCAAAAGTCCCGGTCATTTCTGACCGGGACTTTTCTTATGGTGGAGGCACGGGGACTCGAACCCCGAACCCCCTGCTTGCAAAGCAGGTGCGCTACCAATTGCGCCATGCCCCCATAAGAAGCAACCCGTCAATCATACCCCATGTCCGGACTGGTAATTACCAATTCGCACCGGGCTTTGTAGCTAATCGACCTTGTCGGTTGACTCGCTCCAAACTGCTTTCCGGGCTTCGGATTCCTGGGCCTTTTTATAGACCAGGACACCTGCGACTGCCGCTGCTACAACTACAAGCAACTTCTTCACAAGCACCTCATTCTGATTCAGTGTTACCTGAACCTTGTAGGTTCCGTGGGCGTACCAGGACTTGAACCTGGGACCTCTTCGTTATCAGCGAAGCGCTCTAACCGCCTGAGCTATACGCCCCGATGCCTCATCGGGCCGAGATATGACTGTACAGCACATCCCGGCCCGATCTCAAATCGAGGCATTTTCACCAAGGATTTCCGCCTATTTCGGCGAATTTCCGCGGTTTTTTGTTAGTCGTCCGTCAATGTCACGCCGATGCCGCCAACCAACGTTGCGGAAATGTTATAAAGGACGGCAGAGAGCATGGACAAGGCAGTCAGCAGGACCACGTTCACCACGGCGATGATGGTGGCGAAGGAGGCGACCTGGCCAAGCGAAGCAATCTTCTTCAGCTCGAATCCACCGCCCTCGGATCCCGCCAGGGTGCCCAGGAGGCTATCCACCTGGTTGAAGATGCCTGTGAGGTCCAGTACGGTCCACAGCACGATCGCCGCAACCACCGTGACGATGCCCAGCGCGACAGACAGCAGGAACGCCATCTTCAGCACCGACCACGGGTCCACCTTGCTGACGAGAAGTCGCGCGCGGCGCACCTTGGCCTTGGGTGCCGGCTTCACCAGGCCGGGGCCGCCCTGGGCGGGTCGCTGGGCGGGTGCGCCGTTGGGACGCTGGCCGGGCTGCGCCGGTCGCTGTCCGGGCGCTCCTGCGGGACGCTGGCCTGCTGGGGCAGGACGCTGGCCTGGAGCGCCAGCGGGTCGCTGCGCGGAATTCGTGCCGGTCGCCGGACGGGCTCCTGGCGCACCGGCACCGGCGGAACCGGCTCCAGGACGCTGTTGGGGCCGTGCAGGCGTGCCTGCCTGCGTGCTGCCCGAGGGCTGCCGGAGTCCGCCGGGGACACCTGTGCTCGGCTTGGGATATGAGTCGGAATTACTCACTCGTTACCTCCGGTGTTGTCTTCGTTCAGCTCCGCGCCCGTTTCGTTTTCCGGGTCTGCGTCGTTTTCCGTTTCGGCCGCCACGGCCGCCTCAACGGCGCCATCGTTTGCAGCCAACGTTACGTCATCGTCGAGGCCGTCCTCGGATTCTTCGGCTTCCAGACCGCGTTCGCTGTTGCGCGCAACCTCGATAATGCGGTCATTCTTGTCCGGCTTGGCGAAGATGACTCCCATGGTGTCGCGGCCCTTGGCAGGAACGCCGGCGACGGCGGACCGGACCACCTTGCCGCCTTCCATGACTACCAGGACTTCGTCCTCTTCCTGCACGATCAAGGCGCCCACGAGGTCCCCGCGGTCTTCTGCGAGCTTGGCTACCTTGATACCCAGGCCACCACGTCCTTGCAGGCGGTATTCGTCCACCGCGGTCCGCTTGGCATAGCCGCCTTCGGTCACCACGAAGACGAACGAGCCGTCCTGGACCACGTCGGCGGCCAGCAGTTCGTCGTCTTCACGGAACTTCATACCGGTCACGCCGGACGTAGCACGGCCCATGGGACGCAAGGCATCATCGGTGGCCGTGAAGCGGATGGACTGGCCCTTGCGTGAAACCAGAAGGAGATCATCGGTTTCGCTCACCAGCTGGGCCGAGACAAGCTCATCCTCGTCACGCAGGTTGATGGCGATCACGCCGGCGGTGCGGTTGGTGTCGTAGTCCTCCAACCGCGTCTTCTTGACCAGACCGTTCTTGGTGGCCAATACCAAGTAGGGGGCCTGCTGGTAATCCCGCAGGTCCAGGACCTGGGCGATGTGTTCATCGGGCTGGAATGCCAGGAGGTTGGCAACGTGCTGGCCCTTGGCATCGCGTCCGGCTTCGGCCAGTTCGTAGGCCTTGGCACGGTACACGCGGCCCAGGTTGGTGAAGAACAACAACCAGTGGTGCGTGGTGGTTACAAAGAAGTGCTCCACAACGTCGTCGCCGCGCAGCTGGGCACCCTTGATGCCCTTGCCGCCGCGCTGCTGCGAGCGGTAGTTGTCACTCCGGGTCCGCTTGACGTATCCGCCGCGGGTGATCGTGACCACCATTTCTTCTTCGGGAATCAGGTCTTCCATCGACATGTCGCCGTCGAAGCCCATGAGGATGTGGGTCCGGCGGTCATCGCCGTGCTTGGCCACGATCTCGGCCAATTCCTCGCTGATGATCTGGCGTTGGCGTTCCTCGGAAGCCAGGATCGCGTTGAACTCCTGGATCATGGCCTCGAGCTCGGAATGGCGGTCCTGGATCTTCTGGCGTTCCAGGGCAGCCAGGCGGCGCAACTGCATGTCCAGGATGGCCCGGGCCTGGAGTTCATCGATCTCCAGGAGTTCCATGAGGCCTTCGCGGGCAGCTTCGGTGGTGTTGGACGCACGGATGAGGGCGATAACCTCGTCCAGCATGTCCAAAGCCTTAAGGAGCGCACGCAGGATGTGCGCTTCTTCCTCAGCCTTGCGCAGGCGGTAGCGGGTCCGGCGTGCAATGACGTCCATCTGGTGCGTCACCCAGTGGCGGATGAAGGCGTCCAGGCTCAAGGTGCGGGGAACGCCGTCGACAATTGCCAGCATGTTCGCCGAGAAGTTGTCCTGCAGCTGCGTGTGTTTGTAGAGGTTGTTCAGGACCACCTTGGCCACGGCATCGCGCTTGAGCACGATGACCAGGCGCTGGCCAGTACGGCCGGAAGTCTCATCGCGGAGGTCGGCGATGCCCTGGATCTTGCCGTCCTTGACCAGTTCGGCGATCTTGATGGCCAGGTTATCCGGGTTTGCCTGGTACGGGAGCTCGGTGACCACCAGGCAGGTACGGCCCTGGAGTTCCTCAACGTTGACCACGGCCCGCATGGTGATGGAACCACGGCCCGTGCGGTAAGCGTCTTCGATGCCCTTGTGGCCCAGGATGGTGGCGCCTGTGGGGAAATCGGGTCCCTTGATGCGCAGCAGCAATGCCTCAAGCAGTTCCTCGCGCGTGGCCGTGGGGTTGTCGAGCGCCCACTGAACGCCCTCAGCCACCTCGCGAAGGTTGTGCGGCGGAATGTTGGTGGCCATGCCGACGGCGATACCCGAGGATCCGTTGACCAGCAGGTTGGGGAAACGCGCCGGCAGGATGGTGGGTTCCTGGTTCTTGCCGTCGTAGTTGTCCTGGAAGTCGACGGTTTCTTCGTCGATGTCCCGGACCATTTCCATGGCCAGCTGCGCCATCTTGGTTTCGGTGTAACGCGGTGCAGCAGCGCCGTCGTTGCCCGGCGAACCGAAGTTGCCCTGGCCCAGTGCCAGCGGGTAACGCATGGTCCAGTCCTGGATCAGGCGAACCAGGGCATCGTAGATGGCCATGTCGCCGTGCGGGTGATAGGTACCCATGACGTCGCCCACAACGCGGGCGCACTTGTTGAAGGAGCGATCGGGGCGGTAGCCGCCGTCGAACATTGCGTACAAAACGCGGCGGTGGACCGGCTTGAGACCGTCACGGACATCCGGAAGGGCACGGCCAACAATGACGGCCATGGCGTAATCCAAGTAGGACCGCTGCATTTCCGTCTGCAGGTCTACTTGCTCCACGCGGTCGGTCAGCACATCGCCCTCAAGGACGACGTCGTCGGCGTTCGATTCCGCCGGGACTTCAGGAGTTTCGTCACTCATAATCTAAGATTTCCGTTTCAGGTATATGTCAGTTCAAGAATATTCAGTTGCCCTGTTGGGCCCCTAGATATCGAGGAACCTGACGTCCTTGGCGTTCTGCTGAATGAAGTTTCGGCGGGATTCGACGTCTTCTCCCATCAACACGGAGAAAGTCTGGTCGGCGGCCAGTGCGTCATCCATGGTGACCTGCAACAGCGTGCGGCGGTCCGGGTCCATGGTGGTGTCCCACAGCTCGGTGTAATCCATCTCGCCGAGGCCCTTGTAGCGCTGGATGCCGTTGTCCTTGGGCAGGCGCTTGTTCATGGCGGCACCCTTACGGATGGTTTCATCGCGTTCGCGGTCGCTGTACACGTAATCGTGCGCGGCGTTGGACCACTTGATCCGGTACAGCGGCGGCTGCGCCAGGTAAACGTAGCCGTTCTCGATGAGCGGGCGCATGTAGCGGAACAGCAGGGTCATCAGCAGGGTGGTGATGTGCTGGCCATCAACGTCGGCATCGGCCATCAGCACGATCTTGTGATAACGGAGCTTTGAAATGTCGAAGTCCTCGCCAATGCCAGTACCGAAGGCCGTGATCATGGACTGGACTTCGGTGTTGCCGAGGGCCTTATCCAGGCGGGCACGCTCCACATTCAGGATCTTGCCTCGCAGAGGCAGGATGGCCTGGGTTTCCGGGTTGCGGCCGCGCTTGGCCGAACCGCCTGCCGAGTCACCCTCCACGAGGTAGACCTCGCAACGCGAAGGATCCTTGGATGAGCAGTCGGACAGCTTGCCTGGCATGCCGAAGGACTCGAGCGGGCTCTTCCGGCGGGCATTGTCGCGCGCCTTCCGGGCTGCCATACGCGCCTGGGCAGCTGAAATAGCCTTGCGGATGACGTCGCGGGCGGGGCCGGGGTTGCGTTCCAGCCAG
The DNA here is from genome assembly GCF_042786555.1 of Paenarthrobacter sp. NPDC056912. Taxonomy (NCBI): domain Bacteria; kingdom Bacillati; phylum Actinomycetota; class Actinomycetes; order Micrococcales; family Micrococcaceae; genus Paenarthrobacter; species Paenarthrobacter sp. NPDC056912. The sequence goes on from NZ_JBHUCD010000006.1 coordinate 130,133, forward strand.
TCTCCGAGCTGATCGGTAACGACGCGCTGGACGAAGCCCTTGACCTCGGAGTTGCCCAGTTTGGTCTTGGTCTGGCCTTCAAACTGCGGCTCGGCAAGCTTGACGGAAATAACCGCCGTCAAGCCCTCACGGATGTCATCACCAGTGAGGTTGTCTTCCTTTTCCTTGATGATGGTCTTCTCGCGCGCATAGCGGTTGATCAGCGAGGTCATCGCGGCGCGGAAGCCCTCTTCGTGGGTTCCGCCCTCGTGGGTGTTGATGGTGTTCGCGTAAGTGTGAACGCTTTCCGAATAGGCGGTAGTCCACTGCATGGCGACCTCGACGGCGATGTGCCGCTCGGTGTCCTCGGTTTCGAAAGCGATGACGTCCTCATGGACGATCTCAACCTTCTTGCTCGAGTTCAAGTGCTTGACGTAGTCCAGCAAACCGTCGTCGTACTGGTAGACGACCGTGCGGTGCTCCGCAGCGACCTCACCTTCGGTGGCCACGGCATCCAGGTCAAGATCTTCCTCGCCGTCCCGCGCAGCGGGACGTTCATCGGTCAACGTGATCCGCAGGCCCTTGTTGAGGAAGGCCATCTGCTGGAATCGCGCGCGGAGCGTCTCGAAATCGAATTCGGTGGACTCGAAGATGGTTCCGTCCGGGTAGAACGTCTGGGACGTCCCGGTAACGTCAGTGGCCTCGCCCTGGACCAGTTCGCCCTGGGGCTTGCCGCCGTCGGCGAATGTCATACGCCAAACGTGACCCTGGCGCCGAACTTCCGTGTCCACGCGTCGGGACAAAGCGTTGACCACGGAGATACCCACACCGTGCAGGCCGCCGGAGACCGCGTAACCGCCGCCGCCGAACTTGCCGCCAGCGTGCAGGATGGTCATGACCACTTCGACCGTGGGCTTGCCTTCGGTCGGGTGGATGTCCACGGGAATGCCACGGCCATCGTCAACAACCCGGACACCGCCATCGGCACGCAGCGTGACTTCGATGTGACTGCAGTAGCCGGCCAGGGCCTCGTCAACAGAGTTGTCCACCACTTCATAGACCAGGTGGTGCAAACCGCGGGGACCGGTGGAACCGATGTACATGCCGGGGCGTTTGCGCACGGCTTCGAGGCCCTCCAGCACGGTGATATCGCTGGCACCGTACTCCCTGGGCGCCTCGGAAGGCGTGTCAGGCTTGGGAACAGTCTCCTCTGCGGGCTCTACTGCCAAGGTCTCTGCATTGTCGTTAGCCACAGGCGCTTTCGACTCCTCTGTACTCGATGTCGGCCGTTCCCGGTGCTGTCCGCGGCGAACCGCGGCCGCCAACGGGCACGTGACTGATTGCGCCGATTACTCCGACGAAGGGGCCACCGATGCCACGCGAGTGGATTCAGGACCTGGACGACGTTTCACCGGCGCTCAGTGATCTACACCAATTCTATCGTGGATACGCGCGAATCCTTGCAAATACAGGGGCAGCCGAGAGCTGAATATACCCGTGGGAGGCCGCTGGCCCTATCTGCAATGGCCCTGCGGTGGTCCCGATGGGGGTCCATACGACTCAGGGGCGTTGAATCGCCCTGCACGCCGTTTAGCCGTACGTGTCCCTCGGACCGCGACCGTTCACGCTGCGGCCACCTTTGCGCCAGCTCGGTGCCGACGGGCCAAGTACCTGAATGCTGGTCACCACGCCTTCGCCCAGTTCGTTGCGGAACATCTCCAGGAGGCTTGTGCTCAACAACCTCAACTGAGTGGCCCACGCTGTTGAGTCGCAGCGCACATGCAACGTGGTGTCAGTGAAACTCTCCGGCGTGCAGTGGGCAGAAATGTCCGGACCGACCAAGGTTTCCCATTCCGCCATGACTGATCCAACCGCCACAGGCGAGGTCCATCCACGCTCAGCCACCAGGCGTCCAACAACTTTGCCGAGGCCAAGAGGGTCCCGGCCGCTGCCGTGAAACTGCGTGAAGCCCCTGGTATCCCGCAGGCCCTTGCGCTTCGGGGCTGTTCCGGGGCGGGGTGCACGTTGTCGTACTTCGCCGCGGGCAGCTGCTGCCTCGCGCATACGGTTCAGTGCCGCTTGGGCAGCATCAATTTCGTCCGGATCCCGGCCAGGTTGAAGTCCCTCGCGGCTATCCTTCGCCATCGATGCCTCCCGGAACAACGGTTACGCGCCGTCCGGCCAGCTCCTCAGGGATGTCGGCAACGACGGCGGCAGTCACCAGCACCTGCTCGGCACCGGCCACTATTGCAGCCAGTTTACGCCGCCGCTGGACATCGAGTTCAGCGAAAACGTCGTCCAGGATCAGGATCGGCGCGGTACCTCCGGTGCGGGCATCATCCAGCATGACGTAGTACGAGGCCAACCGCAGGGACAAGCACATGGACCACGTTTCGCCATGGGAGGCATAGCCTTTCGCGGGTGCTTGCCCGAGCACCAACTCCAGTTCGTCGCGGTGCGGGCCAACCAAGGAAATACCCCGTTCCAGCTCCTTTTTCCGTGACGCTGCAAAAGCCTGGACATAGCGGTCGGTGAGTTCATCCACGGACAGCAGACGGAGGTCCTCAACCGACGGCGTTGCTTCCGTTCCGCCATCTTGCGGGCCGCCGTCGTCGTCGAGTACTCCCTGAATGGTTGATCGGTAAACAGCGCCCGCATCCTTGGAACCATCTGTGAGTTGCGCGTACGCACTGTTGAGGTGTGGATTCAAGCGGTCCACGAGTTCCAGCCGTGCATGCAACAGTTCGGCACCGGCCCGGGCCATGTGCTGATCCCACACATCAAGGGTTGCTTCGTGGCCGGAAGTGAATTTGCCGGACCGGGCGGATTTCAGCAAGGCGTTGCGCTGCTTCAAGACGCGGTCATAGTCGCTTCGGGTGGCCGCGTGGCGCGGAATCAGGCTCACCAGGAGTTCGTCGAGGAACCGCCGGCGGTTTGAAGGATCCCCCTTGACCAAGGCCAGGTCTTCAGGGGCAAAAAGGACAGTCTGGCAAATGCCCAGGATGTCCCTGGCGCGGACCGGATTGCCACGGTTGATGCGTCCACGGTTGGCCCGTCCCGCGTTGATTTCCAACTCAATGACGGTGGACTGCTCACCGCGCACCAATTTGGCACGGATCATGGCGCGTTCCGTGCCGAACCGCAGCAATGGCGCATCCGTGCTGACCCGATGGGAACTCAGCGTGGCCAGGTACCCGATTGCTTCCATGAGGTTGGTCTTGCCGATGCCGTTGGAACCCACCAGGACCGTGACTCCGGGCCCTAGTTTGAGGTCCACCTGGGCATAGCTGCGGAAATCCGTCAGGGAGAGATGTTCGAGGTACACGCCGTTTGCTGGACTCCTGCGGCCTAGTTGGCCGGACGGGTGGCGTGACCGCCGAACTGGTGACGCAATGCGGAAACCATCTTCATGGCGGGCGAGTTGTCTTCACGTGAGGCAAACCGGGCAAAGAGGGCAGCAGTAATCGCCGGTGCCGGCACGGCATTGGCGATTGCCTCCTCCACAGTCCAGCGGCCCTCACCGGAATCCTCCACATAATCGTCGATCGAGGCCAGGCCTGGATCTTCGTCGAGTGCCTTGACCATGAGGTCCAGGAGCCAGGAGCGGACAACAGTTCCCTTTTGCCAGGCACGGAAAGTGCCAGGAAGATCTTTCACGATGTCCTTGGCAGCCAGGAGCTCGTATCCCTCTGCGTATGCCTGCATGAGGCCGTACTCGATGCCGTTGTGTACCATTTTGGCGTAGTGACCTGCGCCAACGCCGCCAACGTGGACAAAGCTGTCGGCGCGATCGCCTTCGGGACGCAGGGCATCGAAGACCGGCATGGCCAGTTCGATGTCTTCGTCTGCGCCGCCGGCCATGAGGCCATAGCCGTTCTCCAGGCCCCAAACACCGCCGGAAACGCCACAGTCGGCAAAGCGGATGCCCATTTCGGTCAACGCCGCAGCGTGCTTCTGGTCCTCCGTGAAACGCGAGTTTCCACCGTCGATCACAAGGTCTCCGGCACTGAGTTTTTCACCGAGTTCCGTCACCACAGCGTCCGTGATGGCGCCCGACGGAACCATGACCCAGACGAGCCGCGGAGTGGGCAGGGCAGCGATCAGCTCGTCCACAGAGGCAACGTCAGTGATGTCCGGGTTGCGATCGAAGCCCGTAACCTGGATGCCTCCGTTCCGCATGCGTTCCCGCATGTTGAAACCCATTTTCCCAAGGCCGATCAGTCCGATGTGCACAGCATGAACTCTTTTCTGCGAAAGCGTATGGAGGTTGTGGGCGGCGCAGCTGCCGGCTAGTTGGGCAGGCGGACCGGCATCACGAGGTAGCGGTAGTCGTCCTGGTCGTCGCCGTCTGCTTCCGCCTGGGCCGTGATCATGGCCGGCTTGGGCGCAGTGGTGAAGGAGAACCGAACGTACTTGGTCTCGATAACACTCAAGCCTTCAACGAGATAGTGCGGGTTGAAGGCCACAGTGATGTCTTCACCCGAGAGTTGCGCCTCGAGTTCTTCGGATGCCTGGGCGTCTTCGCCGGTGCCGGCGTCCAGGTTCAGCAAGCCTTGCGTGAAGGCCAGGCGGACGGGTGTATTTCGTTCTGCGACGAGGGAGACACGGCGCACGGCTTCCACAAGTTCCTGCGTCTGAACCGTTGCATGGATGGGCGTGGAATCCGGGAAAAGTGATCGGATCTTGGGGTAATCGCCGTCCACCAGCAGCGAAGTGGTGGTGCGGCCGCCACTTTCGAAGCCTATGAGGCGGCTGTCATCGTCGGCGAGGGCGAGGTTGATGTCGCCGCTGCCACCCAGAGTCTTGGCAACTTCGTTCAGGGTCTTGGACTTCACCAGTGCGCTGGTGGAAATGCCGGGAGTGACCGGTTTCCACGGTACTTCGCGCATGGCGAGGCGGTACCGGTCCGTGGCCAGGAGGGTGATCAGGTCATCCTCGATCTCCATGCGGACACCGGTGAGGATCGGCAAGGTGTCGTCCTTGCTGGCCGCGATGATCACCTGGGACACAGCTTGGGCGAAGGCGTCACCCGGCAACGTTCCACTGATGGCCGGAAGTGCGGGAAGTGCCGGGTACTCGCCCTCAGGCATGGTTGCCAGGTGGAAGCTGCTTCGACGGCACGTGAGTGTGACTTTGCTGCCATCGGTCTCCACCTCCACAGGAGCCGAGGGAAGGCTGCGGCAAATATCAGCAAGGAGGCGGCCGGAGACCAGGATGGTTCCCTCAGTGGCAATATCCGCCGGGATTTCCAAGCGTGCCGAGGTCTCGTAGTCAAAGCTCGAGAGGCTGACGGTTCCTGCCTCGGCCTTGAGGAGGAGACCGGAAAGTACCGGTACGGGCGGCCGCGGAGACAACGACCGCGCGGTCCACGTAACGGCTTCTGCCAGGACGTCGCGGTCGACTCTGAACTTCACGGAAGGGTGCCGCCTTTCATTGCTGCTGCCATGTATAGCTGCGGATTCCAGCTTGGAATCCACCAAATCTGCACGATCCAGCATCGGAACCTGCATGGTTCGCACTCAACGAACTACAAAACAGACCCAGGGATGGGAGCGCTGCTGACAGCTTAGCCGGAAGATCCGCGATTAACCCATCCCCAGCGGCCCGGCCCCTCCTATGTGGACAGCCGCAGGCTGGCCTCGGGCCAGGCCTTGGCCGCAGCTCGGTGGGTGGCAGAAAGAGATTGTTATTTGAGGGATTTCAATTTTTTGGGATTCGTAGTGTTAATAACTGCTGTGGAAACTGTGGATAACTCGATCTCGCCGCGGAGTTCCGCGGTTAAGCCCTGTTCACGGATTGTGCGTTAACTGGGTTTTAAACAGGGTGTGGATGGGGACAACTCCCAGGGCCGTTTTTAACGATCCACAGACGGCTTAAGGGTTTTAAGCCCATTAACCACGCTTGTCCCCTTAAGTATCCACAGGGTTATCCACATGCACCTGTTAATAAGGTATGTAGTGGCGGGCGGGATGTGGATTTCAGGAGTCGCGTTGCTGCTGCTTGATGCGGTTGGTCAGCTCAGTGACCTGGTTGTAAATCACACGACGCTCTGCCATCAGCTCGCGGATCTTTCGGTCTGCGTGAATGACCGTGGTGTGGTCCCGGCCTCCGAGCTCCTGGCCGATCTTGGGCAGCGACATGTCCGTCAGCTCGCGGCAGAGGTACATGGCGATCTGCCGGGCGGTCACCAGCGTGCGGGTGCGGGACTTGCTGCAAAGCTCTTCCATGCTGAGCTTGAAGTAGTCAGCGGTCTGGTCCAGGATCTGCTTCGCCGTGATCTCCTGGGCGCCGTCGTCAGTGATGAGGTCCTTCAGGACCATCTCCGCAAGGGCCACATCCACGGGCTGGCGGTTGAGGCTTGCGAACGCCGTGACACGGATCAGCGCGCCCTCGAGCTCACGGATGTTGCTGGAGATCTTGGACGCGATGTACTCCAGCGCGTCGTCCGGGGCGGAGAGCCCTTCGCTAAGGCCCTTCTTGCGGAGGATCGCGATGCGGGTTTCAAGTTCGGGCGGCTGGATGTCCGTCAGCAGGCCCCACTCGAAGCGTGAAGTCATGCGGTCCTCGAAGCCTGCCAGCATCTTGGGCGGCTGGTCGGACGTAATGACAACCTGCTTGTTGGCATTGTGCAGGGCGTTGAAGGTGTGGAAGAACTCTTCCTGCGTACGGTCCTTGCCTGCCAGGAACTGGATGTCGTCGATCAGCAGGACATCAACGTTGCGGTACGTCGTCTTGAAGCTGGTGCCTTCATCGTCCCGGATCGAGTTGATGAAATCGTTCGTGAACTCTTCGGAGTTGACGTAGCGGACGCGGATACCGCTGTAGAGCCGGCGGGCGTAGTGCCCGATCGCGTGCAACAGGTGCGTCTTGCCCAGCCCTGAGTCGCCGTAGATGAACAGCGGGTTGTACGCCTTGGCCGGAGCTTCGGCCACCGCCACTGCGGCTGCGTGAGCGAAGCGGTTGGAGGAGCCGATCACGAAGGTGTCGAAAATGTACTTCGGGTTCAGGCGGCCGAACTCATGCGATGTGCTCGGCGGTGTGGGCTGCGGCTTCGGCTCGGCAAAGTCTGGTACCGCGGAAAGTTCGACGGCGGGTTCGGGCTCTGCATGGACGGGCACCAGATCGGTGTCGACGTCGATCGCGCACCGGATGTCATCCGAGAAGACGTTCCGGAGGGCATCGTCGAGAGCGTCCTTGACCTGGGTCTGCAGGACTTCGCGGGTGAGTTCGTTGGGAACAGCTACCAACAGTGTTGAACCGATGAGGCCCTGTGCTTGGGCGAGGATGACGAAACCGCGCTGGCGGGGTGTAACCCGGTCGTCCTGCTCCAGAAGGCTCAGCACCCTGCGCCAGGAACTTCCGACAGTGTTGGCGTGGTTGGCTTCGTCTACTGTCATCAATCAGTTCCTAAATACTTGCTTGCCGGCGTTGCTGGCAGCCAGAGTCACTCTCCGGCGGCGCTGTTCTGGGCGGTAATCCACAGAGTTATACACAGCGGGTGGACAATGGGCTACTGAGCCACTCTAGGGGATCGAATCGCTAGAAGATAGCTGGGAAGTTGCCTGTGGATAATTACACCGTTGTTGTTCCCGATTGCGGCCTGTGAGCCACTTCATCCACAGGCTGGGAACACTGGTTGGGCACAGCTGTGGATAGCCCCGCGGCAAGCTCCCAGTTTGACTGAGGGTGCCTTTTTGCCCTAACGTTGTGAAGTCCTTTGTGTCCGCTTTTGAGATCAGTTGTAACTCCGTACGTTCACCGTGCGGAAGGCAACGGCGGCAGGCACATACAAAACTTAGCGTCGGCCAGTTCTTCCCCTTTTTTGATCGGGTGGGCGCACCTTTGATCCACTGGAGTAACTAACGTGAGCAAGCGGACTTTTCAGCCGAATAACCGCCGTCGGGCCAAGAAGCACGGCTTCCGCCTTCGTATGCGCACCCGTGCCGGCCGCGCCATCCTGGCTGCCCGTCGCGGCAAGGGCCGCGTCGAACTGTCGGCGTAAATAACTGACTTGTCGGTCAGGGTCTTTTTGCGGGTTCGACGGTGCTAGCCACCCCTAACCGTCTGCGGACGTCTACCGACTTTTCAACAACTGTACGTTCCGGCGTCCGCAATGGACGCCGGAACTTAGTGTTATATACGGCTCCTATCGGAGCCGGGGAGCCGAGTCGAATCGGCTTCATTGTCTCCAAAGCCGTCGGGAACGCCGTGACCAGGAACCTCGTTAAGAGGAGACTGAGAGAAGCAGGCGCACTTTCCTTGCACACGCATGGAACAGGCCTGGCGGTCGTAGTCCGGGCATTGCCCGCAGCTGCATCTGCCAGCTGGGAGCAACTGCTGTCGGACTACAACGCCGCATTGGCAGTGACGACGAAGCGACTGAGTGGCTCAGCTCCACTCATGGCCTCGCCGAAACACAACGGCACCACTACGGAAGGGACACCGCGTGCATGACATCAGCACCGCCGTCGTTCCTTCCTCAAGCGACCCCTCCGGCAAGGTTCCGCGAAGGAATCTGCCGGCGGTGGTTGGCACGTTCCTTTGGGACCTGCCCCGCAATATCCTCATTCTTTTGCTGAAGGCGTACCGCAAGGTGGTCTCGCCCCTGTACGGCCAGGTTTGCCGTTTCTTCCCCTCCTGCTCGGCCTATGCCTTGGAAGCAGTGACGGTGCACGGCGCCGTGAAGGGGACCTGGCTCGCAGCCAAAAGGCTCGCCAAATGTCACCCCTGGAATGCCGGTGGAGTGGATCACGTCCCCGCCGGCCATCGTCACTGGCCTGATGGCCTGACGCCCACAATTGTTGTACTGAACAACCCGGACCAGTTTCTGGCTGCTCAGGCTGATGAAGAAGGCCGCTCTGCGGCCTAACGAATAGGGATATCGTATGGACTTCTTTGGAACAATCATGTTTCCGTTCAAGTGGTTGGTGTCAATCATCATGGTTGGCTTCCACGACGGACTGAGCTTCATCGGCCTGCCTGCCGCCAACGGCTGGACATGGACGTTGTCTATCATCGGCCTCGTGCTGGTGATCCGTGCCGCCCTGATTCCCGTTTTCGTCAAGCAGATCAAGGCCCAGCGCGGAATGCAGTTGCTGCAGCCGGACCTGAAAAAGCTGCAGACCAAGTACAAGGGCAAGACTGACCAGCTCTCCCGCCAGGCCATGGCGCAGGAGCAGATGGCGCTCTACAAGAAGCACGGCACCAATCCGTTCTCGGCCTGTTTGCCCATGCTGATCCAGATGCCGTTCTTCTTTGCGCTGTTCCAGGTGCTGTCCGGTATATCGACAGCGAAGAACGCCGGTGAGGGCATTGGTGCCCTGAGCCATGAGCAGGTTGTGCAGTTCGACCAGTCGAGCATCTTTGGCGCACCCCTGTCGGCATCGCTGCTGCACGGTGGTGTTCCGGGCACCGAAGTGGCCGTCTGGACTCTGTCGATCATCATGATCCTCGCCATGACTGCTTCGCAGTTCATCACGCAGAAGCAGATCATGGCCAAGAACATGTCCGAAGAGGCCATGGCCAGCCCCTTCATGCGCCAGCAGAAGATGATGCTCTACATCCTGCCGCTCGTGTTCGGCATCGGTGGCATCAACTTCCCGATCGGTGTCCTCATCTACTGGACCACCACCAACCTCTGGACCATGGGCCAGCAGTTCTTCGTCATCCGCCGTATGCCCACCCCGGGTTCCCCTGCCGCCAAGGCACTGGAGGAGCGCCGCGCGGCGAAGGGTCTGCCGCCGTTGCTGGGAGGCAAGAAGAACGCGAACGCCGCTGCGGACGCAGCCGCCGAAGCCGAAGCGGCGGCCGCTGCTGCTGCCGAGCTCCGGGCCCAGCGCGTCCAGCCACAACGTAAGAACAGGAAGAAGAAGTAATGTCTGCTGAGAGCACTGAAGAAGTTATTGCTGCTGTGACTGAAGACCAGGAAGAGACCCAGGAAGAGACGCCCTCCAAGACGGCCAGCCGTCTGGAAGAGGAAGGCGACATTGCCGCCGATTACCTCGAGGAACTTCTTGATATTGCTGATATCGACGGCGATATCGACATCGAGGTCCGTAACGGCCGTACGTACATTTCCATCGGCGCGGATGAAGAATCCGCTGCACTGGACAGCCTCGTGGGCCGTGACGGAGAGGTCCTCGAAGCCTTGCAGGAATTGGCTCGTCTCTCGGTTCTTTCCGCTACGGAAAACCGTTCGCGCCTGGTTCTGGATATCAACGGGTACCGCAAGGAGCGCGCGGGTGTTCTGCAGCAGATCGCCGAAGACGCCGTAGCCAAGGTCAAGGAATCCGGTGGAACCGTAGCCCTTGAACCCATGAGCGCCTACGAGCGCAAGATTGTCCACGACGCCGTTGCCGACCTCGGATTCGTCTCCGAGTCTGAGGGCGAAGGCGCCGGCCGTCACATCGTAGTTTCGGCTGACTAACGGCTCATGGTTGAAATAACCTCAGCGGAACTGCAAGCAGCAGAGAAGATCTTCGGGGAGCGCTTGGATCTTGCCAAGCGCTATGTGGAGCACCTGGCTACGTCAGGAACCGAACGCGGACTGATTGGTCCCCGTGAGATTCCGCGGCTATGGAGTCGACACGTACTGAACTGTGCAGTGATCGAGTCCGCCATTGCCATGGACAGCCATGTTGCCGACGTCGGATCCGGCGCCGGCCTGCCGGGCCTCTGCCTTGCGATTGCCCGCCCGGATCTCGAATTGACGCTGATCGAACCGTTGGAACGTCGTGTCATCTGGCTCCAGGAAGTCGTCGATGACCTTGGCCTTGAGAACGTGACCATCATGAGGACACGGGCTGAGCTCGCGGTCGGCATGGTGGATGCAGACGTTGTTACCGCTCGTGCGGTGTCGGCGCTGAGCAATCTGGCTGGCCTGACCATTCCCCTTTTGAACGGTCGCGGCGAAGTGGTGGCCATCAAGGGTAGAAGCGCCGAAGAAGAGATTGAGAAAGCCAAGAAGGTCATCCGCAAACTCGGCGGCGTGGAAACGTCCGTTGTGGTTTGTGGACAGGAGCTTTTGGAGGAACCCACCACCGTGGTGAGGATCATCGTCAACAAGCCCGGAAAGACGGCCTAGGTCCCGCTCGGTTTCCCGCGTGTCGGCGGCTGAGCGGTTAGGCTAGAGAACGGCAGCAAGCGCCGAATGAGAGTGAGAGTGTGACCAGTGGGCAGTAGTGAAACCTCCACGCAACGAATCCCCCCGTTTATGTCTTTGGGGTCCGCGCGGGCCATGGCCACACCCTCTGCGTCTCTTCAGTCAGCGATCGTGCGCACTAATTCGGTTGATAATGCTGCCGTTTCACGTGAAACCGTCCCAGATGGAGTGCCGAACCTCATGGATTCCATTGACGATTCCAGCCCCATCGCGCGTCAGCTGGCCAACGAGACCCGTCGTCGCGAGCGGCTGATCGGCCGCGAGCTGCCAAAGCCGGACGGCACACGGATCTTCACTGTCTCCAACCAAAAAGGTGGCGTCGGCAAGACCACCACCACAGTGAACATCGCTGCAGCATTGGCTTCCGCGGGTCTCAATGTGCTGGTGATTGACATCGACCCCCAAGGCAACGCTTCCACCGCCCTGGGCATTGAGCACCACGCCGATGTAGACAGCATCTATGATGTCCTGATCAACGACCTTCCGTTGAAGGAAGTCGTAGCTCCATGCCCGGACATTCCAAACCTGATCTGCGCTCCTGCGACCATTCACTTGGCTGGTGCCGAAATCGAGCTGGTTTCACTGGTTGCCCGCGAACAGCGACTCCGCCGCGCCATCGATGTCTACGCCAAGGAACGCGAGAAGAACGGCGAAGGCCGGCTGGACTTCATCTTCATCGACTGCCCGCCGAGCCTGGGCCTGCTGACCGTCAACGCCTTCTGCGCTGCCAGTGAGGTCCTCATCCCCATCCAGTGCGAATACTACGCGCTGGAGGGTCTCAGCCAGCTCCTCAAGAACATCGAGATGATCCAGAAGCACCTCAATGCAGACCTGGTTGTTTCTACGATCCTCTTGACTATGTATGACGGCCGGACGAACCTTGCGGCGCAGGTGGCTTCCGAGGTCCGGCAGCACTTCCCCCAGCAGGTTTTGAGTGCCGTTGTTCCGCGTTCGGTACGGATCTCCGAGGCACCGAGCTACCAGCAGACGGTCATGACGTACGATCCTTCCTCCAGCGGCGCGCTGTCCTACATGGAAGCCGCTGCCGAAATCGCTGAACGCTAGAATTCTTGAAACACTGCAACAGCTTGAGCCGGTCCGTGCTCGGCTATTCCATCGGAGGGATGAATCAATGAGCGAAAAGCGAAGGGGCCTCGGCAGGGGTCTTGGGGCTCTCATTCCTAGCTCGGCCGCGGCCCAGGGTAATGGCACTGCGCCGTCCCGTCCCGTGGATCTGTTTTTCCCGGAAGCCCGGAAGACAGCCGAGCCCTCGGTTGAAGTTCCGAACGAGGAATCGGTTGCTGAAACGACTGCCTCGAAGCCAGCAGGGGCTAAGTCTTCCGCTCCTGCCAGGACGGCTGCTCCCGCGAAGGGGCCCTCGAAACCGGCCGCCAGCAAGCCACCGCGTGCAACCAAAGCTTCGCCCGCTAAGAATGCGGCTTCCGATGCTGGCACCAAGCGCGCTTCCGGCTCCGATGATGTGACCATCGGCGACGCAGAGGCACGGACTGCTGCCATACCTCCCGCTCCGGAGGTTGACCTGGTGGAGGTTCCCGGAGCCCGGTTTGCCGAGATCGCAGTAACGGACATTCATCCCAACCGCAAACAGCCTCGCTCGGTCTTCGATGAAGATGACATGGCTGAGCTGGTGCACTCGGTCAAGGAAATCGGCGTCCTCCAGCCAATTGTTGTACGTACTTCAACCGAAAAGGGTGGAGAACCGTATGAGCTGGTCATGGGTGAACGTCGTTGGCGTGCAGTCCAGGCCGCAGGACTCGAAACGATCCCAGCGATTGTCAGGGACACAACTGACGACGACCTTCTCCGTGACGCTCTTCTTGAGAACCTGCACCGCAGCCAGCTGAACCCCCTTGAAGAAGCTGCTGCCTACCAGCAACTCCTTGAGGATTTCGGAACCACTCATGAGCAGCTGGCCGACCGCATCGGCCGATCCCGGCCGCAGGTGTCGAACACTCTCCGCTTGCTCAAGCTTCCTCCGCTGGTTCAGCGTCGTGTGGCAGCAAGCGTTTTGTCCGCTGGTCATGCACGTGCCTTGCTTGCCCTTCCGGATGCTGCTGCCATGGAACGCCTCGCGCAGAAGATTGTGGCCGAGGGGATGTCCGTCAGGGCAACTGAAGAGGCTGTGGCTCTCTACCAAGATCCCACTACGCCGGCTAAGAACAGCATTCCCAAGCCGAACGCACGCCATGAACGCCTCGATTACCTGGCATCCTCCCTCTCGGATCGTTTGGACACTAACGTGAAGATTACCCTTGGGGCACGAAAAGGCCGTGTGAGCATTGAATTCGCGAGTGTAGAGGATCTCAACCGAATCATGGATGTTTTGGGTCCGGGGTCTGAAGACTAGATTTTTTACCAACTGAATGGGGTTTGCTCTTGGAGCAGGCCCCATTTCTGTCTTCGAGAGTCGTTGGCTTTGTGCCTGACAGTCTCACCTGGTTGCACGTTCATTGGACCGTTTGAGCTTTGCGACATGGTTTCACGTGAAACATAGTGAGCGGCGCCATGGGGAGGTGCGAGGGGGCTGTAGGTTGGCTTGTTTTAGTGGGCGCTGGGTGTCTTGTCAGGTTTGAGGTCGTGGGCAGCTCGAAGGTCTGGGTGCGGCGCTTGTGCCGGTACTCGCGTGTAGCTGTAGACACTACTTGTCGTTCGCTTTTCGTATTTCTGGCAGTCGGTCTGGGTGTCCGTGACTTGAGGATGGGTGAGACTGGGGGCTGCCTGTCTCGGGTGTTAGTGGGAACTTTGAGTCAGATGGGACTTGGACAACAATAGGCCTGTGGGGCCGCGCGACAAGATTTCACAGCGAATGGCTGCTAGAGATGCATCTAGGACGATTTGGGAGCGTCTGGCGCCGTTCTGGGGCTTCTAGGAGGTGTTTGTGCCTAGAAAGCACACTCTTTGCGGCATCTGACGCCGCCAGGTCCTATCCCTACTTCCCAAGTCTTCCCAAGGCCGAGCGAACTCTTTCTGAGAACCTGGCCAAAATAGGTCTTGTTCGAAGGTGATTGCTCCGATGGGCGGCAAAGGGTCGCCACAGTCGATCTCGGTGGGGCAAGTGCACATTCACTGCTCAACACGAACCAACGGAACTTATAGAGCGTTTGATGGACACTTATCGCCTGTTTGCATTGACCTGCCTTGCTCGGTTTGTCCTTGTTTCACGTGAAACATGCGCGGTACCCGTCCCTGACTTAGGACTGAACTCATTTGCTGGCATTCGCGTTCCTTTGTGGCCGACGCTAGCGCGTCGACACAGCTTCCCGAGGCAACTGCCAGTCAGCGATACACTGAATTTTGGAGCTCCGTGCGTACGGTAGGCACGGTTGCGTCCTATTCTTAGTCCGACTGCTGCGCTTCGGCAGTCCATCAGAGTACATTTGGCCCGTATGCTGGGGAAACCCCGGACTAGCCTCCACTTTCACATCGAACCGCTGGGCGCATGGGTCTCTGCCGGCAGTTGTTGAGTCCATGGCAATGCCAGGCATAAGGAACGTGGCGGCTGACGACGGCTCCTTGTTTCACGTGAAACAGCGAACACTTCAGTCATCGCCGTACAGTTCGCCTGACGGTGACGGTGACGGTGACGGTGACGGTGACGCTGACGGTGACGGTGACTTCTGGGGTCTTGGCGCATCTAGATTCTGGCGGGACCATTTGGAGTTATGGACATATGATCATTCTCTCGAACAAGTTTCCTCCTATCCCCACGGAAGACGTATCGGTCCCCTGTTTCACGTGAAACAACGTCGTCCATGCAGCCTGGATTGAATCACGGTCGTTTCTCCAGTCTGGATTGAAACGACTGCGGTTGCTATCTCCGCCGAGGATTCAACGAACAGCATGAACCTTCGTCGTGCAGGATCGTGTCCTTAGCGAGCTGCATGCTTGAAGGGGGCAGGCCACTGGCAAGTCTGTCAGCCGGTAGCCTCCTATGCGAGCAGAAGAGCCACCCTTGGTTTGCAGTCAGCATGGAGTGTGGGAAGCCGCCGGGTAGGGTAACAACCAGGCTGACCGTGATCGCGGGCTGTACTGCTCTTCCCTAGACAATTGCTAGTGGAACGTCGGAAACGCGATCGACGTGTCTACGACGTCAGCGTTCACTTCCTGGTGTCGGCGAGCGTTTCCTCGGTGAGAAGGCGCAGTTGTGGGATTTGGCCAGCGTCTACGCGGACGCCGAAAGCGATTTGGGCCCGCCGATGCTGCTGAGGAACACCAGCAAAGGATTGAAGGGGAAACGTAGACCGCGACGGCACTAGTCAGTCCTGCCTCGTTCTCGCAGGCGATCTTCCCGCTGGAAAATGCCGTTGAATGTCAGCCCGCTCAGTGCGGTGTCATTCCTGAAACGTGGTCTAGAGCGCGCTTCAGCTTCACGATGAAAGGCATCGTTGCAGCGTCAACCCGGATGACGGCAGCGTCAACCCCGATGACGGCAACGGGATCCGAAGAATGACCTTGATGTCCCAATGAAGACGAAGGCGCAGTACACGTAAAGTTCCTGAATGTTTGCGTACTTGGCGTTCGTGGTGTTCCAAGGCCGAATGCTGCATCGGAGCCAGCCTCACCTTGCAGTGGGTAATGGGTATGCACAGAGGAACGCCGAAGCTGCTGGCGCCAATGTCGGATTGCCGCGGGTCTCGGCGCAACGAAGCTTCAGAGCCGTGAAGGCTTTGGTCTTTGTGGACTAGAGCTGGCTGAGTGAGTACCCGTCGGATAGATGGGTTGGCACGTCCCGTCGGTTCGCTCGGCCCAACACGAGGGCAGGTCTGGTAGGAATCGCGAAGCCTCTAGCTGCATGTCTCCACTACGCGTTGACCCTTCACGAAGCGGTGATGATGCTGCACGTCCATCGTCCTTGGCAGACCGGCGACCGATGCCACTGTCGTGAGTACTCTTTGGGGCAGGCTGTGGTTCTGATGTCAGCACTCCCCCGTGGGCGCATGGCCTATTGCGTGGAGGAAGGCAGCAAGCGTTGGCGTACGGCTCTCGTGTTAGGAAGCGGATGGCCAGGGTTACCGACTTGGAGCCAGAACAGATGCCCGGCGCCTGACCAATGACCGGTCCGTGCTGGCCTTGTCGCAAGAGAATGATCTGATGTTGTGGATGCAGGTTCCGGCCGGCTCCCTGGACAGTGGATCGGGTAATCGTCAGTGTGTTTTGTCGTCACTGTGTTGCTGTCCGGATGCGAACCAAAGGTAGGCTTGTTTGGAGCCAGGCCTCGAACTCCTTCGGTAATGTTTCACGTGAAACAGAGCCGGTGCGGATGCTCTGCACGGGCCTTGCTCAGCGTCGAGAGAACCCACATGGGTGTCAGATTCACCAGTGGATAAGGCTGTGGATAACTTTGGGGATATCACTGTGGATAGGACGCCTCTCCCGCGTCATTGGACGACCTCGGGGCGAGCACGCTTCTCGCCGATAGTTGACTTGAGAACTAGCTTTCTTCGTGTCCTGGTCAATCGGAAGCCTCGTACGAGATTAAGCACACAGTAGCCCGGAAATTCGCGTATTTGCATTGCTTTTCAAGCCTTACGTGAGACGCAGGTGAGGTCAGGGGCGACTATACGCTTCGTCACAGCGGGGCCGGCAAGCGCGAGCGTCCGAGTGGTCGAATATCGACATAACGGGCCGTGCTGTGGGTAAGATCATGACCGGTGGATAAGCCTGTGGATAACACTGTGCATAAGTTGTGGGCCAATCCTCTTGGATCAGCCAGTCGAGCGTCCCTAACCTACGGTCGTCGCATGCCTGGCTTGCCAATGCTCTGCACGGCAAAGTCCCGACAGGAGCCTATTCGCTTAGCTATGCCGTAGGTCCTGGCATAGCTGTTGTCTTGGGGTCGGCGAAAAGCGTTGGTCATTGTGGAGCGGGCTGAGTCCGAGCCCGGGCCAGCATCTCCAGGACAGTCATAGTTTCGGGTTAGGCCGTTCAATAGATCGGATGTCTTAGATCACACTTTCGCCTTACTGACCGGGTGGTTCCAACGACGACTACACAGCTTGGGTCAATATTCTCCAGGATTCCTTGCGGGGCATGGGGATGCTCGTGTGGCATTCGGGGATCAAAGTGGCAGCTTGGGTAGGTGCGTTCAATAGTGTCTCTGAGGTCTTTGCCAACCCTTGGACTGGATGCGAAGCGGGACTGACAACTGTCGTCTCTTGCCAAGCAGCAACGGCTGGTCGCGCAGCAATTGCTGACCTTGTTCCTGGAGGTCCGCTTCATCGCACCGGCTGAAGGGGAAAGTCTTGGCCCAGCCGTTCAACGCGGAGGAGAACCGGCTTTGGATCGAAGGCGCACTGGTCTCACCAACGGAATACTCCAGGTGCGCAAAAGGGATCGCCACTAGGATGTTGGCCTCAGTTTCACGTGAAACATTGCTGACTCGTTGTCGTGATTGCGGGTTCGAGGGCGTGCGCTCTCCCGCTAGTCGGGTTAGTGGGTGTGCCCCCACCTCGTCGTGCAGCACGCTCAGGCGATCAGCGGCGAGTCTTCCAGAGTATCGGGCTCCAGGGCCTGCCGTGCCTCCGTAAGCAGTCTGCAATTCCCTTCTGGCTACGGTCCACCTGACGGGCCGAGCAATGACTGTTTGTGTTTGCTCGTAAGATGAGTTGTCCTCGTGTGACACCGCGAACGCGTCCCGAATTCCAGTTCAGACAGCGGAGGGTCCGACGTCCAGAAGGCCTGCCTGAGGGACCGCTGATGGCCGTCCGACGAGCGGGCCGGCCGGATGTCCATGGGTCCCATCTCATCGTGTGACAGGCTTCGGTCAGCGGGCCGTAGGAGCAGCCATCTCGGGACGGCGGATACGTCACTGACTAAGTGCATGCTGAATAGTTCCCTTTCCGGGCGTTGTGTCCTCCGTCTTCGCCAAGTTGCCGGGTCGCCAGTATCGGCCATTGGTTTGCTGCAATTCTGACCGTGGGTTACGGCAGCCTGTAGGGTGATGGCATCGTGGTGCATGAAATTCAGCAGTTGTCTTGGTGCCAGCGCGGTCGGCCCCCCGGCACTAGGTCGGATTCTGGGTCCTGTCTGTCTTTGGTTTCCGGCGGGGTCACTCGGGGCGGCGTATGCACTCGCTGCCCGGGGTCGACTCCTCGGCCATACCTCGAAGGAAGGTAGACCTACCATTTTGTGCCTCCTGCCTGGGAAGGAAACCTAGTTCTCTACCCATTCAGTGTATTTGGACCATGGTAGATGCCGCGGGTTTCTGCTGGAACGGTCTATCACTGGTGCATGCCCACCAGCCGGCGCGATACGTAGGAAGTGATCAACGGGTTGTTTCACGTGAAACACAGACGTGGGCACGCTTAGCGCAGACGAATCAACGGCGTTAGTGGGCTCTACCAGGCTATCGACACAAGACTTCTGCAGATTCAGGCGGAGGATGCTAGCTATCGACTAGTATGGACAAGATAGGCAGTGGTATTTTGCCGCCAGATGAGCCGTGGTCTGACGCATGCTGACGAGGTTGACGGTAAGTCGGTCAATGGGCCACAAGGTGCCGCAATGGCATCACAGGAGTACCCGCCGAACCCCTGTGGTGCTTCGAAATCAGACGGCTCAGTTGGCCACCACGAGGCTTGGGAACTCAAAGCGATTGCCTACGCACTGCCTTGGTATCCGCCACCAAGAGGCCACCACCCCTTCGCCAGTTGCTCATATGCCCACTTAGACGTCGAATCCGGAAGAGTCACCCAACAATCCGCCTGTCACCAACGCATGTAGTGCTGAGTGCTGTGTTGGTGGCGATGTAGCCCGTGTGGGGCTTGCATAAGGAGTCCGCACGAAATGCGATCCTGGCAGCGCTCGGAAACGCCGCGTTTGCGAAAACGAACCGTCACTCGCATGCCTCCGAGTGAGGTTTGGCGGATCTAAATACTTGAAACGCCGTCGAGGCGTGCTTCGCGTTGGCTCCTCTGGTCCTACTGTGAGCACGGCGGGAAGGACTGCGATGGGACGGTTTGAACAACTGTAAGCCTCAGTAGGGACGACTGAAAGCCGCGCTGGCGGGGACGTGGGCACGGTCAGGACGACTGAAAGCCATATAGGTAGGAACACTGGACTGGGAAGGCCGAAATTGAAGTTCACGAGGAGTTGATCCGGTCTCCGTTACTTGGGTACTTCCTTCGTGGGTGGCTTCTCCGAATTCAGCAGCTAACAATTGGCCAGGGGGACGCTCAGGCTCCTGACACTGTTACCCCAGTCCTTCCGCCCTAGGCGACGGGCGACGGGCTAAGAGCCAGGGGCTACGGGCTACGGGCTGCATGCTTCGAGCAGCGGGCATCAGGCTAGCGAGGACGTTATGCGCGGGTGACACGGTTCCAAAGGCCGAAATACTTTGCCGGGTTTCACGTGAAACATCCGTGTTGTCTGCAGGCAAGAACTATGCGGACTTCACTCGGCATCAAAGCACGGGCGGATTCCTTTTTCGTGCGAAACACCCACAAAGCCCGCATCCAGCTGCTATCCGGATGCCTGATCCGGTACAACGCACTGGGAAGCTCGTGTTTCACGTGAAACACGGCCGAGGAGGTCTGGAACATCACTGCGTTGAAGAACTGAGTGACCGAGGCTCAAGAACGTCGCGTCTTGAGTCGACGTGGAGCACAATCCCGAGAGCCGCGTCATCCGAACAGGAATCATGGCGAATGAGTGCTGGGACCGACGAATCAGTGCTGTCCAGACACCACCTCCCCTAAGATCCCTTACACCTACACCTACTTCAGTCCCGGACCCGTTTGCCCAGCTACCCCAAAGCTCGGGAACCCGGCTACCAGAGACTCTGCTCGAGGCAGGGGCTCCACTGACATTCGTGATTACCCGACTAGTCTTTTCACCACTGAGCATTTCACTACTGCGGGTCTCACGACTGCGTGTCTCACGACTGCCGGTCGCATGGACGCCCGGATAGCCCACCAGTTGGTCCAAGGGACAACAACGCCTCGCGGCAGGAAGGCATTTCCGGAGTATCGATTTGGAAGCTCCAGAGAGGCGGGAAGGACGAAAGTTGTCCCTACCCCAGGTAGGGACAAGTGAAGTTCCAGCAAATGAGCCAGCAGAAGGGCACTCCGTGGAAGATATGACGAAAGGTAACCAAAATCGGTATATCTCATCCAGAACAAAGAAAAACCGGCAGCTCCCGCTCGTTTTGGGAGCGGCAACTGCCGGTTTTCGGCAAACTGTGAGGAACTAGGACAGGACGTCCGCGAATTCCTTTTCGAAGAACTGCTTCGGCTTGGCTCCGATGACAGTGCTCTTCACTTCTCCCCCGCTGAACAAGTACACAGCCGGGATAGAGGTGATGCCGTACTCCGCGGCAATGGCAGGGTTGTCATCGACGTTGAGTTTCACGACGTCAACCTTGTCGCCGTACTCAACGGAGATCTCGTCGAGGATGGGGCCGAGCTTACGGCAGGGGCCGCACCACTCCGCCCAGAAGTCCACGATGACCGGCTTCTCGGAAGCCAGGACGTCCGTGCTGAAGCTTGCGTCTGTTACGTCTTTAGCGTTGCTCATAACTTTTCCCTTCGTGTGGTTGCTTGGATGCAGCTTAGGAGGTCAGGTCCGCGAGGTAGTGTTCGACGTCGAGTGCGGCCACGCAACCGGAACCGGAAGCCGTGATGGCCTGGCGGTAGGTGGGATCGATGACGTCGCCTGCAGCGAACACGCCCTTGATGTTGGTTCGGGAGCTCCGACCCTCCACCGCGATGGTTCCCTCGGGCGTCAGATCAACCTTGCCCTTGACGAGATCTGTGCGCGGATCGTTGCCGATGGCCACGAAAACGCCGGTGACTGCGAGTTCAGATTCTGTGCCGTCAACCAGGTTCTTCAACTTGAGGCCGGTGACCTTGTCACCGCCAAGGACATCTTCAACGGCCGTGTTCCAGACGAAGTTGATCTTCTCGTTGGCCTGGGCGCGGTCGCCCATGATCTTGGAAGCCTTGAGGGTATCTCGGCGGTGGACAACAGTTACGGACTTGGCGAACTTGGTGAGGAAGAGCGCTTCTTCCATGGCCGAGTCGCCGCCACCGATGACAGCAATATCCTGGTCTTTGAAGAAGAAACCGTCGCAGGTTGCACACCAGCTAACACCGTGGCCTGAAAGTCGCTTTTCATTCGCCAAGCCGAGCTCGCGGTAGGCGGAACCCGTGGACAGGATGATGGCCTTCGCCTGGAAAGTCTCCCCAGTGCCGATTGTCACGGTCTTGATGTCGCCTTCGAGATCCAGCTCGGTGACATCCTCGAACTGGATCTCAGTGCCGAAACGGGCAGCCTGCTTCTCGAAGTTCTCCATGAGGTCGGGACCCATGATTCCCTCGGGGAATCCCGGGTAGTTTTCAACGTCCGTGGTGTTCATCAGTTCGCCACCAGCAGTGACTGAACCGGCAATGAGCAGAGGTTTCATGTTGGCGCGGGCGGTGTAAACGGCGGCTGTGTAGCCGGCAGGGCCTGAACCTACGATGATGACGTCACGCACCTGCGATGCGCTGTTTTCTGCAATGCTCACGTGGCGTGAACCTCTTCCTTAGTCGATGCTGCGGCTTTCGGGGCAGCCACCTGACTCAACCCCTGTTTCGCCCCAAATATTCCGTTGGCTTTGGGGACCCTAAAAGCCACCATCATTCAGGGTACCGTCTGGGAGGACACTGGACCGAAGCGGCAACGTCGGATGACCGGGTGCATCAGTAGTCACAAGTCGAGCTGCTGCGGGGCAAACGGTGTGGCAAAAGAAAGTAGCAGCAGGTGCCGTTTTAAGGGTTCCAAAAGGGCACCTGCTGCTACTTGGACTGCGGAAGCCGAGCTGGGACCGGCTACTGAATGGTGACCTCAGCCAGGCGCAGGCCGAATCCGAAACGGGTCTTTGGTGCGGCCAGCTTGGGCAGGGTCTTGATGACCACAATGACGTACTGGGTTTGCGTCGGTGCTGCCAAGGGCATTGTGAGCTCCGGTGAGGTGAAGCTGTTGGTGCCTACCAGCTTGGCTCCGTCCATGGCAGGACGGTCGTTGGTGTACACGCTGATACTTCCACCGGAGCCGCCCAGCTGGTTCAGGACTACGGACTTGACCTCCGCAGGGTTCTTCAGCTTGACCACAAGAGGCATTTCCTCGGACAGTCCGCCCCAGTCGGCCGATGCGAATTCCATGTCCGACCAGTAGCTGGCGGCGTTGCCGTCAAAGGCTTTTACAAGGTCCTTGTCGAACGTGGCAGCGAAGTCGAACGTCCCCAGACGCGTAATGCTGTCAATTGCCGGTGGAGTCGCGGGGGCGGCAGTTTCTGTGGGCGTCGGTTCATCGGTGGCGGTGTCGGAAGTTTGCGGCTTGGACGTGCTCTGGGTTGCTGCAGGTGCGCCACTGGGAAAGAGGCTGCCCAAGTTGGTCACCGCGAGAACGAGTCCCACGATCAGGACTGCAGCGAGCAGACCACCCACAAGCCAGCGCAGTGAACGGGGTTCACGCTCGGGGGCTTCATCCTCGTAGACTTCCTCGTCGGCGTAATCGTCGGTGACCGCCGATGATGCCGGGAAGCTGCTCGCGGCCCGGTCATAGCCTGCCTCGGCGCCGCTGCCAGCAGCCCCCGCGGCAGCTCCCCCACCCGAGGAGGCACCGCCGTCGGCAAAGTCGTAATCCTGCTCGGACCACAAGGAAACCTTGGATTGGGCCGGCTCAGGGGCAGGGGCCGGATCACGGGTAGGGGCGGGCTGGGACGTGACAGCTTGGGTAGGCGGCGGCGCCGACGCGGCGGGCGAATTCGCGGCAGCATCGGCGTCGTTGTTCTTGGAACCAGCGTTCCTCAGAGCGGCGACTCCCGCCGCACTTGCGCCGGCGGCAGCGGCAGCCAATTTTCCGGCAATGCCGCTCTTGGAGGACGACGGACTGGCGGCGGGCATGGGAGGAACGTTCCCGGCCCGGGTGGGAGGCGTTTCAGGCTCCGCTTCACCCTCGGACTCAGACGGGATGGGGTAGCCGTTTTCGTCGTACTGGATGTAAGCGGCCTCATGTTCGTCGTCCTCGTACAGGCCGTCATAGGTTTCGGGCTCGTAGGTACGCGCTTGTCCGAAGATCTCGCTGCCGAGCGTTTCCGTGAAGAACGGCTCGATATACGGCGGGTTGGTGGCGACCACCAGGTCCAGCAAATCCGGCGCGGTGCTGTGGTTGGTGATGAGATACGTGGTGTTGTCGCTGATGCCGAGGTCCAGGATCTGGACATGGCCGGGGCGCTCCCCCGTGGCAACTTCGCGGGCACTCTGGGCAACCTGCTCGGCGTTTCCGGGACCGGCAACAAGGATGCTCACGGGACGGTTGAGGACCTGGTCCACGCCGTCGAGCACCTGATCTTGGTCATGCGAGGTCAATACGGTGGCCGTGACCTTATAGCGGCCGCCAAGCACTGATCCGACGTCGATCGGGTGGGACACGTGTTCCTCCTAGGCTGTCCGGGAGCTGCGGGTCCTGCACGCGGGTGGCCCGGCGAGCCGGTTGAACCGCTTTTGCAACTACCTATATTCGTTTCTAGCCTAGCTGATGGCTGCCCGCCGCCCATGTTGACGGCACCGGATCACTTCCTGCGGTTTCCATGTGTGGGGAAGTGCGGATTGCGTCCCGGGTCGCCCTGGTAGGTGCGCCGGCCCGGCAACGGGACCTGTGGACGGAACTTACCGCCCCGGGCCGTGCTGGGCTCGTTCTCCTCGGGAAGGTAGGACTTTGGAGCGTCGGGGGTTGGCGTCGGGGCGGCCCTCCGGGGTTCGACTGCCGGACCGGCCCTGAACGAGGTGGCGTCGAACTCGCCCGAGATGCGTGGAATCAAACCGGTATCGTCCGAGACCGTGGCGCGTGCCGCCGTCGTGGGCTCTGCTGCGGCGTCAACAGGCGCGGGTGCGCCGCGACCCAAGCGGCTCATCAGCGGGCGGAGGAGGTCACGGAGTTCCGTCACGTGGAAGACGCGAAGCAAGACCAGATAAGCCAGCAGCATCACAGGCCCGACGACGACGACAGTCACCAAGGCGGCCGGGCGGCTGCTCCACGCGAAACCGTCGGCCCGGTAGCTTCCCAGAAGCCACAAGGCGAGGGCGCCAGCGAGTGCGGAACCCAACCCGGCGTAACCCATGCGGATATACGAGTTGGCGATCCGGGGGCCATCGAGGTGGCCCAGCAACCGGCGCAGGAACACGACGCTGATGACCACGGAAAGAATGTTGCCCAGTGTGTAGAGGACTGCGATGGCGTAGATGATCTGGCCGGCGGGGAGGAACTGGATGAAGAAAGCGCCCACCACATAGATCAGTGCCAGCAGCAACTGGACGTACAAGGGAGTGCGGGCGTCCTCGTTGGCGTAGAACACGCGGGACATCATGAAGTTCGCGCTGAGGAACGGGGTGCTGAGCGCCAGGATGGTCAGCGTCTGGGCCAGCATGACGCCGTCCTGCTTTTCGCCACCGGAGAAGAACATACCCAGCGGACCGGCCAGGGCGAAGAGTGCAAGGGCGCCGAAAACCGTAGCAACAGCCATGGTCCGAAGGCCGTGGGACAGGGCGTCCCGCAGCTCGGCTTTGTTGCCGTCCTGCGAAGCCCTGGTCATGCGGTTAAAGAGGACGGTTGCCAGGGACAAGGCGATGATCGAGTGGGGCAACAGGTATAGCTGGCTCGCTACTTCCAGGACTGCGTTGCCGGGCAGAACAGCGGCAGCAGCTGTGTCCCCGGCGTTGTTCAGGCGGAGCCTCTCGGCACCGGGAATGGTGGCGATCCTCATGACGTACAAGAACGCCAACTGCCCGACGGCGGCAGTCGCCAAAGTCCAGACGCTCAACTTGGCGGCCCGCCCCAGTCCAACACCGCGCCACCCGAAGCGGGGACGCAGGCCAAGGCGCAGCCGGAAGACGGGTATCAGCAAGATGGCCGTTTGGGCGATCACGCCAAGGGTGGAGAACCCCGCGATCAGGAAAGTCTGGGTGGGCCCCCAGTTGTCCACAGTGTGCGGGTTGGTGGCGTTTGAACCGAGGATCCAGATGAACATACCCAGGCCTGCAATGGCCACGAGGTTGTTCAGGATGGGCGCCCACATGGCCGGGCCGAATGCGCCGTGGGCGTTCAGGACCTGGGTGAGCATGGCGTAGAGCCCGTAGAAGAAGATCTGAGGCAGGCACCACAACGCAAACGTCACGGCCAAGGCTTTTTGTTGTTCGGAGTACCCCTGCGTGGTGAGGTCGATGACCAACGGTGCCGCGAGGGTCACCAGCGTGGTCAACGCGAGCAGGACAATCACCGCCAGGGTCAGCAGCCGGCTGATGTAGTCAGCGCCGCGGTCAGGGGCCTTGCTGGCCTTGATGATCTGCGGGACAAGGACGGCATTGAAGACGCCGCCGGCCACCAGCAGGAAAATCAGGTTTGGCAGGTTGTTGGCGTTAATGAACGTGTCATTGACCGTGGAGCCAAGGCCTAGCGCGGCACCGAGCATCCACGTTTTGGCGAAGCCAAGGAACCGGGAAACGAGCGTTCCTGCGGCCATGATGGCGCTGGAACGTGCTTCTCCGGATTGAACGGACTCGGTGGTTTTGGCTTCAGACATCGCCTTTATCGTCCCATGTACCCGGGTCAGAGGTGTTCGGGCAGCACTTCCCGTGCCAAATCGGCGATGCGGCGTTCGTTCGGGAAGGACAGTTTGCGGGCGAGTTCCTGGATGGGAACCCATGCGGCGTCGACGGCTTCCTGGTCGGGATCGTTCTCGATAGTGAGCTCGCCGCCTGTTGCCTGGAGCAGGAAGTGGTGCACGGTTTTGTGGACGCGGTGGCCGCTCACGGTGAACCAGTAATCGATGCTGCCCAGCGGGGCCAGGATGCTGCCTTCGATGCCGGTTTCCTCGGCGATCTCGCGGACAGCTGCTTCCTCGTTGTTTTCGCGGCCTTCCGGATGGCCCTTCGGCAGGCACCACTCAAGCCGGCCACCCCTATTAAGGCGGGCGATAATCGCAACCCGGAGTTCGCCGTCGGACGTGTCCACTACGACGCCGCCCGCTGACACTTCCTCCACAGTGGGAAGCGAGGCCTGGACCGGGTGCTGCGGGGCAGGCGCGACGTGTGCGCCGATTGCCGACGGCAACGGTGCGTTCGTCCTCCTGCCAGGAGCGCTCGGGATCGGGTTGGCCATGAGGTCCACTCTAACGACTCTTGCCCCGGAGTGATGACCGGGACATGGCCACAAGATGGACTGCGGGAGACGCTCCGCGGACGCATGCCTGATTTCGCATGGAACAGTGGCCCACCGCTGCGCAAAAATCTGCCAAGCTTAAGGGACTATGGCGCACGTATTGGACAGCTCTTCTGTTAACTTCACCATCGATCCGGTGGTGCTCGACCTCGGGCAGCGCTTTGTCGACGCAGGATTCGAGCTGTCCTTGGTGGGTGGACCCGTGCGCGACCTCTTCCTGGGAAGGACATCCCCGGACCTCGACTTCACCACGGACGCCACGCCGGACCAGACAATCGCCGTCATCAAGAAATGGGCCGACAACTTCTGGGAAATCGGACGCGCCTTCGGCACGATCGGGATGAAGAAGAATGGCTTCCAGATCGAAATCACCACCTACCGCGCCGAGGCCTACGACCCCGATTCGCGTAAGCCCGTGGTGGCATTCGGTAACTCTTTGACCGACGACCTGCTCCGCCGCGACTTCACCATCAATGCCATGGCACTGCGCCTGCCCGGCCTGGAGCTGGTGGATCCGTTCGGCGGCGTGCGCGACCTCCACGCGTCGGAGCTCGCCACGCCCGGTGCACCCGAGGCATCATTCTCGGACGATCCGCTGCGCATGATGCGCGCGGCCCGTTTCGCGTCGCAGCTCGGCGTGTCGGTTCACGACGACGTCCGGCTCGCCATGTCCCAAATGGCTGACCGCATCAAGATCATTTCCGCCGAGCGTGTCCGCGACGAACTGGTCAAGCTCATCAACGGCGCCCACCCGCGCGTCGGCATCGACCTCCTGGTGGATACCGGCCTGGCCGAGTTCGTCCTCCCCGAAGTCTCCGCCCTGCGCCTGGAAGCCGACGAGCACCACCGCCACAAGGATGTCTACCAGCACTCCCTCCAGGTCCTGGAGCAGGCTGCCGCCCTGGAAACGGGTCCTGACGGTGCCGTGCCCGGCCCCGACTTCGTGCTGCGTTTCGCTGCGTTGATGCACGACGTCGGCAAGCCGGCTACGCGCCGTTTCGAACCGGGCGGCGCGGTGAGCTTCCGGCACCACGACGTTGTCGGCGCGAAGCTCACCGCCAAGAGGATGAAAGCGCTGCGCTTCGACAACGACTCGATCAAGGCGGTCTCACGCCTGGTTGAACTGCACATGCGCTTCTACGGTTACGGCGATGCAGGCTGGACCGATTCGGCGGTACGCCGTTATGTCACGGACGCCGGTCCCCTGCTGGACCGCCTGCACCGGCTCACCCGTTCAGATGTCACCACGCGTAACCAGCGCAAGGCCGACCGCCTGTCCTTCGCCTACGATGACCTTGAGCACCGGATCACGGCGCTCTTGGAACAGGAATCGCTGGCAGCTGTCAGGCCGGACCTCGACGGTGCCCGGATCATGGCCCTCCTAGGACTCAAGCCAGGCCCCGTGGTGGGCAAGGCCTACAAGTTCCTTCTGGAGGAGCGGATGGAACACGGTCCGCTGTCCCCGGAGGAAGCCGAGGGGAGGCTCTTGGCATGGTGGGAAACGCAACCCGAGTCCGCCGTCGTCGAGCCTCTGACCGAAACTGAATCCACGCCCGCCGAGCCACCGTCCGCGACCGCCCCGGCGCGCGGAGAAACCGAGGAGCCCTCATGACCGCTGCGACTTCCCCGCGTCCGCAACTTTGGATCCTCCGCCACGGCGAGACGGAATGGTCAAAGAGCGGCCAGTACACGGGACTGACTGATCTTCCCCTCACCGTTGAAGGTGAGCAGCAGGCCGTTGAGGCGCGCAAGGTCCTGGAAGGCATCGACTTTGACCTCGTGCTGACCTCGCCGCTGCGCCGCGCCCGACGCACTGCCGAGCTGGCCGGATACCCGGAAGCCGTGCACGAGCCGTTGGCCGTTGAGTGGAACTACGGTGACTACGAGGGCATCAGTTCCGACCTCATCCGCAAGGACAACCCTGACTACCTCATCTGGACCGACGGTGTGCCCAATGGCGAAACCCTGGACGAGGTGGCTGCCAGGGCCGACAAGATCATTGGCCGCGTCCTCGAGTCCGGAATGGACAACGTCCTTGTAGTTGCGCACGGGCATTTCTCCCGAATCCTAACGGCACGTTGGCTGGAAATGGATGCCAAAGAAGGCCGGCACTTCATTCTGGGAACAGCCAAAGTCTGCACGCTTGGTTGGGACAAACGGACCCCGGCAATTGTCCGGTGGGGTCTCTAAGAAACTAATTTAGAAAACTTTTCAGCAAATCGGCGAATTCGCTGGTCAAACTCCATGTTGATGGGGTAGCTTATATCTTGTTCCCAGAGCGACCCGCCGGGAACCAGGCGCGCATTCAACGGTCAGTCAGCCGTGACAATGCCACAGCAGGCTGCATGTCAGCCAGAAAAGGAGGTTGGGAAAATGATTACTTTGACTAGCGGACGGAAGTTGACCGTCACTGCTGCCCCGGCCTCTGCTGATAATTCGCGCCGTTTTTGGACTCGCTGATCCACTCCTGACCTACCGGACCGGCCCTGCCGCCGGCGGATGTCATGCCCACCCTTTCCAGGGTGGCGTTCTGAGTAATCAGTTGTAGGCGCGGACCCACGCAGCATGCCGCGGGTGCGCAGTTTCCCCAAAGTTCGGAACCAGCTTCTTGTTGGGGTCCACTGCAGGAAGCACGCGCAATTGTGCACGGTGATTCGGGTTTTCTGATCCGGTCCGCTTAATCCCCTTATTAGTGTCGGCTATTTATGCCTTCTTTTGCCTTGAATTCCTATGAATTCCATTGGCTCTATTTGTTGTGCCCAAATTCCGGCAATTTCTACCAGGAAAGGAGGTGAACCATGCGAAAACGCCCCGAAGACCTGCGCTTCTACAAGAGCAGCGATGCTCCCAAGGACCGCACACTGTTCAACGGCCAACTGCTCGACCAGCGCCGTGAAGACGTCTATGTTGTCCTGCACCAGATGGGACTCATCCGCTGATTCCCTTCAGCCATTCCGAAGGAGTTTCAGGTGCAACACATCCATGCTGAACCTCAAGGAGCCCACGCGGCTACGCGTGGGCTCCTGCCTTTTAAGAGGCCGTGGTGCTGGCACCGCAGCCTGAAGGTAAGCTCGATCCATGCAGGAGACGAAGCCGCACCGGCAACGAAAACGTGCCCGCTTTGTGGTCCCCAGCCGCAGCGACTCCCTGCTTCGCAACTTCACGGAGCTCGTGGGAGGGCCCATGGGCCGGCACTCGTCTCCTGGGAAGATATCCTCCGGACCGTTCACGGTTGAACGGGTCCTCATCATCCTCACTGTGATCGCGGCGCTGCTGGCCATCCTCGCGAAGGACTACTGCCGGGTCAACGGCTGGGAAACCCCCGGCCAGTTCTACGCCACGTGCTATTCCGACTTCCCGGAACTCTTCCGAAACCGGGGCTTGGGCGACGGCGTCTTCCCCTTCTTCACGCAGGGCAGCCTCTTCGAATACCCGGTGCTCATGGGGATCATCGCAGGCGTCACTGCGCTTCTGGTACCTGGCCAGGGCGTGGGAAACGAGCGCATCCTGGGCTACTTCGACATCAACGCGGCCCTGATCGTTGCCGTGTGGATCGTCACGGTCCTTCTCACCGCGCGCATGAACAAGCGCCGCCCCTGGGATGCCGCCATGGTGGCAGTAGCGCCAGGAATCATCCTGGCCGGATTCATCAACTGGGATATGTGGGCCGTGGGGTTGCTCGCCCTGGGGATGTACTTCTTCTCCCGGGACAAGCTGATCCTGGCTGGCCTTTGCATCGGTCTCGGTACGGCCACCAAGCTCTACCCCGTGCTGATACTCGGCGCCGTGCTGGTGTTGGCCTTGCGTACCGGGAAACTGAGAACCTTCTTCGTCACTGCCGGTGCCGCTTTGGTGGCCTGGCTGGCCGTAAACCTGCCCATCGCCGCGATGAACCCCTCCGGGTGGCGCTACTTCTTCGAATTCACGCAAGACCGCCCCGCCGGATACAGCTCACCATGGTTCGCGTACAACCTGGTGGCCGACCGGCTTCAGTGGGTGCAGATGAACGCGACAACCATCAACTCGCTGGCGCTGTACCTGTTCATCCTTGCCTGTGCCCTTATCGGGGCATTGGCCCTGTGCGCACCACGGCGACCCCGTATTGCCCAACTGGCCTTCTTGATCGTTGCCGCCTTCATCCTCACCAACAAGGTCTACTCGCCCCAGTTCGTCATCTGGCTCATTCCGCTCCTGGCCCTGGCCCGGCCTCGCTGGCGGGACTTCCTGATCTGGCAAGCCGCTGAAGGACTGCATTGGGCGGCCATTTGGATGTACCTGGGCCAAGCGACCAGCGGCGGCTCGGTCCAGCACAACATCGACATGTCCTACTACGTTCTGGCTGTGGTCCTTCACATGGTGGTGACGGCCTATCTGATGGCGCGGGTTGTCATCGACATCTGGGATCCGGCCCAGGATCCGCTGCGCTCCAACGGCGACGATGATCCGCACGGCGGACCGTTCGACCGTGCCCCGGATTGGCTGAGGATCGATGTTCTGCGGCCGGCGCAGTCGGTGTTGCCGTGGCAATCCAACCCAGCCCCCAGGGCGCCCAAAGAACCCCGGAAGGCGGAGGTCAACAGCGATGGCTGACGTCGCCGTCGTCGGCTCTGGTCCCAACGGGCTCGCCGCTGCCGTGGTGATGGCCCGCGCCGGCCTGGACGTTCACTTGTATGAAGCCGCGGCGACCATTGGCGGGGGTACACGCACCACTGAATTGATCGAGCCCGGGTATCGGCACGACGTTTGTTCCGCCGTGCACCCGATGGCCCTGGCGTCGCCGTTCTTCCGCGCCTTCGAACTTGAGCGGCGGGTGGAACTGCGCGTCCCTGAAGTCCAGCACGGAACCCCCTTGGACATTGGCGGGGCCGCGTTGGCCTACCAATCCTTGGGACGCACTGCAATGGGCCTTGGCGCGGACGGGAACGCGTACAAGAGGCTCATGGCCCCGCTCCTTGACCGCTTGGGGGGCGTAGTGGACTTTACGGCCAATCAGCTGCTGCGCGTTCCCAGGGATCCCATCGCCGCCGTGAGGTTTGGTCTCGCGACCTTGGACCAAGGAACGCCGTTGTGGGGACGTCGCTTCCGTGAAGAGGCTGCCCCGGCACTGTTGACCGGTGTCATGGCGCATGCGGTCTCTGCCCTGCCATCGCTGAGTGCCACCGGGGCCGGTCTGCTGCTGGGCGTGTTGGCTCACGCTGGAGGGTGGGTGATCCCAGTGGGCGGTTCCGCCTCCATCGCCGCGGCCATGGCGGACGACCTGACCGCTCACGGCGGCACCATCCATACGGGCGAGAGTGTGAATTCCTTGAACCAGGTCCGTCCGGCACAAGCCACACTGCTGGATGTTGCCCCACCAACCCTGGCCCGCTTGGGCGGCTCGGAAATACCCGACCGATACCGCAGGGCGCTCGAAACATTCCGCTTTGGGAATGCTGCCTGCAAAGTGGACTTCATCCTGTCCGGACCCGTCCCGTGGCTGGCTCCGGGGCTAGGCAAGGCCGGCACGGTACATGTGGGCGGCTCACGCGCTTCCATCGCCGAAGCAGAGAATCTCGTGGCCATGGGCAAGCACCCGGCGGAACCGTACGTGCTGGTGTCCCAGCCGTCGCTGGTGGATGGTTCACGGGCCCCGGAAGGCCGGCACATCCTGTGGACGTACTGCCACGTGCCCGCTGGCTCGGACGTGGACATGGCAGAAGCGGTGACTTCCCGGATCGAGCGGTACGCGCCCGGCTTCCGCGATGTTGTGGTGGCTTCGAAAACCACGACGGCGGCAGAACTTTCCCGGTACAACGAAAACTACGTGGGCGGGGACTTCAGCGCAGGGCTCGTGGACATGCGCGGATTGCTGCAGAGGCCCGTGGTGTCCAACGTGCCGTGGCGAACACCGATGAACGGCGTCTACCTCTGTTCCTCGTCAACGCCGCCAGGACCGGGGGTAACAGGAATGCCCGGATACCTTGCGGCGAAACATGCCCTCAAGGACATATTCCGCGCGCAGGTACCCGGGCTGGGCCTGGGGCTCTAGTTGCCGCTAGTTGGCGGCAGTGAAGCGCGCGCGTCGGTGGGACGGGCTTTCGATTTCGTCCAGCATGGCCACAGCGTAATCCTGTGAGGAGATGCTGTTTCCGGCCGGTGAATCCTTGGCCACGGTGTATTCCCCGGTGCGCTCACCGGGCTGAATGACGGGTGCCGGAGCCAGGACGGTCCAGTCAATCGACTCAGGCGTCTGCTTAACGGCTTCGAGGGCCTTGGCTGCGGTAGTGGCCTCAGCCTTGTAGGCCTCCGGGAAGTCCGGGGAGTCGAGGAGGCGGACGCCGTCAATCTCGAGGGTTCCTGCACCGCCCACAATCAGGAGTCGCGCACCTTCGGCGTTGCTGTAGGCGGTAGCCATCGCGTCGAGCCATTCCGCGTGGTCGCCGCCGGTGCGGCTGGGACCCGTGGCCAGCACAACGACGTCGTGGTCCTTTGCTACGTCAGCGAACACCTGGCCGTCAGCCAGATCCGCTGCCTGGGCGGTGGCGCCGGCAACTTCTGCACCCTTGCGGGAGATGGCAGTGACTTCGTGGCCGCGGTTGATGGATTCATTGACGATCTGGCTGCCGACCATGCCCGTTGCGCCGTAGACTGCGATTTTCATTGCTCTCCTTGGGGTTGGTATCCTTGCAATAAGACAACGGTATCTAGCGGATACTGATAGCTTCAAAGGAACCTAGTTACCTCATGGATACTAAAGATCTCCCCGCCAACATCCTGGATCCCAACTGTCCTTCGCGCGTGATCTTTCAGCGGATCGGGGACAAGTGGGCGTCACTGGTGATCCAAGTGCTCGGCGACGGTCCTGTGCGCTTCTCGGAACTGCGCAAGACCGTCAGCGTGGTGACACCCAAGGTCCTGACGCAGACACTAAGGGCATTGGAACGGGATGGCCTGATCACGCGTACCGTCTACGCCCAGGTGCCTCCGCGCGTGGATTACGAGCTAACGGCCGTGGGTGAGTCGTTGCTGCAGCCGTTATCCATGCTGCGCGAGTGGGCCGAGAGCCATGTTCCTACCATCCTGGAAGCCCGTGACGCCTACGATGACGCCCAGGACGAAGCACTCCTCGGCTCCCCCAACTAAGTGACAGCTCCTGCAGTACTGAGGCTCCATAGCGACGTTTACCGTTAGCTAGTTGGGCTGGGCGGCTGCGACTGCCGCGCGGCTGATCCGGCCGTCCCGCATGGTCGCGACTGCGTCCGTGAGGGGCAGGAACTCCGTGTCGTGGGTAACCATCACGGTGGCCGTCTGGAACTCGTCGGTGACACGGCGCAGGAGACGGACGATCGACTCGCTGCGTTCGTGATCAAGTGCGGCAGTGGGCTCGTCCACCAAGAGCACAGTAGGGCTGCCCATGAGGGCCCGCGCGATGTTCACCCGTTGGCGCTGCCCGCCGGACAGCTGGTGTGGCCGTTTATACGCAGCGCCGGCCAGGCCGACGACATCAAGCAGTTCCTCTGCCTTGCCGCGTGCCGCCTTCAGCGGGTTACCCCGCAGATGCTCACGGATCAGCAACTGCTCGACGGCGGTCAGTGCAGGTAGCAGGTTCGGTTGCTGGAAGATGATGCCCACCTTGTCGCGGCGCAGGGCTGTGCGCTCGGACTCCTTGAGCGCGGAAACGTCCTGACCGTCGATCACAACGAGGCCGGTTGTGGGCCTCACGAGCGTGGCTGCAACTGCCAGCAGGGATGATTTGCCGGAGCCGGAAGGGCCTACCAGCGAGAGGAACTCTCCGCTGTGAATCGATAGGTCTACGGAGTCCAAGGCCTTGAGAGTGGAGTCGCCATCTGGGTACTCGAGTGAGATGCCGACAAGGGTCAATGCAGTGTTCACGATATATGCCTTTCAGGGAATTTTTTAGTTGCCACCGAGGGCAAGCAGTGGATCAACCGTGGTGACTTTGCGGACAGCCAGGACGGCGCCGCCGAGACCAAGCAGGATGATCCCCGCTACCGGCAGCAGCGTGGTCAGGGGAGTGACCAGGAAAGGTGCCGCCTGCGCAGCGAGGACTCCACCTGCCAGGCCTATGGCACCACCAACGGCCGCGCCGGCCAGCAACACCAAGGCAGCCTGGGCCAATGCATCCCGCAGGACATAGCCCGAAGATGCCCCCAGGGCCTTGAGCACGGCGATGTCCCGCGTGCGCTGCACCGTCCACACCGTCAGGAATGCCACGATCACCAAGGCGGAGATGCCGTAGAGAAATGCCTGCATGAGCATGAGTGACCCGTTCTCGCTTTTGTAGGAGGACAAAGCCTGGAAGGAACCCACGGGATCCGTGCTGACTGTTCCAGCCGCCGCGTTGGCGGCGTCGAGGTCCATGGAGGTTGCGGCGTCGTGCGTGATGGCGAGGACCGTGGCAGTGCCCGGCGCCGCGTGCGCAATGGACCGCCAGGTATCCAGGGTGGTCCAGACGACGCCGGTGTGTGAATACCACTGGTCCTCCACCACTGCCGCCACGGTCAAATCCGACCCGCCCACTCGGACGCGGCTGCCGGTAGCCAGCGACAGGTCCTTCGCCAAGGATTCACCCACCACAACGGTCCCGTCCTCCACAGACTGCGGTGCCAAAGCCCCGCCGAAGACGGCCACGTTTGCTGTACCGTTCGCAGCCTCGCCAGCACCCAGCGATTGGAAGCGCGTTTGGCTGAGGCCGAGCGCCTGAACGGAAGTGACACCCGGTTGCTCCCGCCACGCTTCGAGCTGGGCCGTGGAAACCTCGGACTCCGTATACGAAAGTTTCGCTTCACCGCCGGCAGGTGCGCCAAAGGCGATCTGCTGCGCGGGCAACGCCGCGATGGCCGACGTCGACTGGTTGCCCAAGCCTGCCGTCAGCCCGGACAGCATGACCAGCAGCAAGGTGATGAGGGCGACGACGCTGCCCATGAGCGCAAAGCGGCCCTTGGCGAAACGGATGTCGCGGATAGCGAGAAACATCGGATTCCTTCGGTTGATGCGGGCTTGGTCCCGGCATAGTCAACTCTTCCGGCGAACGTTCCCCAGGGCATCGGGAGGTGGATGGATTGTGGGGCTCCGAGGGGTTGAACCGGCCATCAACCGAATGGTTGATTCACGCGCCAAGACGCGGATACCGGGCGGTTCGGGAGGGGGCTGGGGATACGCTGGGAGGCATGCAGTCCCCCACCGGCGCCGCCACGATCCTCCGTGTGCTGCGTGTGTGCCTGCACGTAGGCTTCGCAGTATTGCTGCTGGTGGCGATTGTGCGTTTGCTGACCGGTGTTGGAACTGCCGGGGCACCATCAGCAGTGGCGGTGGTGGCCGGATTGGGATTGTCCGCCCTGCTGGCGCTCGTCTACCTCGCCGGAACCATCCTCGAGAAACGCCACGCAGGCGAGACTTCGCGGTTCAATCCCACGCCTTTCGCTCGCTGGTGGCTCGGTGCCGTGATGTTGCTGTGGTTGCTGCTCCTGCTGGTCAGCGGCGACTTCGCCTGGGTCGCCTTCCCGCTGTTCTTCCTACAGTTGCACCTGCTCCCCCGCCGCCTGGCATTACCCGCGATTGCTGCCAGCACGGCCCTGCTGGTTGGTGCCCTGTGGTTCCACAGCCGCGGATCGGCCGACGGCGGCCTGCAGCTGGCAATGGTGCTGGGCCCGGTGTTCGGCGCCGCCTTCGCCGTGGTCACCGGACTCGCGTACCGGGCGCTGTTCCTGGAGGCGGAGAACCAGCGCATAGTGGCCGACGATCTCCGCCGGACACGCGCTGAACTCGCGCGAACACAGCACGACGCCGGCACGCTGGCAGAGCGCGAACGGCTGGCCCGCGAAATCCACGACACCCTGGCCCAGGGCTTCTCCAGCATCGTCCTCATGGGAAGGTCCGCGGAGAAAGCGCTGGAGAGCGGCGATACGGAAACTGCCAAGGAGCGGCTGAGGATCGTCCAGGACACGGCATCAGCCAACCTGGCGGAGGCCCGCAGTTTCGTGCGGGGACTGCGTTCGCCTGACCTTGAGCAGTCCGGGCTGGTGGACACGCTGCGCAGGCTCTGCGAAAAGACCGAGACCGAGGCCGCTGCCAGGGGTACGGCGTTGCGTTGCCGCTTCGAGCTGGTGGGCACGCCTGTGGAGCTGCCCAACACGTACCAGACCACCCTGCTCCGGGCCGCCCAGGCATCCCTCGCGAACGTGTGGGCGCACGCCCACGCGCGGGCCGCCGTCGTGACGCTGTCCTTCCTTGGCGCGGAGGTGACGTTGGACGTTTTCGACGACGGCATCGGTTTCGAGTCGTCGACGGCGGCCGGTACAGCGCGCGGCGACGGCTCCGGCGTCGGGCTTATGAGTTTGCGTGAGCGGCTTGCCGCGCTGGATGGCAGCCTGGAGATCGAGTCGGCTCCTGGCGAGGGAACCGTCGTGGCGATGCGGGTGCCCTTGCCTGCGGGGGAAGGTGCAGTATGAATGACATTCGCGTCCTGTTGGTGGACGACCATCCAGTGGTCAGGGCCGGGCTCCGGGCGATGCTGGCCGACTTCCCCGGCGTCAGTGTGGTGGCGGAAGCGTCCGACGGTGATGCCGCATTGGTGGAGCTGAGCAAGTTGCACACGCTCGGCGAGCCCGTGGATCTTGTGCTCATGGACCTGCAAATGGGCGATGGCATGGACGGTGTGACGGCCACCGGGAAGATCAAAGCGGGTGAGGCAGGGAGTCCTCCGCCGCCTGTCCTGATTCTGACGACCTATGACACCGACGCCGACATCCTCGCCGCAGTGGAGGCCGGTGCCAGCGGCTACATGCTGAAGGACGCGCCGCCGGAACAGATTCGGCAGGCTGTCCTGTCCGCCGCGGCCGGTCAAACCGCGTTGGCCCCCGAGGTTGCGGCGCGGCTCATGGGCAGGATCCGGAATCCTTCTCCGGCATTGAGCGGCAGAGAGGTCCAGCTGCTGGAGCTCCTGGCCACCGGTATGAGCAACCGGGCCATGGCCAAGCAACTCTTCATTTCCGAGGCCACGGTGAAGACGCACTTGGTGCACATCTACTCGAAGCTCGGCGTGGATAACCGCACGGCTGCCATTGCCGTCGCAACGCAACGCAGGATCATCCGCGGGCACTAGTTGGATGCCATTTTTGGTGAAACGGTTGACCTTTCGCCCGCGAGCAGTGACGATTAGTGCACGTTTCGTTATGAGTTAGATCACAAAAAGTCACTCGTCGAAAGTTGGCCCCACATGTCCGCACCCTCCTTTGGCCTGCCCGGAGCTGCTCCCAACAGCCCCGGACGCCCCGGAAAACGCCAGAATTCTTTAGCCAGGAAGGCCGCGTCACTCGGTCTCGCCTCGCTGCTCCTCGCAGGAACCATCCCCGCCCTGACCTTCGCGGCAGCCGCCAACGCCGCCCCCGGCGACCCCGCCGCCATCAAGACCGTCACCCCGGAAGTACCTGTCGACGCATCGGGAGTACCCCTCGGCGCGGTGACCGGATTTACCCAGTCCGGCAACGTCGTCGACCTCGTGGCAGAAAAAGGCGCCATCCGCGTCACGTTCCTGGACGACGGCAACTTCCGCCTGGAAGCCGACCCCAGCGGCAAGTTCACGGACCCTGCCAACACAGACCAAGGCGATCCCGCCAGGACAGCCAACATCGTGGTGGGCAAGGACAAGTTCCCCGGCACCACGCCAACCGTCACCGACGGCGACTGGCTGGTCCTGAAGACCGCCAAGATCAGAGTGCAGATCAACAAAGCCACCACCCAGCTCCGGGTGCTGAGGGCTGACGGTTCTTTGGTCCTGGAAGAGTCAGCCCCGATCACGTTCGGAGCCAACTCGGCCACGCAGCATCTGGCCCGGCAGGACGGTGAGCAGTTCATCGGGGGCGGCATGCAGAATGGTCGCTCCGTCCACACCGGCGCCCTGATCAACATCGCCAAGAACTTCGACTGGGACGACGACGGCTACCCCAACGCCGTGCCGTATTACATGTCCTCCAAGGGCTACGGCGTCCTCCGCGACACATTTGCGCGCGGCTCCTACAACTTCGGCGGCCAGCCAACCACTACACATGAGGAAAAGCGCTTCGATGCGTACTACTTCGTGGGTGATTACAAGCAGTCCCTTGGCGCGTACACCACTCTGACCGGCAAGCCGATGATGCCCCCGGTCTACGCACTGGAATACGGCGACGCCGACTGCTACAACCGCTCCAACCCCGGCTACTCTTCCTCCGGTTACGGCGATCCCGACGGCGCCAAGCAGAAAACCCCCGATGCCATCAAGACCGCGCGGAAGTTCGTTGAGAACGACATGCCCGCCGGCTGGATGCTGGTCAACGATGGCTACGGCTGCGAGTACCAGCAACTTCCGGAAACCGTGAGCAACATCGAGGAAGAAACCGACCTCAAGGTTGGCCTGTGGACCCAACGCTCCCTGACCAACCAGGAATATGAAGTGGGCGAGGCCGGTGTCAGGCTCCGCAAGCTCGACGTAGCGTGGGTGGGCCAGGGCTACCGCCAGGCGCTCACTGGGTGCCAGGCCGCCCACGACGGGATCGAGCAGTACTCGAATGCGCGCGGTACCTCGCTGATGGTCGAAGGATGGGCAGGCGCCCAGCGCTGCGGCATGCAGTGGACGGGTGACCATTCAGGAAACCTCGACGCCGTCCGCTGGCAGGTCTCGGCCCTCACCGGTGCCGGCAACTCAGGTTTTGCCTTCACCACCGGCGATGTGGACGGAATCTTCGGCGGCTCCACCGAATCCTATGTACGCGATCTCCAATGGAAGGCCTTCGCGCCGGCGCTCTACTCCATGTCCGGCTGGGCTGCGACGGACAAGCGTCCCTGGCTCTACGGCGACCAGGCCACGGCCATCAACCGCCAGTACCTCCAGCTCCGCCAGCAGCTCATGCCTTTCATCTACACGCTGGCCCAGGAATCCTCGGCCACTGGTGTGTCCATGATGCGTTCCATGGCCCTCGAATTCCCGGATCAGCAGTGGTCCTACGGTGCCGAGGCGAACAACCAGTTCATGCTGGGCTCCGATTTCCTGGTGGCACCGGTCTTCACCCAGACAGACGTCCGCAACGGCATCTTCCTCCCCGCCGGTCAGCAGTGGATGGACTACTGGACAGGCAAGCTCTACCAGGGCGGCCAGATCCTCAACGGCTACAACGCCCCGTTGGATAAGTTGCCGGTCTTTGTCCGGGCCGGAGCAGTGATCCCGCAGGGCATCGTGGCCCGCAACGCCTCCTTGGTACCGGAAGATTCCCCGATCACCTTGGACGTCTACGCCCAGGGCAAGAACAGCTTCACGCTCTACGAGGACGACAAGGTCACCCGCGAGTTCAAGGACGGCAAGTCCTCCACCCAGCTCTTCGAGGTAGACGCTCCGGGCAAGGGAAACAGCAGCGTCAAAGTCACCATCAACGAGCGCAAGGGCGAGTACACCGGAAAGGCCGCGGCCCGTCCCTATGAACTGAAAGTCCACGCCGGCGCAGCACCCAAGGACGTCAAGATCGGCGGCACCAAGCTCAACCAGCACACAACGCAGGCAGCCTACGCCGCAGCAACCACCGGCTGGTACTTCGATGAGGCCAACAACGGCACCATCTGGGTAAAGACCGGGTCCATCGCTTCCAACAAGTCGGCCACGGTCCAGCTCCAGCAGGCCGGTCCGCTGGGTGGCAAGAGCCAGGAGGACACGGCCGCCGAAGTGCGGGTCACTACCGGAGAGCAGGTCTTCCAGGACCAGCAAACCACTGTGACGGCGGCGTTCGTCAACACTGGATCCAAGGCGAAGACCAACGTTGTCCTGACGCCCGTCCTGCCGGAGGGCTGGACCGTAGTTTCCTCCTCGGGAACCACAGCCGCCAAGGTCAATGGTGGTGCGACAACAACTGCGACGTTCGTCATCACGCCTGGCTCCAGCGCGAAGGCGGGGCAGCAGACGGTCCGGGTTTCGGCGTCGTACGCGGCTTCTGACCCTGGCACGCAGTCGGTGACGGGCGCGAACCAGATCTACGTCGCCTACGGTTCACTGGCCGCCGCTTACAACACCGTTTCGGTCACCACGGTTGCGGGCAAGGCGCTCGGAAACTTCGACGGCGGAGGGGCCACCTTCGCTGCCGAGCAGCTGGCTGCCGCTACGGTTCCGGCAGGCGGAGTCAGGCCGGGCAGCACGGTCACCGTGGATGCCGGCAAGCCGACGCAGGTTGACTACACGTGGCCGGCAGTGGGACCCGATGTCCCCAACTCGGTTGCGTTGTCCGCCCAAACCATCGCGGTCAAGGGCAAGGGCACACACTTGGCTGTCCTGGGATCGGCCGCTGTGGGAAACGGTACGAGCCCGGCCCTGACACTGACATATTCCGATGGAAGCATGGAACAACAGTCCATCTTCTTCCCTAACTGGTTGCAACCCTCGGTACTGAACGGCGCCGTGCTGGCGGTCTCCGAGCAGGGCCGCAACAACGCTAACGGACCGTCCCCGGAGTACACGCAATACAAGTACCAGGCGTTCTCCAACACGGTCCGGCTCAACCCGACCAAGGAACTGGCGTCCGTCACGTTGCCCACTGACACCCGGGTGAAGTTCTTCGACTGGAAGGTGACCTCGCAGCCGTTGCCGGACGTCCCTGTTGGCTCCGTATTTGCCTCCGAGACGCCGTGGGTCCAAGCCCTCAACGGCTATGGCGTGATCGGCAAGAACGTCGCCAACAAGGACTCGGCTTCCTCGCCGGACAAGCCCTTGGCCGTGAACTACACCGATCCCGCCACAGGCCAGCAGCCGGTGTTCAGCAAGGGATTGGGTGTACACGCGGCATCCAAGATCACGTATTACCTGGGCGGAAAATGCAGTTCCTTTACCTCGCAGGTAGGCCTTGAGAGCGGATTTGGCGGCAACATCATCTTCAAGGTCAACGCAGACGGCGTGAACAAATACCAGTCGCGCACGTACACGCCGGGATTCGCTCCGGAAGCGGTTTCCGTTGACCTGACCGGTGTGGCCTACGTGGAGCTGGCGGTGGATCCTTCCGGTTCCATCAACGGAGCCCACGGTGTCTGGGGTGATGCCAAGTTCACATGCGAACCGTAACCTAACTCGCGGCTGACCCAACTGACTCGCATTAGTGGTTGTTTTGAGGGCTGGGAACAACCACAACTGCGAGTCAGTTGGGTTTGCAAGAAACTGTCAGGGGAACGGGGCATAATGGCGCGGGTGGGGAAAACACGGAATCTTGTCCTTGGCCTTGTAGCGCTTGTGATGGCTGGCTCGCTGACCGCCTGTGATGACGGCCGCGCCGGTGCGGAGGGCGCTGCCAAGCAGCTCGCCTCTTCTCTGGCAGCGCTCGACGTCGGTTCTCTCGCCGTTGAGGGCAAGGACGCTGCCGCGGCCAACGATGAACTCAACGCCGTTTTCGGCGGCCTTGACGCTAAGCCATCAGTTCAGTCCGGGGACGTAAAGCTCGACGGCGACACCGCCACGTTCCCACTGAGCTACAGCTGGAACATCGGCTCGGCAAAGTGGGAGTACAGCTCCGAGGCCACCTTGAAGAAGTCCGACGGCAAATGGGCCGTTCAATGGAACCCTGCCCTGCTCGCCCCGCAGCTCTCCGATGGCGAGACCCTCTCCGTCAAGACTGTCCCCGCCCAGCGTGGCCAGATCCTCGGCGCAGGGGATACCCCGATTGTGGAAGACCGCCCCGTTTTCCGGGTGGGTATCGACAAGACCAAGATTTCCGCCGAGCAAGCTGACTCCTCTGCCCGTGCCATGGCCGGGTTGCTCGGGTTGGACGCAGAAGAATACGCCAAGCAAGTGGCTGCCTCCGGCCCGCAGGCCTTCGTGGAGGGCCTGGTCCTCCGCGCTTACACCGCCGACATCACCGAGGCACGGATTGAAGCCATCCCCGGCGGTGCCAGCATCCTGGATTCCATGGCCCTGGCGCCCACCCGCACTTTCGCGCGAGCCCTGCTGGGCAGCGTAGGCCAGGCCAGTGCTGAGCAAATTGAAAAGTCCAACGGCGCGCTCCGGGCCGGTGACACCACCGGAACCGGTGGCCTGCAGCAGAAGTACGATTCCCTGCTGCGGGGCAAGGACGGTGTGGAAGTAGTGGCCAAGGCGGAGGCCAAGTCCGAGGGCGAAACCCCCGGTACCAAGGTGTTCTTCTCGTCGCTCCCCGCGCCCGGAACCACGCTTAAAACCACCCTTGACCTGCGGCTGCAGCAGCTCGCGGAAGAGACGCTGGCCGGAGTTGGTCCGGCATCGGCCATTGTGGCCCTCAGACCCTCCACGGGTGCAGTCCTTGCTGCCGCGTCCGGTCCGGGAAGCAACGGCTACAACACTGCAATGCTCGGACAATACGCTCCGGGTTCCACGTTCAAGATCGTGGATTCGCTCGCGATGTTCCGCAACGGCGCAACCCCCGACTCGAAGGTGGAATGCCCGCCGACGCTCACCGTCGACGGCCGTACCTTCAAGAATGCAGAGGGCTACCCGGAAAGCTCGCTGGGATCGGTCGCGCTGCGGGACGCCTTCGCACACTCGTGCAACACGGCCTTCATCAATGCCCGCGACACCGTCAGCCAGGACCAGCTTGAATCCGCGGCGCAGGCACTTGGCGTGGCCGTGGAAGCTCCCAAACTCGGCGCTGACGCTTTCCTGGGTTCAGTTCCCAACGCTGCCGAGGGCACGGAGCACGCCGCTTCCATGATTGGCCAGGGCAAGGTGCTCTTCTCCCCTCTCTCCGCCGCAATCATGGCGGCTTCTGTTGCCAACGGCGCTCCGGTTTCTCCCCAGCTCGTGCTCAACGCCGACGCTGCCCAGGAACCCGGTGCGGTCCCCACGGAAACCGGCAGCGCACCGGCGTCGTCCGCTTCCGAAACGGCAAGCGCAGCCCCTGCCGCGCCCGCGTCCACCAAGCCCATCACCAAGGAGGAAGCCGCAGCGCTGGCTGACATGATGCGTGCAGTGGTGACGTCCGGACACGCCGGATTCCTCTCTTCCGTGCCGGGCGCCCCCGTGGGGGCCAAGACCGGAACCGCGGAATTCGGCAATGACGATCCCCCCAAAACGCACGCGTGGATCGTTGCCACCCATGGGGACCTGGCCGTGGCGGTGTTTGTTGAAGACGGCGGACTGGGTGCGACTACCAGCGGGCCGCTGCTGAAAACGTTCCTTACTGCGGCCGGCTGATCCGGAGGAGAATCATGGAAGCGAGTACCCAGTGTGTTGTGGTTGGCGGTGGGCCGGCCGGGATAATGCTGGGACTGCTGCTTGCCCGTGCCGGCGTTGAAGTCACGGTGTTGGAGAAACACGCCGACTTCCTCCGCGACTTCCGTGGCGACACCGTGCACGCTTCCACCATCAGGCTTCTCGACGAACTGGGCCTGGGCGAAGGCTTTCGTGCCCTGCCGCAGAGCAAGCTCGGCAACTTCCGGCTCCCCATGGAGGGCGGGGATTCCGTGGTTCTCGCCGATTTCGGGCTTCTCAAAGCTCCCTACAACTATGTTGCGATGGTGCCCCAATGGGATCTCCTGAACTTCCTGGTGGAGGCGGCGCAGCAGGAACCCACCTTCA
Organism: Paenarthrobacter sp. NPDC056912; assembly: GCF_042786555.1. Classification (NCBI taxonomy): domain Bacteria; kingdom Bacillati; phylum Actinomycetota; class Actinomycetes; order Micrococcales; family Micrococcaceae; genus Paenarthrobacter; species Paenarthrobacter sp. NPDC056912. The sequence goes on from NZ_JBHUCD010000006.1 coordinate 174,049, forward strand.
CGCTCCGTATGAACACCGAGGCCACAGACCTGTTGAAGGATGGTTCGGGCAAGGTTGTTGGTGTCAGCTACCGAACCCGCGACCCCCTGACCGGTGACACTTTGGGGACCGGAGAATTTCGGTCCGAGCTGATGGTGGCGTGTGATGGTCGAGGCTCCGTGCTCCGTTCGCGGGCGGGGTTGGTCCCGCGGGAGTTCCCAGTGCCGTTCGATACGTGGTGGTTCCGGATCCCCCGTGATGCCGACGAGACCGATCCTGTGGCCTCCATTTCGCCCCGCTTTGCCGGCTCTGAAGTGCTATTGAGCCTCACCCGCAAGGACTACCACCAGATCGCCTACCTCGCCGCCAAGGGTTCCGATGCCAAGCTCCGTGCAGAGGGGGTTGAATCGTTCCGTGACCGGGTGGCCCGTCTCCGGCCGGACCTCGCCGACAGGGTGGACCAGATCGGTTCCATGGACGACCTCCACTTGCTGGACGTGAAACTGAACAGGCTCTCCCGCTGGCATGAACCGGGGCTGTTGTTGATCGGGGACGCCGCCCACGCAATGTCCCCCGCCGGCGGCGTTGGGATCAACCTTGCCGTGCAGGATGCCGTGGCGGCCGCTCGAGTGATCGCGTCACCGCTGCTGAGTGAAACGCTCGACGACGACCACCTCGCCGCGGTGCAGAAGCGGCGCTGGCTCCCCACCGTGATGGTCCAAACGTTCCAGCGGGTGCTTCATCGTGTGGTGTTCGCCCAAGTCATGGCTGGAAAACAGCCGAATCCTCCAAAACCCCTCGTCTTTGCGGCGCGGCGGCTTCCCGGCTTCCCGAAACTTCCCGCGCGCATGATTGCCTTCGGACCACGCCCCGAGCACGCGCCGGACTTTGCCCGCAGGAAGCCTTAGTCCGCTTCCGCGCGCCGGCCGCGTACCGCCGTCGAGCGTTAATAGCTCGCCGTGGGAGGATTGAACGGTGGCCCATATTGACGTTTCCGGCATCGACTACTTCCTCTCCGACGGCACCCAGCTGCTCAACGGCGTGACTTTCAAAGTCCCCGACGGCACCAAGACGGCGCTGATCGGACCCAACGGAACTGGCAAGACCACACTGTTCAAGATCATCTCGGGCGACCTCACACCGGACGAGGGTGCAGTGGGCCGCTCGGGAAACATGGGGATCATGCGCCAGTTCGTGGGTCAGGTACGCGATGACTCCACGGTCCGCGACCTCCTGGTCTCGGCGGCCCCTCCCGGGCTTGCCGCTGCGGCAAAGGCCGTCGAAGAAGCCGAGCTCGCCATGATGGAGCACGACGACGAACCCACCCAGATGAAGTACGCCCAAGCGATCGTGGACTGGGGAGATGCGGGCGGCTACGACGTGGAAACCGTCTGGGACGAAGTCTGCATGGCCGCACTGGGGATTTCCTTCGACAAGGCGCAGTTCCGCCGCGCCTCCACGCTGTCCGGCGGCGAACAGAAGCGATTGGTGTTGGAAGCGCTCTTCGCTGGCCCGGACGAACTCCTGCTCCTTGACGAGCCGGACAACTACCTTGACGTCCCTGGCAAGCGATGGCTGGAAGGCAAGCTCAACGAGTCCAAGAAGACCGTGCTGTTCATCAGCCACGATCGCGAGCTGCTCAACAACGCGGCCGGCCGCATCGTGACGCTTGAACCGGGCATCAACGGGGCCGGCGCGTGGATCCACGGCGGCGGCTTCGGCTCGTACGTGGAAGCACGTGCCGACCGCAACGCGCGGTTCGAGGAACTTCGCAAGCGCTGGGACGAGGAGCACATCAAGCTCAAGGAACTCGTCAACATGTACAAGAACAAGGCGGCGTTCCGCTCCGATATGGCCAACAGGTACCAGGCAGCGCAGACCCGCCTTGCCAAGTTCCTGGAAGCCGGACCACCCGAGGCCCTGCCGATCGAGCAAAACGTCAAAATGCGCCTCAAGGGCGGCCGCACTGCCAAGCGCGCGGTGGTCGCTGAGAAGCTGGAACTGACCGGACTGATGAAGCCGTTCTCCACGGAGATCTGGTTCGGGGACCGCGTGGGCGTTCTGGGCTCCAACGGTTCCGGTAAGAGCCACTTCCTCCGCCTCCTCGCCACGGGCGGCACTGACCCGGAGCGCGAGCACCTGCCAGTGTCCGACGTCGTTATCGCCGAAGTGCCGCACGAGGGCACCGTGAAACTCGGCGCGCGCATCCGGCCCGGGTTCTTCGCGCAGACGCACGTCCGTCCTGACCTGTTGGGCCGGACATTGCTGGAGATCCTGCACCGCGGTGACGAACACCGCTCAGGGCTGCCTCGGGAAGCTGCTGCGGGAGCCCTGGATTCCTACGGCTTGGCGGGACAGTCAGAGCAGAAGTACGAGTCGTTGTCCGGCGGTCAGCAGGCGCGGTTCCAGATTCTGTTGCTGCAGCTCTCCGGTGCCACGCTGCTCTTGCTTGATGAGCCGACGGATAACCTGGACCTGCACTCGGGAGAGGCCTTGGAGCGTGCCATTGACGCATTCGAGGGAACCGTCCTGGCCGTCACGCACGACCGCTGGTTCGCCAAGTCGTTCGACCGCTTCCTGATCTTCGGTTCCGACGGCAAGGTGTACGAGTCCGAGGAACCCGTATGGGACGAGAAGCGAGTAGACCGCGCCCGGTAGTTCCGACGCTCTCTCACATCCCAACGCTTTCCGATGAACGCTCTTGCACCGGCTGCAAGAGCGTTCCGGTTTAACGGGCGGGATGTGAGAGAGCGTCGCTGAGCAAATGATCAGCCGAGATGATTAAGTGAGCAAGGCAGGCTACTGTTGAACCATGGGAACTGCTGACCGCCACCGGCTCATCGGCGAGCTGCTGCGCACACGCGAAGAAGTGACGGTGGACGAGCTCATCGCCGCTACGGAATCGTCCGGCGCCACGATCCGGCGTGACCTCGAGATCCTCGCTGCCAACGGAGTGTTGAAACGGATTCACGGCGGCGCGCGCAGCCTGGTGGCCCGCGGCGACAACCCCGGTTACGGGCAGCGCGAGTTGGAAGACCACGAATCAAAGCTCAGGATTGCCAAGGCCGTAGACGGGCTTCTCAGGGACCGCGAACACGTCTGGCTGGACAGTGGATCCACGGCCACGGAAATCGCACGGCGCCTCAGCACCCGCGAACTCACGGTAATGCCGATGTCCTTGCACGGTGTAGAGGCCCTCACGGACAGCAAATCCGGCCGCCGTCCCGAGCTCATCCTTCCCGGAGGCAGCCTCATTCCCGGCGAACAGTCATTCCGGGGACCGATGGCCGAAGCCAACATCCGTTCATTGCGCTTCGACACGGCAATCGTTACGCCCTGCGCCCTCAATCTCAAGGATGGCCTCCTGGCCCACGACCTCGGCGATGCCGCCGTGAAGCGCGCCGGCCTGGAATCGGCGTCGCGGGTGGTTGTGGCGTCCTCGGGAAGCAAGTGGAATGCCAGCGCTGTGGCCCTGGTTGCAGCGATGGACAGCGTGGACGTCATAGTGACAGACCTGAAACCATCCCCCGAAGACCTTGCCCGGCTCAACAAACTCTCCGTGGAAGTTGTGATTGCATGACCACCAGCACCAGAAGCACCACTAACGTCAACGCCGCTGCGGTGGCGACGTTCCTGATCTTCGGTATGAACGGCCTTGTCTTTGCCAGCTGGGCTGCTCGGATTCCGGCAGTCACCGAGGCGCTGAGCCTGACGTCCGGCCAGATGGGCACCTTGCTGCTCTGCACCGCCGTCGGATCGTTGCTGGCGCTGCCTTCGGCAGGCTGGGTGGTGGGCAGGATAGGTACCGCCAACACGGTTCGGGCGGCCGGTATCGTGGCGGGCGCTGCTGGAGCGGGCATCGCCTTCTCCCTGATGGCCGCCTCGGTTCCGGCTACGGCTATTGCGTTGTTCTTCTTCGGCATTGGCATCGGTTTGTGGGACGTCGCCCAAAACATTGAAGGCGCGGACGTTGAACACCGGCTCAACCGCACCATCATGCCGCAGTTCCACGCTGCGTTCAGCGGCGGCGCGTTCCTGGGTGCGCTGATCGGTGCCGGCCTTTCGCAGCTGGGCGTTGGCCTGCCTGAGCACCTGCTGGTCATTGCGGCCATCGCGGTCCTCCTCGCATTGACAGTCCCCCGGTACTTCCTGCCGCACGACGTTGCGGTGGCGGAAGCGCTCGACGGCGGCGCCCCGGCCGAGAAGGGCCCCACGGCTTGGCGGGACGCCAGGACGCTGCTCATCGGCGTCGTGGTCCTGGGCGCGACACTGACCGAAGGTGCGGGGAACGACTGGATTGCCAAGGCAGCCGTGGACGGGCTGGGAGCTTCGGAGTCCACCGGCGCACTGCTGTTCGCGTTGTTCGTTGCAGCGATGACCGTCATGAGGTTCCTGGGCGGCAAGGTGATCGACAAGTTTGGTCGGGTGGCAGTCCTGCGGGCCAGCATGGCTGCGGCGGCGTTAGGCCTGACGTTGTTCGTCTTCGCAGGAAACGTTGTGCTGGCAGGAATTGGTGCAGCCCTGTGGGGTGTTGGTGCAGCCCTGGCCTTCCCTATGGGTATGTCGGCAGCAGCGGACGATCCCAAGCATGCGGCCGCCCGTGTCTCGGTAGTTTCCACCATTGGCTACGTTGCGTTCCTGGCCGGACCGCCACTGCTGGGCTATTTGGGCGACCACACAGGCATCCACATGGCCCTGCTTGCCATTGGTGCGCCTATTCTGCTCGCCCTGCTGCTGGCAGGCGTCGCGAAGCCTTTGAACTCCAAATAGTTCTTCCGCCCGCGCTTTCATTCTCCTTGATACATATATCGCGGAAGCCCCACCAGAGCATCAACACGACTCCGGCGGCAAGGCACGCACCCCCAATGACGTCGCTGAGCCAGTGGGCTGACAGGTAGGTGCGGCTGACCATCATGGCAAGTACGCCCAAGACGGCCAGGAGCTTCATCCACCACCAGCCAATGAGCAAAGCCAGCACCAGCAGGAACGCGGTCGTGGCAGATACATGCCCCGAAGGGTATGAACCCGTGTCGGTCAGCACTTTGGCGCCCTCGGGCCGTTCCCTGCCCACCACCGCTTTGGCCAGCTGGGTAACTGCCAGTGCGGTAACGCCCGAGATGGCCGAAAACGCTGCAGCCATCGGTCGGCGCCAGATGAGGAGTGCAACCACCAGCAGGATGTGGAAGACCAGCATCCCCACATAGCCGCCCCAATTGAGGACCGTATTCACGCCATCCCAAAAAGGTGAATGCAGGGTGAAAGAGTAGGCCTGCCAGGTGGTATCGATGCGGTTGAAGGCCGGCTCGCCTTGCCCGGACAGGAGCATCGCGCCTGGAACCGCGAACGCGCAAAGCAGGAGCAGCCCCGGTGTGAGGATCTGCCAGCCGGGCCGTTGACGCGGGCGCAGGAAGCGAATCATCACTACATCGTAGCTACGGCTACCGGGAGTGACCGGTGGGCCGCGGACGCCGGCGATGGAAGACAAGAGTTACTGTGATTGGATGCGAGGCTTCTTGGGCAAAGGCCCCAAACGGGTTGCAAGGCTGGACAAATTCCTGGTGCGGGCGGTGTCCCGGCAACCGCAGGGCGATCACGACGTCTTTTTCCGAAGGCTTTCTTCCGCTGCCACTAAGGGGAAGCTTTGGATCGGCATCGCAGGAATCATGGCTACCGTGCCTGGAAAGCCTCGGCGGGCAGCGCTGCACGGACTCCTTGCTTTGGGTGTCGCCTCGGGAGTCACCAACCTGATCTTCAAGACGGTCCTCCCCCGCAGGCGGCCCCTTCCCGAACACTTGCCCGTTTTCCGGTTCGTGAACCCGCAGCCGGTCAGTTCCTCCATGCCGTCGGGTCATTCGGCCTCTGCTGTGGCGTTCGCCGTAGGGGCCGGGATGGTTTCGCCCGGACTCGGCGCGGCCTTGGCCCCGATCGCTGCGGGTGTGGCCTATTCCCGGGTGCACACGGGGGCGCACTGGCCCTCCGACGTTGTCCTGGGCTCGGCCATTGGCGCGGGCGCAGCAGTCCTGACCCGGAAATGGTGGCCCGCCCGGCCCGCGGAGCCCGTACCCCACTGCACGCCGGCCGAAGCCCCGGCGATTTCCGACGGCGATGGGCTGAGTATCGCGGTCAACGTCCTGGGCGGGTCCTACTCCCCCGAAACCGCCGAACTACTGAAGGTTATATTCCCCAAGGCTCATATACATGAGATCGCCGAGGGGGAGGATGTCGCAGCCGAGATTGAGGCGACGGCTACCCGGCCGGGCACCGTAGCGCTTGGTGTGTGGGGTGGTGACGGAACGGTTGGCGCGGCGGCTGCTGCCGCCGTCGAGCATTCTCTGCCACTGTTGGTGCTCCCCGGCGGAACACTCAACCACTTTGCCCGCGACCTCGGTACCAGTTCCATCGACGAGGCCGTGGCTGCCGTCACCAAAGGCCACGCGGCGTCCGTGGATCTTGGGCATGTTGTTGTCCAGCGTGGCTTGCCAGAGCTGCCGGAGACCACGGAATTGGTCATGCTGAATACGGCCAGCGTGGGGGTGTACCCGAATATGGTTCGCCGCAGGGAGCGGCTGCAACCGGCTCTGGGCAAGCCGCTGGCCGGGTTGGTGGCGTCGCTGCGTACCTTTGCCGTGAACTCGCCCACCACGCTGACCGTGGACGGTGTGAAGCATAAGCTCTGGATCCTGTACTTGGGCCGCGGCCGCTACTACCCCCGTGACCATGCACCGCTCCGGAGGCCGGTCCTCGATGACGGCGTTTTCGATCTCCGCATGATCACCGCGGATGAGCCCTTCGCGCGCGCACGCCTGCTGTGGGCCGTGGTGACGGGCACGGTCGCCGCCTCCAAAGTCACCCACCTGACTGAGGCAACCACCATCACGGTGGAGGCCATTGGCCAGCCCCTGGTGCTGGCCGTGGACGGTGAGCCGAAACCAGGCGTCAGGAGTGCGGCCTTCACCGTGAAACCGGGCGAACTGCGTGTGTACTCGCCCCTTCCGGTTGGCGACTAAGCAGACTTGGACTCCCCGGGGTCATCCGCGAGGATTACCCTGACTGAACCCTGAATCATCCCTGAGACCGGCGATTTCAGCCCCCTCCGTGAGTAGCGTTGTACGTACATTCAAAACTCACTTGCACACCTGCGTGTGCTCCGAGGAGGGAACGCTTCCATGATCGAAGCAAAAGGCCTGACCAAGGTCTACGGCGAGAAGACCGCCGTCGGCGGTGTCAGTTTCACTGTCCAGGCCGGACGGGTGACGGGCTTCCTTGGCCCGAACGGCGCCGGCAAGTCCACCACCATGCGCATGATCATGGGGCTGGATGCTCCCACTTCCGGTTCGGTGACCGTGAACGGTGAGCCTTTCGCCCAGCACAAGGCACCGCTGCGTGAAATCGGTGCCCTGCTGGACGCCAAGGCCGTCCACACCAGCCGCACCGCCTACAACCACTTGCTGGCCATGGCAGCGACGCACAGCATCCCCAAGAGCCGGGTCCTTGAAGTCATCGAGATGACTGGCCTGGGCGACGTCGCGAAGAAGAAGGTCAAAGGATTTTCGCTCGGAATGGGTCAGCGCCTCGGCATCGCCGCTGCGCTGCTGGGCGATCCTCAGACCATCATCCTGGATGAGCCGGTCAACGGTCTGGACCCGGAAGGCGTGGTCTGGGTTCGCAACCTGGTCAAGTACCTGGCCTCCGAGGGCCGCACGGTGTTCCTGTCCAGCCACCTCATGAGTGAAATGGCTTTGACGGCAGACCACCTGATCGTGATCGGCCGCGGCAAGATCATCGCCGACGCTCCCATCGCGGAGATCATTACCGGCAAGGGGCATGCACGGACCCGCGTCCGCACGGACCAGCCGGAGAGGCTCATGCAGCTGCTGGCAGGCACGGGAGTGTCCGTGGAAGTCCACGAGCGCGAACTCCTGGAGGTTTCGGGGGTCGATCCCCGCGGAATCGCCCGGACCGCCTTGGACAACCAGGTCATGGTTTACGAGCTGACCCCGCTCCAGGCAAGCCTTGAAGAGGCCTACATGGAACTCACCAAGGACGAGGTCGAATACCACTCGCACATCACCACCGGGGCTTCGGTTCCCGCCCAGGCCGGAGGGAAATAGATATGAGCACCACCACTGTGGACCGCAGGTCCATCCGCAACTCGGTCGGTCCCGGACCGGCATTCCATCGCGTCCTGAACTCCGAGTTCATCAAGTTCCGCACCCTGATGTCCACGCTGATCCTCCTGGCGTCCACCGCCGTAGTAATGGTGGGCTTCGCAGCTCTTGGGGCGTGGGGAACAGGGCAGTTCGCCGAGCAAGCAGCATCGGATCCCCAGGCAGCCGCAGCCATTGCCGCGCAAGGCGGGGACCTGGCCGTCAGCATTCCTACTTCCGGCATTGCCTTCGCCCAGCTCATCCTCGGTTCCCTGGGCGTCCTGCTCATGAGCTCCGAGTTCACCACGGGCATGGCTCGCTCCACCTTCGCCGCCGTGCCTAAGCGCATGTCGCCGTTCCTTGCCAAGCTCATTGTTGTGATGGTCAGCGCCTTCGTTCTGACCGCGCTGTCCACCTACATTGCCGGCCTGGTGGCACTTCCGATCGTGGACAACTACGATCTCAAACTGGACCTGGGCAGCTCCCAGTCCATCAAGCTCCTGCTGGTCAACAGCGTCTACATTGCAGCAGTGGCAGCCATTGGCATGGCGCTCGGAACGATCGTCCGCAACTCGGCCGGCGGCATCATGAGCCTGGTTGGTTTGTTCTTCGTCGCGCCGATTGCCTTCCAGCTCATCCCCGGCGATTTCTTCAAGGAAGCCAGCAAGTACCTGCCCGGCAACACAATCAGCCCGCTGACCGCCGTCGAGCATGTCCCGGAAACGCTGGAAGTGTGGCAGGCAGGCCTGGTGCTTGGCGCCTGGGTCGTAGTGCCGGTTGCTCTGGCCATGATTCTATTGAAGAAGCGGGACGTCTAGGACGGGTTGCCGTCTAGGCTCAACCCATGACTGAAGCTCCACAGACGAAGGACGCGCCGGCTGCCATGGCCGACGCGTCCTTTGCTGAAATCGCCCAGCGCCGCAGGGGCCGGATCCGGCGCTATTTCTTCAAGCACCCCCGGGCAATGGATGCCGTGGTGGTCCTCTGTTACGTGCTTTTGGCGTTGCCGACCATCGTGACCTCGATCGTGGAGGGCAAGTGGCTCGTGGTGGCGCTGCTGCTGATGATCGCGGGTGTGCTGGTATTCCGGCGCCGGTTCCCGCTTCAGGTGGTGGCCGCCGTCGCGATTTTGGAAGTTGCGGCGACCATCCTGAACCCGTGGGGTTCAAACGTGTCCGCAGGGCTGTGGTTTGCGCTCTATGCCGTGGCGGTTTCCAGGCCGCGGATTATGGCGCTGGGGGTGTTCGGAAGCGCCAGCATTCCTCTGAGCCTTCTCTACTTGTTCATGTGGACAAGCCCCAGCACGGCGGGCGCGCTGCAGGACGTGCCGGAGAACTTCCACCTGATCAACAACATCGCCACCGCGGTGACCATCATGCTGTCCAACCTCCTTGCCACGGGCATCGGTATTTCGGTGCGCCAGCGCAGGGAGCACGAGGCAGAGATCGCTGCTTGGGCGGCCAGGACCACGCAGCTTGGCAAGGTCACCGAGCGCAACCGGATCGCGCGTGAAATGCACGACGTCGTGGCGCACTCTTTGACTGTGATGATCAGTCTCTCGGACGGGGCCGCTGTGGTGGTCCAGAAGGATCCGGATCGTGCCCGCGAGGTCCTCAGTGAACTGTCACGGACCGGCAGGGCCGCGTTGGCGGACATGCGTCGCGTCCTGGGTGTCCTGCGCGATGATTCAGGGCGGCCCGCGCCGCTGGCGCCCCTTGAGTCCGGGCACAACCTCGGAAAACTGCTGGATGGGTTCCGCACGGCCGGATTGCCGTTGCACTACGCGCACACGGGTCCCGCACTGCCAGCCGACCCGGCGCTTCAGCTCACCGTCTACAGAATTGTGCAGGAATCGCTGACGAACGTCCTGCGCTATGGGCGGGCGTTGAGCCGGGTGGATGTGCAGGTGGCTCGCGACGGCGATTTGGTCACCATTGACGTGCTCGACGACGGCCGCGGAACCCGGGAGGGTGGCGGCGAATCCGTGGGCAGCCTCGGCACTGGCCAAGGCATCGCGGGGATGCGTGAACGTGCAGGAATCTATGCTGGAATCGTAACTGCCGGTCCGGGAAACAGGGGAGGCTGGGCGGTCCACGCCGAGCTTCGCTGGAACGGCGACAAGGGGGAGTCATGACAGAAGACATCATCAAAGTGCTGCTGGTGGACGATCAGCCACTGCTCAGGATGGGCTTCCGGCTCATCCTTGAAGGCGAAGACGATTTCCATGTGGTGGGGGAGGCGTCCGATGGCAGCGAGGCCGTCCGGCAGGTGGAGGCGCTGCAACCGGACGTGGTGCTGATGGATGTGCGGATGCCCACCATGGACGGCATTGAGGCCACTCGCCGTATATCGGATTCCGGTTCCGATGCCCGCGTCATTATCCTCACAACGTTCGACCTCGATGAGTACGCCTTCAGCGGGCTCCAGGCTGGGGCCTCTGCGTTCCTGCTCAAGGACGTAGCCCCGGTTGAACTGGTCCACGCCGTCCGGCTCGTTGCCAGCGGTGATGCCGTGGTCGCGCCGCGTGTGACGCAACGGTTGCTGGAGACCTATGTGCGCGGCGGTGCCGTGCCCGGCCATTCCCCCAACCCGCACCGGGATCCGCTGCTGGATGAGCTGACACCACGGGAAACCGAGATCCTGACGACGATCGCCGAGGGCCTGTCCAATGCGGAGATCGCTCACAAGTTCTTCCTATCCGAGGCCACGGTGAAGACCCACGTTCGGCGGATCCTGAGCAAGCTGCATTTGCGGGACCGGGTCCAGGTTGTGGTGTACGCGTACGAAACCGGACTCGTGGTGCCGAGTAACCCGGACTACTGAGGCAAACCGGAGGATTCACAGGCCCGCCACAGTTCTCCCATGTACAAGCCATAGCCCCCACGCGTTTCATGGATGCATGACTTCTCCTCAACAGCCCTCCAAGGAACCGGCCGGATCAGACGGACCGCATCCTAACCATGACCGCGGACTTGAGTTCGATCTGTCCACGCTCCTGAGCCGGCGACGCACCTTGGGAGTTCTGTTCGGAGCGGGGACGGCAGCAGCCCTGGCCGCCTGTACGCCGGGTACGGGAGGTGGCAGCGCATCGCCGTCGAGCACTGCCAGCGCAACCGCCACGGCAACGGAAACCACGACGGTGACCGCAACGCCTTCCGCCACCAGCACAGTGACGCGGGCCTTCGCGGAATGCGGCGTAGAGATTCCCGAGGAAACCTTGGGCCCCTACCCAGGAGACGGCTCCAACGGCCCGAACGTGCTCGAAGCTTCCGGAGTGGTCCGCAAGGACATCACCTCCAGCTTCGGGTCGTCCACCACCAAGGCAGCGGGAGTGCCGTTGACGTTTACGCTGACGCTGTTGGACAACGCGAACGGCTGCTCTCCGCTGGCCGGTGCGGCCGTGTATGCGTGGCACTGCGACCAGAACGGGAAGTATTCGCTGTACGACTCCGGCCTGGAGAACGAGAACTATCTCCGTGGCGTCCAGGAGGCCGACGCCAATGGCCAGATCACTTTCACCTCCATTTACCCCGGCGCCTACAACGGCCGATGGCCACATATTCACTTTGAGGTATTTGAATCGATGAGCAACACATCGGCGGCGGGCCAAGTGTTGGCGGTCTCGCAAATCGCCCTCACCGAGGCGGCCTGCAAGGAGGTTTACGCCTCGGCCGGCTACGAGTCGAGTGCCCGGAATTTCCCGAACACCACGCTGACCTCGGACAACGTCTTTGGTGACGACGGAGGAATATACCAATTGGCGACTATGTCTGGCTCGGTGGCAGCAGGCTACACAGCCGCGCTGAACGTCACGGTGTAGCCGGAGGCATCGCAGAAGCAAGGACTAGACTCGGGGTCATGCCTTCGAATGCCTCCGCAGCAGTTGACCACATCCAGGACCTCGGTGCGTACGTAACGGCCTCGCCGTCGAGCTTCCACGCAGTGCACGAGGCCGCCCGGCGGTTGGACGCCGTTGGCTTCACGGCTTTGGCTGAACTGCAGCCGTGGGAGGGCGGGGCGGGTAAGTTCTACGTGATCCGCGATGGTGCCCTGATTGCCTGGGTGACTCCCGAAAATGCAGGACCCACCACGGGTTTCAACATCATGGGCGCGCACACGGATTCTCCGTCATTCAAGCTCAAGCCGAAACCCACCACCGGCAAGTTCGGTTGGCTGCAGGCCGGCGTCGAGGTTTACGGCGGGCCTCTCCTGAACTCCTGGCTGGACCGCGAACTGCAGCTGGCCGGCCGCCTGGTGATGCGCGACGGCACGCAGCATCTGACCGCCACGGGACCGCTGTTGCGCTTCCCGCAACTGGCCATTCACCTGGACCGCGGCGTCAATGACAACGGTGTCCTCCTTTCCAAGCAGCAGCACATGAACCCCATCTTTGGGCAGGGTGACCCTGCCGCCGAGGATCTGTTGGGATTGCTCGCCAGCCGCGTTGAAGGCACCACTGTTGATGCGGCCGAAATCGGTGGTTACGACGTCGTTGTGGCAGACACGCAAGCGCCTGCGGTTTTCGGGGCCAAGGGTGAGTTCTTCGCTTCCGGCCGCATGGACAACCTTTCCTCCACACACGCGGGCTTGGTGGCGTTGATCCGCCACACTGCTGCGGCCCCCGCGGACGGTCCGATCGCCGTCCTGGCTGCCTTTGACCACGAGGAGATCGGCTCCAACTCGCGTTCCGGCGCCTGCGGACCCGTCCTTGAGGACATCCTGACCCGTATCTCCGACGGCCTCGGCGCCTCGGTGAGCCAGCGGCGGCAGGCCTTGGCGGCGTCGTTCTGTGTTTCTGCGGACGCCGGCCACGCTGTCCACCCGAACTACGCGGAGAAGCACGATCCCGCCAACAAGCCGGTGTTGAACGGCGGACCGTTGCTGAAGATCAACGCCAACCAGCGCTACGCCACGGACGCCACAGGTGCTGCCCTCTGGGCGAGGCTCTGCGAAGAGTCCGGGGTGCCGTACCAGGAGTACGTCTCCAACAATGATCTTCCGTGCGGTTCCACCATCGGTCCGCTGACGGCAACGCGCCTGGGAATCCGCACCGTGGATGTGGGGGTCCCCTTGCTGTCGATGCACTCGGCCCGCGAGTTGTGCGGTGTGCAGGATCCGCACTATTTGACGGCTGTTGTTGAGGTGTTCTTCCAGACCACGGTGTAGCAGAAGCCTCAAGCACTCGTTTCAGGGGTATTTCGAATGTTTCCAATAGGAAACTTCAGATGCCCTACGGTTTACATTTTGTGCCAGGTTCCGGTTTGGGCAGCGGCAAAATGTTCACTTGCACAGGATTGGCGTCAGTCCCGCAGGCTAGCGTGAACTAGTCATGTGGCCAGTGGCACACCACTGCAGCCAACCCCAAACCTAAAGGACGGCGCCGATCCATGCACGCTGACCAACAACTTTCGAAATCGCTGAAACCACGTCACCTCTCCATGATCGCCATTGCCGGCGTCATCGGAGCGGGTCTGTTCGTAGGTTCCGGCGCGGCAATCCAGCAGGCAGGCCCGGGCATCCTCGTGGCCTACCTCGCTGCCGGCCTCGTCGTCATCCTCGTCATGCGCATGCTGGGCGAAATGGCAGCTGCCAACCCGGAGACGGGCTCGTTCTCCACCTACGCCGACAAAGCCCTTGGCCGTTGGGCCGGGTTCAGCATCGGCTGGCTCTACGCCTGGTTCTGGATCATCGTTCTGGGCATCGAAGCCACGGCCGGCGCTGCGATCATGCACCGCTGGGTTCCGGGCGTCGACCAATGGATCTGGGCCCTCGTCCTCATGGTCCTCCTGACACTGACCAACCTCGGCTCCGTGAAGTCCTACGGCGAGTTCGAGTTCTGGTTCGCGTCCATCAAGGTCGCCGCGATCGTCATCTTCCTGCTGGCCGGCATTGCCGCCATCCTCGGCCTCATGCCTGGTGTTTCCGCGCCGGGCGTCTCCAACCTCCTGGATCAGGGCGGCTTCATGCCGAACGGCCCGGGCGCGGTCCTGGCCGGCATCCTTGTGGTGGTCTTCTCCTTCTTCGGCGCTGAAATCGCCACCATCGCTGCTGGTGAATCCGAGAACCCTGTTGACGCCGTCAAGAAGGCCGTGAAGTCCACTGTCTGGCGAATCCTGATCTTCTACATCGGCTCCATCGCAATCGTGGTCACGCTCCTGCCGTGGAACGACGCCTCCGTGGCCAAGAGCCCGTACGTTGCCGTGATCGAGCTCTACGGAATCCCGGGCGCCGGCACCATCATGGACATCGTCGTCCTCACCTCGGTGCTCTCGTGCCTGAACTCAGGGCTCTACACGGCCAGCCGCATGCTGTTCTCGCTCTCGCAGCGTGGGGACGCCCCCAAGTCCTGGATGAAGATCTCCAAGCGTGGCGTTCCGGCTGCAGCAGTCCTCGCCTCCACCGTGGTGGGCTTCGTGACCGTCGGCCTGAACTACATCGCCCCGGACACCGTGTTCCTGTTCCTCGTGAATACGTCAGGTGCCATCGCGCTGTTCGTGTGGCTGGTGATCGCTTCCTCGCAGCTCATTCTGCGCCGACGCATGGGTGCCGCCGCCAAGGACCTTGAGCTGAAGATGTGGTTCTTCCCGTACCTCACGTGGATTGCAATCGGCAGCATCGTGGCGCTCATCATCGGGATGGTGGTCATCGAATCCACGCGTGAGTCGCTGTTCCTGTCGCTGGCCCTGGCTGCCGTCGTCGTGGGCATTGGTGTGTGGCGTTATCGCAGGAATGGCCGTAATGACGCCGGGGCGACCAGCGCCGAAGCCGAACCCGCAGAGGTTGGTTCCGGACCGGCGTCGTAAGCGTCACTTTGCAACGGGGCAGCTGCCGTCAACGTTCGACGGCGGCTGCCCCGTTTCTTTTGAGGCCCGCCGAGGCGCGCTACAGCGCCAGCCCGACGATGAGGTTGATGGTGACGGCCAGGATGACCGTGCCGAACAGGTAGGAAAGAAGGCTGTGTTTCAGGGCTTCCGCGCGGATCCTGTGATTGCCGAGATTGGTGTCCGAAACCTGATAGGTCATGCCCAGGCTGGTGGCGAGGTACGCGAAGTCGGTGTACTGGGGCGGACGTTCCTGGTTGAAGTTGATGCCGCCCACGTCCCCTCCGGCGTCGGCCGCGGGGCTGTAGTAGAGCTCGGCATAACGCAGGGTGAAGAGTGTTTGAACGAGCATCCAGGACAACGCGACGCAGGCCAAGGCCAAGGCTGCTGAGTAGAGGCGGGCGTCCGTGCTTTCGCTGTGCGAATTTGCGATCACTGCGGCCGCGGCGGCGATGCTGGCCAGATTGGCGATGAGGATCAGGAGGTCGGTGACTTTACGGGACGGGTCCTCGGATGTTGCATGCTGCCGGGTTTCCTCAGGGCCCATCCGCGCAATCACCAGCCACACCCACGCAACGTAGACCAGCGCCGCAGCGGCCCAACTGACTGCCGGGGCATCCACCCAGTTTCCCGTGGTGCCAGTGGCGAAGAAGGCAGCTGCGCCAGCCACCACCATGACAAGGAAGCGCAGCCGGCTTCGCCTCACTCTGACGTGCTTCATTTGCCCACCCTAGCTACTTGGTGTCGGATGCAACGTCATGCCTCGCGTGACGGGGCGTTGGCCTCGCGCTTTTGCTCGGCCTGGAGGATGCCATCCCGCACGCCTGCGCGGATCACGAAGTAGAGGGCATACAGGGCAATTGCGGCGAAAACGACAGTCAGGACCAGGGTGTTCAGGAGAGTGGCATCCATGGCCCCACCCTAGCTGGGCACTGGACATGGCTGCCCTGCCGCTTCAGGAATCAGTGGGTTCCGGTTCCTCGTGGTAATGTCTTTGTCGCTGTCGAGGAGAAAAACGAAACACTGTTTCTCCGAATCACCTTGCGCGGGTGGCGGAATGGCAGACGCGCTAGCTTGAGGTGCTAGTCCTCGAAAGGGGGTGGGGGTTCAAGTCCCCCTCCGCGCACAGAGAACCCCGGAAGATCAATGATCTTCCGGGGTTTTGTCGTTTCCAGGTTAGGCGCCAGGTCTGGGGGCGAACATGATCACTCCTACGCCCACGATGCAGATTGCGGCACCGATGACGTCCCATCGGTCCGGCCTGAAACCGTCAAGGAGCATTCCCCACGCGAGTGATCCGGCGATGAACACACCACCATAGGCGGCCAGGACCCGGCCAAAATGGGCGTCAGGCTGGAAGGCCGCAAAGAATCCGTAGATGCCCAGGGCCACGATGCCCAGGCCGGCCCACCACCAGGCTTTTCCTTCACGTACGGCCTGCCAGATCAGCCATGCCCCGCCGATCTCTGCAACGGCGGCCAATACGAAGAGGACGATGGACTTCAGGACGGTCATGCTCCCAGTATTCACCGTGGTGGCCAGCCGTTATCCACATACGCAGGCTGGCGGGTTCCAGCGTGGGAGCCCGCCGAATAGGTTTGTGTGCAGGAGATGCACTAAGATATTGAAGTCTGTGTTGCGCCCTCCTTCCGAACTTTCGGCGGGGGAGCGATCCACAGCATCGCAAATGAACCTCCTGTTACGGAAATACCGTAACCGCTTAGCCCAAAGGAGGTGGGTTCACATATGCGTCCTTACGAATTGATGGTAATCATCGACCCCGAGGTCGAAGAGCGTACCGTAGAGTCGTCGCTTCAGAAGTTCCTCACTGTCATCACCACTGATGGTGGAACCATCGAAAAGGTTGACATCTGGGGCCGTCGCCGTCTGGCGTACGACATCAAGAAGAAGTCCGAAGGTATCTACGCAGTGGTGAACTTCACCGCTGAGCCGGCTACCGCCAAGGAACTTGACCGCCAGCTGTCTCTCAACGAGACGATCATGCGCACCAAGATCATCCGCCCCGAAGACCAGAAGGTCGTTGCTGAGTAATCAGCCCCTTCCAGATCTTTACCCCGCAGGAACGAACAAGGAGGCAGTAGATGGCAGGCGAAACCACTATTACGGTCATTGGTAATCTCACCAATGACCCGGAGCTGCGGTTCACCCCGTCTGGCTCAGCAGTAGCGAACTTCACCATCGCTTCTACTCCCCGGACCTTTGACCGCCAGTCGAATGAGTGGAAGGACGGGGAAACCCTGTTCCTCCGCGCTTCCGTATGGCGCGAAGCAGCCGAGAACGTGGCCGAGTCCCTCACAAAGGGCATGCGCGTCATCGTTTCCGGCCGTTTGAAGAGCCGTTCTTACGAAACCAAAGAAGGCGAAAAGCGCACCGTTATTGAGCTTGAGGTCGACGAAATCGGCCCCAGCCTGCGTTACGCAAACGCCAAGGTCAACCGAACCCAGCGCTCCGGCGGTGGCCAGGGTGGCTTCGGTGGAGGCAACGCCGGCAATTCCGGTGGCTTTGGAGGTGGCGCTCCTGGTGGAAACCAGGGCGGCAACTCCGGTGGAACCTGGGGCGGCAACAGCCAGCCCGCACAGCAGGATGACCCTTGGGCAACGCCCGGTGTCAGCAATGCAGGCGGCGGCTGGGGCAACGGCCCGGATTCCGAACCTCCCTTCTAAACACCAAGAAAAAGTCCGACGCCGGACACTCGCCGGGACTGCCGGAAGGCACTCGGGCGACATTCGCCGTCGAACACCACCATCCCGTGGATCAATATCCACGGGCTCCATAGAAAAGGAGCTCCACGATGGCTAAGGCTGAACTCCGTAAGCCCAAACCAAAGTCCAACCCCTTGAAGGCCGCTGACATCACTGTCATCGACTACAAGGACGTAGCACTGCTGCGCAAGTTCATCTCCGATCGCGGAAAGATCCGCGCTCGTCGCGTTACTGGCGTTACCGTTCAGGAACAGCGCAAGATCGCTCAGGCAATCAAGAACGCCCGCGAAGTTGCTCTGCTGCCTTACTCCGGCGCTGGCCGCGGCTAAGGGAAGGGATTAACTAACATGGCAAAGCTCATTCTGACCCACGAAGTAACCGGTCTCGGTGCTGCTGGCGACGTTGTCGAGGTCAAGGACGGTTACGCACGTAACTTCCTGCTGCCCCGCGGTTTCGCCCTGACCTGGAGCAAGGGTGGCGAGAAGCAGGTTGAGTCCATCAAGGCTGCCCGCGCTGCTCGTGCACACGCTTCTGTTGAAGCTGCACAGGCACAGGCCCAGGCTCTGTCCTCCAAGAAGGTCAAGCTCGAGGTGAAGGCTGGCGAGTCCGGTCGTCTCTTCGGCACCGTCAAGCCTGCTGACGTCGCTGCTGCTGTTGAGGCCGCTGGCCTCGGCGCCATCGACAAGCGCAACGTTGAACTGCCGAACCACATCAAGTCTGTCGGTTCGTACCAGGCCAACGTTCGCCTGCACGAGGATGTTTCGGCTGTCATCGACCTCGAGGTCGTTGCAGCTAAGTAGTCTCTGACTGCAAAGAAGACCCCCGCAACCGGATTCCGGTGGCGGGGGTCTTTTTCTGCGCCGAGATGCCATTTAATGACAATGGTGACGCCCGGGATTGTCATTAAATGGCATCTCGGCGAACGGCTAGGGCCTGTGGAACTCCGCCAGCACGTGCTTGTAGCCGGTACGGATCATTTCGGCGAGGACGTCCCGGTCCACGTCGTCCAACTTGTTGACGTACAAGCAGGCCGTGCTGGTCTTGTGCTTGCCGAGCTCAGGGAGGAGCCGGTCGGCGTCCGGGCCTTCGGTGACGCCGTACAGGACCAGGTTCGCCTTGCGCGGAGAAAAACCGACGGCGGCCGCGTCGCCCTCCCGGCCGCTGTCGTATTTGTAGTGGTAGCTGCCGAACCCGACGATCGTCGGACCCCACATGACGGCTTCCTGGCCGGTGAGGTCACGCATCATGTCCAGCAATTCGAAGCCGTCGGCCCGGCGCACGGGATGCTCCACGGCGGCGAGGAATTCCTCCACTGACACGGCTGTGGGCTTGGTCTTGTTCTCTGCCATGCTCGTAGTTTCGCAGACGCGGAGCAGGCCTGCCAGCACCCGGTGATAGCCTGCAGCGGTGACTTCAGAAGCCCCCCGCCTCCGCCCGTTCCACCAGGTCGACGTGTTCTCAGAGGTGCCGTACCTCGGAAACCCGCTTGCCGTCGTCGTCGATGCCGAGGGCTTGAGCAGTGAAACCATGCAGCACTTCGCCAACTGGACCAACCTCTCCGAGACCACGTTCCTGCTGCCGCCCACTGATCCTGCGGCGGATTACAGGGTACGGATTTTCACGGGCAGCGAGGAGTTCCCTTTCGCGGGGCATCCAACACTCGGTTCCGCACACACGTGGCTTGAGGCCGGGGGAGTGCCCAAGACGGACGGCGTCCTGGTTCAGGAGTGCGGTGCAGGCTTGGTTCGGGTCAAGCACGACGCCGGCCGGCTGGCTTTTGCCGCTCCGCCGCTGACCCGTTTCGGTCCAGTGGACGCCGCAGTCCGCTCACAGCTGGCCGCTGGCTTGAGGCTCCCGGAGGACGCCCTGTTGGACGCTGCGTGGCTGGTGAACGGACCGCAGTGGATTGGTGTTCTGCTCGAGTCTGCGGAACAGGTCCTGGCTGTCGAACCGGATCTTGTGGCGATGGGTGACCTCAAGGTCGGGGTGATCGGCCCCCACAAGGCAGGTTCCGGCGTCGACTTTGAAGTCCGTACGTTCATTCCCGGTGATGCCATGGTGGAGGACCCGGTGACGGGCAGTTTCAATGCCGGCGCGGCGCAATGGCTGATCGGGAGCGGCCGGGCGCCGGAAGAATACGTGGCTGCGCAGGGCACCGTCCTGGGCCGCTCCGGCCGTATCCACGTGAAAGCCGAGGATGGCGAAATCTGGATCGGCGGTGCATCGGCCACGTGCATTCAAGGCACGGTCCTGCTGTAGTTGGCTAGCGCTTGGGCCGAGACAACACAACGAGCAGGACGATGCCGGCGCTGAATACCGCCTGGACGATCACCACCAGCGATGGCACGTAGCCCAGGTACAGGGCAGCCAAAAGCGGAATCATCGCCAGGATGGTCACATCCAATCCGTGCATCAGCGAGCCCAGTTGGGCCCGTGGCACCGGACCGAACGGGGTTTCCACAGGCGGTGCGGACCAGTCCGGCGGCGTCCTGGTAGCGGCGCGGAGCGTCCCCGCACCCATGCCAACCCCAGCAAGGGCGCCGACCCCGATCAAGGCCGGATCCGGAGCACCAAGCAGCACGAGGAGGCCGCTGAGGATAGCCATCCACACTGCCATCGCCACGCTGGGCATGAGCGTGCGGCTGGTACGAACCAGCGCCGGATGCAACGGCAACAGCGCATCGAGTTCAGGAACCAACGCAGTCTTGCGGGCCACGCTTCCCATGCCCGATGCGGTTGCGCAGCCCGCGATCACAACGACCGCCAACTGTGCGAACTCGGGCAGCCCGCCTTCCACAAGCAGTACCGCGATGGAGGCAGCAAGCCACAGGAGCGGCGGTGTCAACGGCGGATGGAGCCGGAGGAAAGCCACCACGTCCGCCCGGATCAGCGCCCGAAGAGGGCCGCGCACCGGGCGACTGTACAACCTGGCGGCCCTGCCGCCGTCGACCCTTCGCTGTCCGCCGCTGAGTGCACGGAGTACCTCGTTGGAATCCATCATGAACAGCGATGCGCCGGCATGGCCCGCGACGGCGCCCCCGCGGACCAGTTCTTCGCCGCGCACTTCACCGGCGCGTGGCGCCACCAGGATCAGGAGTCCGACGGCGGCAGCGCCCACCAGTGCAGTTGGCCACGGAGACGAGGACAACAGGGGGAGGACCGCGCACACCAGCAGCGCCGCCGTCGCCGTGATGCGACCGAGCCGGGGCCCTAACAATCCGAGCTGCTGCGCGGCTGCCAGCACCACGGCCAGTAAGCCCGCAGCGCCAACCGTGATGGAGGCGAAGAGGTGTTCCCAAGGGGTGCGGTCAACGGAGGACACCATGCTGAAAGGCAGGTAAAGGACGGCTGTGCCAATGCCGGTCAGCGCGACCTTGCGGACGAAAGGCGGCAGGACCATGGGGCGGCGGTCGATGGGAAGGGTCAGCCACCACGTACTTTCGGGTCCGTTCACAGTCATCGGACCCAGCTTTCGGGCCAGCGTGCTGATGACGAGGAGGACTGCGAACGTCAGGCTGGTCCACAGCACAGGCTCAGGAAGGACTAGCCACTGTCCGGGGATGATGCTGTTGGTGGTCGAAGCGCGGTCCGCGATCTCGTTGCGCAGGGCCAGGACGAACGAGGCCGCGATGGCGAGGGAGACGCCGATGCCGAGCCCCCAGCTGTAGGCGTCGACAAAACGGTCTTTCCAGGAAATGAGGCTTCGCTTGTGGCGGCGGGCCGACCTGCGCGTGAAGCGGACAATCTCCGCGGAGAGGTGGCGGCTTTGCCGCGGTGGTTCACGCGGTGGTTCAGTGGTCAGCACATCAGGACCCGGCAATGATCGAGGCTCCCTGCTCCGGATCGAATTGCCGGACTTCCTCATCGATGACCAAGCACGTGGAAGCCGTGGCGAGCAAAAGCTGCGGATCATGGGTGACCAGAACCACCGCGCCACCGGCCTCGGCATGCTCAGCGATGCGCTCACCGAGGGCTACCCGCATCCGGGGGTCGAGCCGCTGTTCGGGCTCGTCCAGGATCAGGAGCGACGACGGCCTGATGAGTCCCGCTGCGAGCAAAAGCCTGCGCCGTTGACCGGAGGACAGGGCGTCGGGGATCGCGTGGGACCTGCCCACCAGCCCAAAGAACTCGAGTTCTTCCTCCACGTACCCCTCGGGGTCATCGAGGGAATGGCCACGGGCGATGAGGAGCAGGTGTTCCCGAACCGTCAGCGAAGGGAAGAACAGGTCGTCATCGAAGACTGCGGAAACCTGCCTGCGGAACGGCACGGCGTCGGGGTCAATGAGAAGGCCATGGACTTTCACGTCCCCGGCCAGGGGTGCCTGGCGTCCGGCGATGGTTCGGGCCACCGTGGACTTCCCGGCACCGTTGACGCCGACGATTCCCAGTACCTGTCCGGCGTCCACAGCAGCAGAAACTTCGCCACACACTGGAGCCCCGGCGTACCCCACCAGCAAATTTTCGACGTCAAGAACTGTCCCCATGATGCAACCCTACCGGGGGAAAAGGAGCACCTGTGCGGCGGCAGCCGCTGCTCAGGATGCCCGTAACTCGGTCCACGCTGCCGACACCAGGCTGGAGAGTTGGAGCCGTACCGTGCAGGGAAAGGGTACGTTGAAGCTTGTGTTGGCGAAGCCGCTCCTTCGGCCTGATGGCCAGTGTGGCTGTACAGCTCTCGCAAGGGAGGTACGTAGACGATAGGACACTGATGCGGGATTTCGAGACTTTGGTCAACGAGGCTGTTGAAGCCGATGTGACGGGTTGGGGATTCGTCTGGTTGGAGGGCCGGGCCACTGAGGAAAGGCCTCCGTGGGGATTTGCCAAGCTGATGGCTGACCGGCTCGCCACTGTCAGTAGTGCGCTCGATTTGGACACCGGCGGAGGGGAAGTTCTTTCAGAAGCTTCAGTGTTTCCTGCGCGGATGGCCGCAACTGAAGGCTGGCCGCCAAACGCCCGGCGTGCCCGCGAGCTGCTGGGGCCCCGAGGGGTGGAAGTTGTTGAACCCGGTGCGGGTGCCGGCTTGCCGTTCCCAGGGGAATCATTCGAACTGGTCACCGCGCGGCACCCTGTTCGCCCGGACTGGGGAGAGATCCGGCGGGTGCTGGTCCCCGGCGGCCACTATTTCGCTCAACATGTGGGGCCGGCGTCGGCGTTTGAACTCATTGAGCACTTCCTTGGTCCGCTGCCGCAACAGCGCACGGGCCGCGACCCCCAGGCGGAGGTTGCGGCCGCCGAGGACGCTGGACTCACAGTTACGAACCTCCGTACTGCCAGGTGCCGGATGGAATTCTTCGACGTAGGCGCGGTGGTGTGGATCCTGCGCAAGTGCGTGTGGTGGGTTCCTGATTTCTCCGCAGAACGATACTGGGGCAAGCTCAGTGAGCTGGATGAGCAGATGCGGGCCGGCCGGCCCTTCGTCTCCTACTCCAGCCGGCATCTCATCAACGCTCAACGGTAAGGGACATCGCAATGAACCAGGAGCACGTCAAGGATTCTGCCCGGATCTTCACGTCGATTGTCATCATCTTCAATCCCAACAGCACCGGGGATGCGCCTGAGCTGGCGCAGCAATTGCATAGCAAACTCAGTGCCACCCTCAGCTACCAAACTGACATCACCCTGCAACCCACTGAGCACGCTGGTCATGCCGTGGAGTTGGCCCGGGAAGCCGCTGGCAAGGGCGGTGACGTTCTGGTGGTGTCGGTGAGCGGCGATGGCGGATACAACGAGGTTGTCAACGGCGTGATGCACGCCGGGAATCCGCAGGCCGTTTGCGCAGTCCTGGCCGCTGGCAATGCCAACGACCACAGCAGGATCACCGGAACGAAACCCCTGGCAGAGGCAATTGCTGAGGGCCACGTCCGCAACATCGACCTACTGCGCATCCACACGGGCAAGAACGAGGATGAGCCCGACGAGTATGCGCATTCCTACATCGGGTTCGGCCTCACTCCTGTTATCGCAACGGAACTCGAAAAGGGCGGAAAGGGCGCTATCACGGAAATGGTCACGGTCATCAAGACCTTCTCCAAATTCCAGCCCTTCGCCATCCGACAATCTGACGGGAAACGGCGCAAGTTCGACAGCCTTGTTTTCGCGAACATCCCCGAGATGGCCAAGTACGCCACGCTCAGTGAGGCGGACAACCACCCGTCGGACGGGAAATTCGAGGTGATCGTCTTTCCGCACATGCCCAAGTGGCGGGTCTTGCTGACGGCCTTGCGGGCCACCACGCAGGGCTTGGTCGAGCAGCCCAGTGTGAGCAGCTACGAATTCACCACGCTCAAACCGCTGCCGTACCAAGTGGACGGAGAAGTAAAGTCCGTGGAAGCGGATGTCACTGTCAGAGTGGAATGCGCTCCATCCGCCCTGCCAATCGTGGGCTAGGAACGGCCGCTACTGTTGTGGCCTGCTGCCGGTTCTTCTAGATTTGACGTCATGGTTGCTGACGAGTGGGCAGAGGACTTTGAGCAGCTGGTCGATCTCATTGGCGGCACCGATGACGTCAAGGCCGTCCTCCAGGGGCTGACCGGCTTCGCCGCCGGCATGATGACCCGGATTACGACAACCAACATCGAGTGTGCCGTGACATTGCGCCGGCGGAAGCGCACTGCCACGATTGGCGGCAGCAGCGACCGGGCGGTGGTGCTGGACCGGATCGAGCAGGCTTTGGGTTCCGGGCCATGCGTTGAAGCCTTGGACAGCGGCGTCCCGGTCCTCCTGGGGGACGTCCTTTCGGACCCTCGCTGGCCCGAGTATTCCAGTGCTCTCTTGGCCGCCGGCGTGCACAGCGCGCTGGGCGTCCCCATGACCTTGGGAGAGGACTCAGCGGCCGTACTCAATTTCTTTGCTCCCCAGCCAGGGCTTTTTACGGAGCAGGTTGTCGCTGACGCGGTGCTTTTCGCGGAGATGGCCAGCAAAGCCCTGCGCCTGGCGATCAGGATCGCGGCCTCCGACCAGCGAGGGAATGACCTCAAGGCCGCGATGGAAAACAGGACCGTGATCGATCTTGCCTGCGGGATAATCATGGCCCAGAACCGCTGCAGCCAGAACGAGGCCTTCGACTTCCTTCGGCGGGCTTCCAGCGATCGGAACCAGAAACTGTACGCAGTGGCGTTGGAGATGGTGAACCGCGTTTCCGGGCAGCAGCCCACCACAGCCCATTTCGAGGACTGAAGTCCCTTGATTGGCCTGAGTTATTGGCCCGAGTTATTGGCCTGAGCAGGCCGCGGTCACGAAGTCATAGATCCGGCCACGTAATTCCGTGGAGGCCGCGATCTTCAGCTGGCCCTGCCGGTCTCCCACTTTGATCCGCAGTGGCAGGAGTGTGCCCACCTTGTCTTCCGCCACAGCATGGGGATCACAGCGCACGGGCCGGATTCCCAGGGCGATCTCCTGCCGGTCCGCGCCGGACCGGATGAGGACGTTCGTGGGCCACGGCTCGGTGGGCGGCTCGGCCAACAGTGTTGTCTCCTCGATGCTTTCGATCGTCAGCGTCTGCGCGGCACCGCTCGGGGCGACCGGCGTGATGAGCAAACGTACGACGGCGGTGCGTCCGTCCGCAGCCACGTCCAGGCCTGGGGCCAGGACTATGGTGGCGACGGCGGAAGCCTCCTTGGCCAGGCATAGCTCGCCGGCGTTCCGGGCGAGGACACCGAAGGGATCAGCGGCGGTGGTCGCCGTGTCCTGAGGGGAACCGCCAGGTTCGGCGTAACGGACAGTGGCGCCAATGGGTGCCGGTGATGCGTCGCCGGCCATCCTGCAGTCGGCTGCGGGAAGGCTGGCCGGGAGGCTTTTGGGTTGCCTGGGCGGCAGCTCCAGGGTGCCGGCCGTCGGCTCCCACGAAATGCCACCGTCAAACAAGGGCGAGTCGAGTCGGGCTCCCGTCACGGTGAGAGGCGTATCGGTGGTGTTGGTGAGCTGGATCTGGATGGCTTGCTTGCCGTATTGGTCCCTGGACTGGTTGACCTCCACGGTGATCGGCTGTTGCTCCGCCGTGGACGCCACCCCTGAAGTCGACGGCGGTTCGAGCGGTGATCCGTCACAGCCCGCCACGAGCGCGATGCTGGAGGCGATGAGCATGCACAAGGCCAAAGGACGCCGCTGTCCTTCCGTGAGCATCCTGCGCACCATCACATCAGTGTAGGGGCGCAGGAGGCTGACGCGGCATGCACAGACAGTTTTGGATGTCAGCCCCATCCAGTAGAGTCTCGCCTACCTAGGAATCCCTGATGGCCGTCCTGATCATGGACGTCCCAAGCCAAGACGAAAGGCCTTCCAATGTCGTTCCAGGCATACCTTGACACCATTGAAGACAAGACCGGACTCACTCCGCGCCAGCTCTTGGAGATTGCCGAAAGCAAGGGTTTTTCTGACCCCTCTGTCAAGGCTGGGACCATCCTTAAATGGCTCAAGGCTGACTACGATCTGGGCCGTGGACATGGCATGGCCCTGGTGCACGTCATCAAGAATGGGCCGAAAATCGACAACAAACACGTGGGAACGGACGGGACTCACCGGGACGAGTCGGACACGCTGTGGTTGGACGGAAAAGCCAGCAAGCCGGCTTAGTGAGTCCACGCGGCCTAGGGCATGACCCATTCGAAGGCTTCGGCCCGCGAACGGGCACCCTGTGACGCTTTAGAGCGGTTGGGTTCGCCGAGTTCTGCCAGCAGCTTCTCGGATAACACCACGAGTTCTCCGAACACGACAGGGGTCAGCCAATCGGGACGGGTCGCGAAGAGGATGTCCTCGCTGGACGTGTTGCCGCTGGCGCCGGGAGCAAACGGGCAGCCGCCCAGGCCGCCAAGAGCACCGTCCACCATGGCGGCTCCCGCCTGGATGGCCGCGAGCGTATTGGCCACGCCCAAGCCCCAGGTATCGTGGCCGTGATAGACGATGCGGCGGGCCGGGGACTCCTCCCGGACCCGGGTTATGAGGCGGGATACTTGAGCCGGAACGGCCTGCCCCAAGGTGTCACAGATGACGATGTCCGCGGTGCCCTCGGCCCTGGGATCGTTGGCGATGGACAGGATGCGCTCCTCGGGAACGTAGCCCTCGAACGGACACGTGAAGGACGTCGCGATGCACAGCTGAATCCGGCCATTGACTGCTCTGGAGTATTCAACGGCCTCGGGCAAAGCGGCCAGGCTTTCGTCCATAGTGCGCCCGATGTTCGCCTTGTTGTGTGAATCCGAGGCGGACAGGCAGTACTGGAAATTGCGCGCGCCCGCGGCGGAGGCCTTGGCGACGTGGCCCGGAGTGGCCACCCAGATCCAGCATTTTTCGAGTTCCTCGGGGGTAAGCGCCTGCACCACTTCAAGGGTGTTCGCCATGGTGGGGACGAGGTCCGCGCGGGCCATGGATCCCAGCTCGATGGCAGGCACGCCCAACCGCAGCAGTTCGCGGACTGTCTGGATCTTCTCTTCCGTGGGCAGGAGCTTGCCGGTGAGCTGAAGTCCGTCCCGCAGCGTGACGTCCCGCAGGATGGCGCCACCCAAGGTTGTGGCCAAGGGGCTTTCAACGGGTTTCATGGCCGGATGGCCTCCTCGCGGCCGGACGCCGCATCGATCTGTGCGGCGTCCATTTTCAGGAGCCCGCCAAGGATTTCCTGCGTGTTTTCACCCAGGTCCGGGCCGAGGTTCCTGATGGGCAGGGACTGGCCGCCGATCACGGGAACAATGCCCGGGAACCCCACTCCGGGGAGGATCTCTTCGCCCGTGGAAACGTCGAACTTCTGGATCATGTTGCGCGCCGCGTACTGGCTGTCCGTGCTGATATCGGCTGCGGTGTAGATGGGTCCTGCGGGGACGCCTGCGGCTTCCAACGCTGTCAGTGCGTCGGAGGCGTCCAGCGAGGCTGTCCACTCGCCGATTGCCTGGTCAAGCTCCTCACGCCTGGCCCAGCGTCCGGCGTTGCGCTGAAGCTCGGGATCGTCGGCAAGGTCGGGGCGGCCGATTGTCTGCATGTAGCGCTGAAAGATGGAGTCGCCGTTTCCGGCCACCACAATGCTCGCGCCGTCTTGGCACACATAGGCATTCGAGGGGGCGATGCCTTCCATCCGACCACCCACGCGCTGGCGGTCTACCCCGTACGCCTGGTAGTCCGGGACGAGGGATTCCATCATGGAGAACATTGCTTCATGGAGGGCGACGTCGATGACGCGCTCGGCGAGCGGAACAGCGCCAGCTGCGTCCCGGCGTCGTGCTTCACGCTGATACAGGCTCATCACCGAGCCGAAGGCGGCGTACAGGCCCGCGATCGAGTCCCCGATGGAGACGCCCACCCGCACTGGTGCGCGGTCCGGGTCGCCCACGAGGTTGCGGAACCCGCCATACGCTTCGGCGACGGCGGCAAATCCGGGCCGCTGGGACAGCGGACCTGTTTGCCCGAAAGCGGAGATGCGGGTGACGATCAGGTCCGGATTGGCCTCGTTGAGGACCTCGGGGCCGAGGCCCCACTTCTCCAGCGTGCCGGGCCGGAAGTTCTCCAGGAGGATGTCCGATTCCGCAACGAGGGCAAGCACAGCCTGCTTGCCCGCCTCGGTGCGGAGATCCAGGACCACGGACTTCTTGTTCCGATTGAGCGTGCGGTAAAGCATGGACGTGGTGCCTTTGTGCAGGCGCCAGTTGCGCAGTTCGTCGCCCGTCCCGGGCCGTTCGACCTTGATGACCTCGGCACCGAAATCGGCGAGCAGCCTGCCGGCTGTGGGCGCAGCGATGTAGTTGCCGAGTTCCAATACCCGGACGCCCTCCAACGGGGCGATTGATTCGTGTGTCATGGTCTACTTTCGTGCGGAAAATGGCGGAGCGGGTGGCGCGCAGTCCACTCCTACACTCTGGCCCAACTGGCACCGCAAGAGCCAGCATGCCGTCGCCAAAATCGACTTATGACATGGACTTCGTGATCGGACCCGCCCTTGCAGCCAAGGTTTAGCATGGTCCACAGGTGCACCGACCGGGGGAGAGTGTCTAGTGGGGCCGTTGGAATCGACTCAAGCCAGCTCAAGAGCCAGCAAAACAGTGCCTGCGGGACCTGCGGGCAGCCCGCCGTCCCGCAGGAAGATCAAGCGCTCATGGCGCCTGCGGAAACTCGACTTGGCGATCCTGCTGGTCCTGATCGTCCTTCTGGCGCTCTCTGCCACTCCGTGGCCGTCCGCCATGCTGATTCGCAGCGTGTTCGAGCGGGGAGCCCAGGCCACCATCGACGAGATGGAGCCCTATGTCCCCGACACGCCGTTGCAAACGAATCCGGGAGTCAACTACAAGCCAGGCTCCACGTTTGACGTGTTCAGCCCTGCCGGGACCGCCGCGCCGCTTCCTGCGGTGGTCTGGATCCACGGCGGTGCCTGGATCTCAGGGGCGCAGCGGGACGTGGAACCGTATCTTCGGATCCTCGCTGCCAAGGGCTACACAACCATCGGGATGAGCTACCCGATCGCCCCCGAGGCCACCTACCCCACGGCCGTGCGGGACATCAATGACGCACTTGCCTACATCAAGGCGCATGCCACCGAGTTGAACGTGGATGCCAGCCGGATTGTCCTCGCCGGTGACTCTGCCGGGGCGCAGCTGGCAAGCCAACTGACCACGCTGACAGTGAACCCCGAGTACGCCAACCTGATGGGAATACGGCCGGCCCTCCAGAAGGAAGACCTGGCCGCCACCATACTCCATTGCGGCGTCTACGACCTCCGCGCCATGGCGGACCTCAGCGGCATTGTGGCCTGGGGGTTCAAGACCTCGTTGTGGGCTTACACCGGCACCAAGGATTGGTCGGCGACGTACGCGGGCGCCACCATGTCCACCATCGACTTCGTGACCGCAGACTTCCCTCCCACGTTCATCAGCGGCGGAAACGGCGATGGCCTCACCTGGCTCCAATCCGTGCCGTACAGCACCCGTCTGAAAGAGGCGGGTGTTCCGGTGACCGAACTGTTTTGGCCCGCCAACCATGTGCCCGAACTTCCCCACGAGTACCAGTTCCATCTGAACTTCGCTGAAGCCCAGGAGGCCCGGGACAAGACCTTCGATTTCCTGGCCGCCCATACCAGCCGAACACCCTGAGGCCAGTCGGTCTCGGAGCCCCGAGGGTGACGCGGCGGTTGGGAATTATCTCCATGATGGAACTATTATTGTGGGATGACCTCCTCTTCAGTGGCTCCAGCAGGACCTGCGACGCGCCGGCCAGTCCTCTTCTGGGCATCCGGGGTGTGCGCCGCGGCCATGCTTCTGGTCCCGGGATGGATGCTGATCGGCAATCCCGCGGTATTGCGCGGGCACCCCCTGCTGCCTGTCCTGTTGGTGGTGGCCGCGGTCCTCGGACTCCTCTGGGGCGTCCTCCTGTGGCGCCGTCGCCATGCGTCACCACCGCGTTCCACGCTGCGGACCATTGGGGCATGGACGGGCCGTGTGGCCGTTTTGGCTCTGGTGGCTGCCCTGGCGTGGCTCAACCCCTTTGCCTATCAGCCGAACAGTGCGGCCGCGGCGCGACCGGCGTCGGAAGTGTCCGTCATCGAATCACCGACGACCATCACCATGAAGCCGGCCGGCGCTCCAGCAACCCTGGGGCTGATTTTCTACCCGGGTGCCCGTGTTGAGGCCAGGGCCTACGCGGACGTACTCAGGCCGGCTGTGGATGCAGGGTTCCTGGTTGTCATCCTGAAAACGCCTTTGGGCCTCAGCCTGCTGGATGGAAACCAGGCCCGCGGCGCCATGGCAGCGAACCCCGGGATCTCCACGTGGGTAGTGGGTGGCCACTCGCTGGGCGGGGTCAGTGCGTCGTCGTTCGCCGGCAACAACGCAGATGTCAGCGGCCTGCTCCTCTACGCCTCGTATCCGGTGGAATCGCTACGGGACCGCGAGGGTTTGGCGGTCCTGTCGATTTCGGGGACGGAGGATGGGCTCAGCACGCCGGACAAGATCGACGCTTCCCGCGAACTGCTGCCTCCCGCCGCCGGTTTCGTTGCGATTCAGGGCGGTGCTCACGCTTTCTTCGGCAGTTACGGTCCGCAGCCCGGCGACGGCCATCCGGAGATCAGCCAAGAGGCAGCCCAGGAGCAGATCTCCGCCGCGACCGTGGCTTTCCTGGAGCAAAACAGGGGGCGCTAGGGCGGTCCGGGAATACTTCCGCCGACCCCGCCGTTCATTGATTTAGATGCAAATGCATGTAAGCTGAGTATGAACGAGCAACAGGAGATTGCCATGGAAACCCGCCGCATCACAGTACTTTCCGCCGGACTCGGCGTCCCGTCGTCGAGCCGTTTGCTGGCCGACCAGCTGGCCGCTTCCGCCGAGCGGCTGTTGCGTGCGGCAGGCTACGAGCCGAGGATCGACGTGGTCGAACTGCGCGACCTTGCCGTGGACATCGCCAACAACTTCGTCACCGGGTATGCCGCGCCGCGCCTCGCAGAGGTGATTGCCGGCGTCGAGGATTCCGACGCGATCATCGCAGTCAGTCCTGTCTTCAGCGCCTCCTACAGCGGACTCTTCAAGTCGTTCATCGACGTCCTTGACCCCAAGTCGCTGGAAGGAAAAGCGGTACTGTTGGGCGCAACCGGCGGCACCGACCGCCACCAGATGGTCCTCGACTACGCCATGCGTCCTCTGTTCAGCTACTTGCGGACCAGGATCGCGGCCACCGGCGTCTTTGCGGGGCCCCAGGACTGGGGAAACACCGACGACGGCGGATCGCCCCTGTCGGCGCGCGTGGACCGGGCCGCGGGTGAACTCGTGCAGCTGCTCAGTGGCACCCAGCCGCGCCGGAAGAGCGAAGCGCTTGAGTCCCTGCCGTTTGAGCAGTTGCTCGCCGGTATCTCAGCAGGCAGGTAGGCCGAACTTTCCGGCCGTTCCAGTCGTTGGGGCAGACATGAAGTGTCCTGTGGATTCCATTGACCTGGTGATGAGCGAACGAGGCGGCGTCGAGATCGACTACTGCCCGCAGTGCAGGGGAGTGTGGTTGGATCGCGGCGAGCTGGACAAGATCATTGATCGGGTCGCTGCTGAGACCGGCCCCGCTCCGGCCCGGCCGGCTGCAGCGCCGTCCCAGCCGCCGATCGCGCCGCCGCCCCTCTACAACCCCTTTGAGTCGCGTCCACAGCAGCCGCGATACGACGACCGGGACAGGCGGGACTACGATCGGCGGGACTACGACCGCAGGAGCGGCTCTGATCGTGACCAGTACGGCCGGAAACGCAAGAAGAAGGAAGGCTTCCTGGGCGACCTGTTCGACTTCTAGTTTTCCCTGACGAGGCGGAATTGGCCTTGCCCCGGCGGCCGAATGCGCTCGCGAGGTTTCATTTCTCGAAGAACAGCGCCATGACGTCGGCAGGCCAGTCTGTCGAGTGACTTGTTTCCTTGTCCACGTAGGCAACGGTCATGAGGCAGCGCGAGACGCTATTTCCGTGGGAGTCGGCCATGGAGCACTCGATCAGCGCATCGGGACCACGGAACTCACGCACGAACGACGTGATGATGATTTCCTGATCGCCCCGGGCGGGCCGCAGAAAATCGATCTCCATCCTCCTGACCCAGACCATGAATGGCAGCTTTCCCAGGGTCTCCAGATCCCATCCGACATTGTCACGCAGGCCCTCCATCCGGTGATCTGCGTAATAGGCCGCGTACACTCCCGTGTTCACGTGGTTGTAAGGATCGAGCTCGGAGAACTTGACCCGGTGTGTGGTCTTGTAAACGATCGGTACCCTTGCCACTCAGCACCCCTCGACGGTTTCTTCTACGTCAGTCGTCCAGGAGCTCAATGAACTCGCGGGCTTGCTTGATGTTGATGTCTGAGTGGCGCGTCAGGGCAAGGGCCGCGCCCTCGACGTCGCCACTTTTTGCCAACGTCCGGATGCGCCCGTAGATCTCATCGTTGAGCATGTTGCTGCTCACCTCGCGGGTCACGTCACCCTTGCTGACAATTGCCCTGTAGCGGTAGGGAAAGCGTTCGGGTTCATCGTCATCGTCGGCGATCAAGGCTTTGGCTGGAGCTTGTGGCGTGAACGGCTGCGGGTGTGCGGCCAGGGCACCCACCGCGTCACGGGACGCGCGCAGGCCCTCTCCGGTTGCCTGGAGGTACAGCTTGATGGCCGCCATGCCCTGCCCCTGGGCGATGAGTGAGTAAAGCTGCCGGTGCTGCTCCTGGTTGAGCTTGGCCGCCGACTCCCTGGCCAGTTCCACGGGATCCTTGGGTGTGTTCGCCGCAGCGACGCCGGCGGTGGTTTCTGCCGAACGTTTGGTGAACGAGCGAATAAGCAGGAGCACGCCCGCGATGACCACAATGAGGATCAAAAGCGGTACGACGATGGAATCCATGGCGTTTTGTCAGAGCCGATCTACGTAGTTCTTAGCGGTAAGCAAGTCTGAATGGGTGGCTTGGCGAAGGATCTTGATGGCCTGGATCTTCTGGCCGTTGCGGACCAGGTTCTGCAACTCGTAGGCGAGCTGAGGGTTGAGCTGCCCATTGGGGAGCACGGCAGGCTGGTGGCTTGTCTGGCCGGCGGCCTGGGATTTTGCGGCCTGCGCCTGGACGGCTGACCTGTTTTGTTCCGTCTGCTGGCTGTGCTGGGCCTCGTTCTGGCTCGGCTTGGTGGAAGCGTCGATCCGGGCGCGTACAGCCAGTGCGGCCTGCACCTGGGAAGCCTGGTGCGCAGCAGAACGAGCCGCCAGCTCACGCTGATACCTCTCTGCATCGGAGAGGCCTGTATCCCGCGGTTTGAAGGCCGCTGAGAGCGCCCACAGCAGGCCCACGAGGACAAGAAGCGGAAGGGCAATCAACAGCACGTCACCAAAGTTCATCCCCATGCCTAGAGCTTATGCCAGAAGTTGGTTATCCACAGCACATTCCAATACCGGCATAGGCTTCTGAGAGGGCAGTGTCAAATTAAGGCCCTCAATGTAAGATGCATCACATTTGCGGCATGTTTAGCATGGATTTGACCCGCTCCGAACCACCTCGGGCTGTGGTGGCTGTGGATGAATTTCCGCCGAAGTTTTCTTTCGTCCACAGTCGAAAGTCAACGTTTCCGCAGGTCAGAGGCTAGTTTCCTTGAAAAGAATTTCTCTATCCACAGGCTCGCCCACAGTCTGTGCACAACGTGGGGGCGGTATTCCACAGGTTTTCCACAACGTCACTTGACAGTGGGCTTTGCGGCGGAGTGGAGCACCGCTAACGTAGCTGAGGAACCTGTTTCAGTATGGAATCCGCCCTCTCAGTAACCCCCAAGCAGCCGCGCGCAAACACGCCTGGGGATTCGTCTGTGGATAAGTTGTGGATAGTTGGGGAAGACCGAAAACTGTCGGACCCAGTGGATATAACAGGAGCACTCGGCTGGTCCGGAGGCTCGGGCAATCCATCCCAGGTTCACCTGCGCTTTACGCACCGCTGAGGGACTCACTCTCTGCAGCGGTACACAAATGGAGGACGGCTTTGTCAGTTACGCACTTGGACTCAATCGAGGGCTCACGCGCTTCGGATTCGAGCCGCAAACCTCCCCAGGACATCCCCGCTGAACAATCGGTACTCGGCGGCATGATGCTGTCCAAGGATGCGATCGCCGACGTCGTCGAAATCGTCCGAGGGCACGACTTCTACCGTCCGGCCCACGAGACCATCTACGAGTCGATCATCGATCTTTACGGCCGCGGCGAGCCTGCCGACGCCGTAACCGTGTCCGATGAACTGACCAAGCGCGGCGAGATCAACAGGATCGGCGGCCCCGCTTACCTGCACGAACTCATCCAGACGGTCCCCACAGCAGCCAACGCCGGCTACTACGCCGAAATCGTCGCTGAGCGCGCTGTGCTCCGCCGACTGGTAAATGCCGGTACCAAGATCGTCCAGATGGGCTACGGCCAGGACGGCGAGGTGGAAGACCTCGTCAACCAGGCGCAGGCCGAGGTCTATGCGGTGGCTGAAAAGCGCACAGCCGAGGACTACGTGGCGTTGAAGGACGTCATGGAAGCGACCGTGGACGAGATCGAGGCCTCCGGCCACCGCGGCGAAGGCATGGTGGGTGTTCCCACCGGGTTCTATGAGCTGGACGAACTCACGCACGGCCTCCACCCGGGCCAGATGATCGTCATCGCCGCGCGTCCTGCCGTGGGTAAGTCCACGTTCGCACTGGACTTTGCCCGCTCCGCCGCCATCAAGAACAACCTGGCCACCGTCATGTTCTCCTTGGAAATGGGCCGGAACGAAATCGCCATGCGTCTGCTTTCCGCAGAAGCCACCATTGGCCTGCAGGATCTCCGCAAGGGAACCATCAAGGACGAGCAGTGGTCAAAGATCGCAACCACCATGGGCCGCATGAATGACGCGCCGCTTTTCATCGACGACAGCCCCAACATGTCCCTCATGGAGATCAGGGCGAAGTGCCGCCGCCTGAAGCAGCAGCATGACCTCAAGCTGGTGATCCTTGACTACCTCCAGCTCATGAGCTCCGGTAAGAAAGTGGAGTCCCGCCAGCAGGAAGTCTCCGAGTTCTCGCGTGCGCTCAAGCTGCTCGCCAAGGAGTTGCAGGTTCCAGTCATCGCGCTGTCACAGCTGAACCGTGGTTCCGAGCAGCGCCAGGACAAGCGCCCCATGGTCTCCGACCTCCGCGAATCCGGCTCCATCGAGCAGGACGCCGACATGGTCATCCTGCTCCACCGTGAGGATGTGTACGACAAAGAATCGCCGCGTGCCGGCGAGGCAGACATCCTCATTGCAAAGCACCGTAACGGTCCCACGAAGGACATCGTGGTTGCTTTCCAAGGTCACTACTCGCGCTTCGCCAACATGGCAGGCGACTCAGCTGG
The DNA here is from genome assembly GCF_042786555.1 of Paenarthrobacter sp. NPDC056912. Lineage (NCBI taxonomy): Bacteria > Bacillati > Actinomycetota > Actinomycetes > Micrococcales > Micrococcaceae > Paenarthrobacter > Paenarthrobacter sp. NPDC056912. Next base: position 209,517 of record NZ_JBHUCD010000006.1, read on the forward strand.
TGGCGGCGGAGGGTTCTAGGGACGAAGGGGCAGCTTTTCTCAGCGGAGTCACCGATACCGGTCTCTCAACACGCCTCTACGTTGACCGAAACCTAGCGGATAAGATGACCCGGCCCCTCTGCCTCGGGCGATTGCTTGATGGCTTGGCGTCAACCGGGGGCAAGGCTCATTCTGGAGAGCGACGAGTCCCTCGAACGATCAGACCGGCGTTTCATTGCCAACCACTTGAAGCCACTCGAAATGGCAGGCGGTTTACAGTAAGGCGCACGAGGAGCCGCTGCTCTGGGTCAGCGATGCCGCGGCATGGTGCCATCAGAAGGGCGGCGACTGGATGAGAAAGTGTGCTCCCTTCGTGCAAACCATTGTCGACTGCACACCTTAAACGGCGCAGGCCCGGCTCGTCATACCATCCGGAAGACTGCCAGACCTACTTCTCGGGACTACTGCCCGTTGCAAGCTCTATCCTTATCCCAGCCGCCTCCGCAGCAGGCAGAATTCGTTGCCCTCAGGGTCCTCCAGTACGTGCCATTGCTCCTCACCGGTCTGGCCGACGTCGGCTGGCCGGGCCCCGAGGGCAAGTAACCGTTCCAGCTCCGCGTCCTGGTCCCGGTCCACAGGATTGACGTCGATGTGCAGCGGAAGGCGCCCCGTGCGGGGGCTGCTGCTGGGGCTCAGGATGATGGTGGGCTGCAGCCCTCCGAAACCTGCGTCAGGTGGCCCGATTTCAATCGCGCCATCCTCGCGGTCGAGTTCAACGTAGCCAAGGACTTCGCTCCAGAACTTCGCGAGAAGCTCCGCGTCGGTGCAATTCAGGACCAGTTCGCTAATTCGGCAGGACATGGAAGCCAGTGTAGCGAGGGGCCGTTGCGCTGTACCTGAACCCACGCTCTTTTGGCTGTTCATGACCGCGGCCAAGATCTAGCAGCCCTCGAAGTCGCTCAGCACCTTAACCTTCGCGGCTGACCCGGACTCGGGATCGAACGCGTAGCCGATCCACTCCTTGGCCAAGCGTCGGGCGAGCTCCACGCCCACCACGCGCTGGCCCATGGTGAGGACCTGGCAGTCGTTGGACAGGATTGACCGCTCCACGGAGAACGAGTCGTGGGCTGCCGTCGCCCTGATGCCCGGCACCTTGTTGGCCGCGATGGCAACACCGATTCCCGTGCCGCAGAACAGGATAGCCCGGTCCGCCTTGCCGTCCCGGATCATCTCTCCGGCAGCGATGCCAACGTAAGGGTAGGCCCTGGTGAAGTCTTCGTCTGCCCGGTTTACCCCGATGTCGATCACTTCCGTAATCCGGGAATCAGCCTGAAGATCGGCCATGATTCGGTCTTTGTAATCAACGCCGGCTTCGTCGGCGCCCACGATAATGCGCATGAAATTCTCCTAGTTTGTTGCTGCGGCGGGGACGGGAATGGCGGTGAAATGGGGCCCGACGGCGGCGAACACCATGGCGAGCGACGTCGCCCCTGGATCCGGCGTGCCGATGCTCTTTTCGGCCAGTGGCCGGGCACGGCCCTTCAGCGGACGAAGTCCGGCAGTGGAGGCGGCGGCGCCGGTAGCGTCTGCTGCGGCAGCGGCCCACGCTTGCTCCGCCTGTGTACCGGCAGCCACGCGGTCTTCGAGTGAGGACGCGAACGGGAGGAGCGCATCCATCATGGTTTTGTCGCCGATCTCGGCCTTGCCAAGGTTCGCGATGCGATCCGCGAAGGCGCGAACCGACTCAGCGAGGACGGCCGGCGTCGGGGTCTCTGTGTCACCCAACCGCTCGCCAAAGGCGCGCAGCCCTGCACCCCACAGGACGCCCGACGTTCCGCCGGCCTTGTCTGCCCACGCATCGCCGGCAGCGGCCAACAGCGAACCGGCTCCCGCTCCGCGATCGGAGGCGGCGGCGGCAGCATGAAGGGCTGCGGCAGATCCTCGGACCATGCCACGGCCATGGTCACCGTCGCCCGCGATTGCGTCCATGTCGCCCAGCATCGCCTCGGAGACCCGCAACAAGGCTGCGGTGGTGTCCAACGCCTTCAGGCATTGCCGGGCGTAGTCGCGGGAGGCCTCTGTGGAGGAGTAGTCGGCAGCGGCCGTGGCATCCAACTCAGCTTCATCCGCGCCCGCGGTGGCGACTTCAAAGCCAACAGCACCCCGACGATACGCCGGCGTCAGCGCCGGAGCGGTCCAGTACTGCTCAAGCTCGTCGTCCAGCCACGTGAGTGTCAGCGAAGCGCCCGCCATGTCCAGGCTGGTGACCAATTCGCCCACCTCCGGCATGACCAGCGTGTAGCCCGCCTCGCGCAGCAGGGGAGCCACGGTCCGCCAGAGGACAAAGAGTTCTTCGTGTTTGGTGGACCCAAGGCCGTTGAGGATCACGGCGAGCCTGCCGGACGTGGGAGCCGAAGGCGTCTCAGCCAGCACGCGCCGCACCAGTTCCCGGCCAAGTTCGACGGCGGACGGCAGCTCGGTATCGAACAGTCCAGGCTCGCCATGGATACCCAGGCCCAGGCCCATCTGTCCCTCGGGAAGGCGGAACAACGGCTGCTCGGCACCGGGGAACGTGCAACCGCTGAAGGCCGTGCCAATGGTCCGCGTCAACTCATTCGCCTTACGCCCCAGACGAACCACGGAGTCGAGGTCCAGCCCGGCTTCTGCAGCAGCTCCCATGACTTTGAAGACCACGAAGTCACCGGCGATACCGCGGCGCTTCTCGATCTCCTCGAGGGAGGCGCTGGCGATATCGTCCGTGACCAGCACGTTTTGAGTGGCGATCCCCTCGGCATTCAGTCGCTCACTGGCCATGCCGAAGTTCATGACATCCCCGGCGTAGTTGCCGTAGGTGAAGACCACGCCGGCTCCGGAGTTTGCGGCCTTGGCCACGGAGTAGGCCTGCTGGGCTGAGGGTGAGGTGAAGATGTTGCCCACCACGGCACCGTCAGCGAAGCCCGGTCCGATGATGCCTGCGAAGGCCGGGTAGTGCCCGGAGCCGCCGCCTGTGATGACGGCAACTTTCGGAGTTGCCGGGCGGTTGCGGCGGACTGCGCCGCCTTCCACCTGGCGGACGAGGTCCGAGTGGGCGTCACAGAAACCGGCGAGGGCTTCGTCAGCGAAGTCGGCGGGATCGTTGAAGATTCTGGTCATGGTGGGTCCTGGTTCTGGATTTCGGACTGGGGGAGGGACTTAGTGGATGTGGCTGCCGCCGTTGATGTCGATGGTGGTGCCGGTGAGGTACGCGGAGTCCTCGGAGGAGAGGAACGTGATCACGGCGGCTACTTCCTCCGTGGTGGCATTGCGGCCCAAGGGGATGCCGGCGTTGATGGCGGCTTCCTGCTCTTCGGTGCTGCCGACGCGGATGTTGGTGTCCACGGCGCCGGGGGTGATGGCATTGACGGTCACGCCGGTTTCGCCGATTTCGCGGGCAAGTGCCTTGGTGAAGCCGAGGATGGCGGCCTTGGCTGCGGAGTAGGGAACCTTGCCGAACACGCCGCCGCCGCGCTGCGCGGAGACCGAAGACATGTTGACGATGCGGCCCCAGCCGTTGGCGATCATGTCCGGCAGGAACGCCTTGCTGACGAGGTAGGTGCCAGTGGCGTTGACGTCCATGACCTTGTGCCACAGCTCAAGCGTGGTTTCGAGGAAGGGAACGGGTGAGGTGATGCCGGCGATGTTGGCCAGGGCACCCACGGGCGGGAGGTTTCCGGCGGCAACTTCTGCGGCGACGGCGGCCTGGGCTGCGGTGACGGACGCTTCGTTGGCGACGTCGATTTCGTAGCCGAAGGCCGGGACGTTGAATTCGTTGGCGATCTCTGCGGCAACCTTGGCGGACTTCTCGCCGTCGAGGTCCAGGATGACGATGCCCCAGCCCTGGTTGGCGTAGCGGCGGGCGGTGGTCAGGCCGATGCCGCGATCGGAGGTAGCTCCGGTGAGGACGGCGGTGCGCTGGATGGTAGTCATGGTGCTCCTTGAATGGTGGGTGTTAGATGAGGTCTGAGATGTAGCTGGCCGCTTTGGCTGCGGCGGCAGGGCGTTCGTCGTGGGTGACGTCCCGGGTTTCGAGTTCCAGGGAGAAATGGCCGGTGTAGCCCTTGTCCCTGAGTGCTGCCAGGCCGGCGGCGAAGTCGGCCTGTCCGTTGCCGATGCTGAGGTTGATATTCCCCGGCTCGTTTTCGGTGGCGGCCACGGCGTCCCGCAGGTGTACGTGCTTGATGCGGCCGGCGAAACGGTCCACGAAATCCACGGGGCCACCGCCTGAGGCGACGATGTGGCTGAAGTCCATGACGATTCCGACGTCGGACCCGGCCAGGCGGTCGGCGAGCAGCTGCGCGCGTTCCGTGTTCCAGCACAGCCGGTAGTAGTGCAGGGATTCGGTCCACAGCTCGACGCCGAACTCGGCCGCGCGCTTGGAAGCATGGATCAGTTGAGCTGCTACGGCGTCGATGTCGTCTTCCAGGCTCCGCAGCGGCTCGTGGTCGATAGCCCCGCAAGGCAGGACCAGCGCCTTCGCGCCCGTCTTGGAGGCCAAAGCGAGCAGCATTTCAAGGTGCCGTTCGCGCGCTTCCTGGGCACCGGCGTCGAGCGTTGCGTTCAGGTCCCCGACGTCACCGTTGACCGAGCGGATGCGCAGGCCCGAGTTATTGACGACGGCGGCGACCGCCTCCACGGCCTCGGCGTCCAGAACGTAGGGCACATGGTCGCAGACGCCCGGGAGTGCACCGAGGTCTATTTCCTCGAAGCCGAGACCGCGCATGGTGTGCAGGGCGGCCGGCAGATCCTGGTGGCGGAAGCTGATGGACGAGCAGCCCAGTCGTTGATGAAACATCGTCGTTGATCCTCAAGTTGGGGCCCTCGCCAGAGAGGGACCTTAGTGATGGACACCACGTTAGCTGCGTTGACTGTCAACAGTCAACCTTCAAAGTTGACTGTTGACATTGCTGGTGTCGTCGGTCACAGTTGACGTATTATGTTGACTGTCGACAGTGGGGTTGCCGAAGACGCACCGCACTTTTGAAAGGGAAAGACACTTATGAGCAATGAAGCTCTGACCATGCGTGGTCCGGTTCATGGAACCAAGGAAGCTAAGCGCGTCGCCGTCGGCTCAGGCGTTGGCGCAGTCATCGAAACCTACGACTTCATCGGTTTCGGCACCGCCGCTGCGCTGTACTTCGGTACAGCGTTCTTCCCGGGCGCCGACCCGGTGACTGGCACCCTGGCCTCCTTCGCGACCCTCGGCGTCGGCTTCGCTGCCCGTCCGCTGGGCGGCATCATCGGTGGCCACCTCGGCGACAAGCTCGGCCGCAAGCCGGTCCTCGTTGCCTCGCTGATTCTCATGGGCCTGGCAACCTTCGCCATCGGCCTGCTGCCCACGTACTCCCAAGTGGGACTCCTGGCTCCCGCACTCCTTGTTCTTGTCCGCATCATTCAGGGCCTGGCGTTCGGAGCTGAATGGGGCGGCGCCATCCTGATGAGCTACGAGCACGCACCATGGCGGAAGAAGGGTCAGTTCACAGGCATCGTGCAGGCCGGTTTCCCGGTGGGCCTCCTGCTCGCAAACCTCGTCTTCCTCAGCAGCGTGGGCCTCGGCAGCGAATGGGCGTGGCGTGTCCCGTTCCTCGCCAGCATCGTCCTTGTGGCCGTTGGCCTGATCATCCGCTCCAAAGTTCCCGAGTCGCCGGTGTTCGAGGAAGTAAAGTCCAAGGGCGACATCGTGAAGTCGCCTATTGTCGAGGTCATCAAGACCGACTGGCGCAACATCGTCCGGGGCATCGGCCTGCGTATCGCTGAGACTGCCGGCTACGCCGTGTCCGTGACGTACATGATTTCCTACCTGCACACCAACAAACTGGCGGACAAAACCGAAACACTGGTTGCCCTCTGCGTCGCTGCCGGCATCGGTATCTTCGCTACCTACTATTGGGGCAAACTGACCGACCGCGTTGGTCGACGTCCTGTCTACATCTGGTCCACGGCATTCGCAGTGGTGTTCGGTATCCCGATGTTCATGCTGGTCAACACCGGTGTCTTCCTCCTGATCATCGCAACCATCGTGGTGGCTTACGCTGTCTGCCAGAACTCACTGGCCGGCGCCCAGGGTGCCTGGTTCCCGGAACTGTTCCAGGCCAAGACCCGCTCATCGGGCGCCTCCCTCGCCTACCAGATTTCGGCCATGGTTTCAGGGTTCACCCCCTTCATCACCACCCTCTTGTTCGTCAGCTTCGGATGGATCGGCCCCGCCGCCCTGTTCAGCATCTACGCAGCCATCGGCCTGTGGTCGGCGCTCATCACCCGGGAAACCTGGGGCAAGCGTGAGCGTGCTCTCGCCGAAGAAGCCGCCAGCAAAACTCCCCAGACGGTAAACGCCTAAAGCACCCCTCGACGTCGGGCGCGTTCTCCCCATCGGTGCGCGCCCGGCTCCGGAAGGAAACCAGTGACTCTCTCATCAGTTGCAGCGGCCCCCGTGGCCGCTCCCACGCCAGAGCGCGTTGACCGCATCCGCGCCGCTGCCCATCGCATCCGCCACTACGCCCTGACCATGGGCGAGGTCCAAGGCCAGGGTTACGTTGGCCAGGCCCTTGGTGCAGCCGATATGTTCGCCTCCGTCTACGCCGACCAGCTCAGCTACCATGCTGAAGACCCGCATTGGGAGGGCCGCGACCGCTTCCTGCTCTCAACCGGGCACTACGCAATCGGGCACTACGCGGCCTTGGCTGAAGCCGGAATTGTTCCGGTGGCCGAGCTCGAAACATACGGTTCCGACGATTCACGCCTGCCCATGTCAGGCATGTCCACGTACACCCCGGGCATGGAAATCTCCGGCGGTTCGCTGGGTCACGGCCTGACCGTCGCCGTCGGAATGGCCTTGGGACTGCGCTTGCAGGGCTCCGCGTCCCGCGTGATCAACTTCCTCTCCGACGGTGAACTCGATGAAGGCTCCACGTGGGAGGCCGCCATGGGTGCGCATCACCACCAGCTGGGAAACCTGACGGCCATGGTGGACATCAACGCCCTCCAGGCCGACGGCGCCACGGACACCGTGCTCCGCACCGAGCCCGTCACCGAGAAGTGGGAATCGTTCGGTTGGTACACGCAGCGCGTGGACGGCAACGACGTCGGTGCGCTGCTGGCAGCGTTCGACAACATCGCCGCCCGCAGGGCGGTTGCGGGAACCTCTGCTTCGGGGCAGCCTTCGGTGATTCTCTGCGACACCAAGGTGGGCCGCGGCGTGCCGCTGCTGGAAACCCGCGAAAAGGCGCACTTCATGCGCATCGAAGAACACGAGTGGCAGATCTGCCGCGAACAGCTGACCGCAGGATACGAAGGGACGGCATCAGCATGAGCACAGTGACCACGAAACCGAAGCTGAAGACCTCCGCCATGATCGCGTCCTTCGCCGATCCGGGCCAGAAGACCACCTCCGCCCCCTTTGGGCATGCGCTGGTCAAAGCCGCCGAGGCCGACTCGCGGATTGTTGGCTTGACCGCGGACCTTGGCAAGTACACGGACATGCACATCTTCGCCAAGGCGTTCCCGGAGCGCTTCTTCCAGATGGGCATGGCCGAGCAGCTCCTCTTCGGCGCCGCTGCAGGCATGGCCGAAACCGGGCTGATCCCGTTCGCCTCCACCTACTCGGTGTTCGCGGCCCGGCGTGCGTACGACTTCCTGTGCCTGGATATCGCCGAGCCGAACCTCAACGTCAACATCATCGGCGGGCTCCCCGGGCTGACCACGGGCTACGGACCCAGCCACCAGGCCACCGAGGACATGGCGATCTTCCGCGGCATGCCCAACCTGACCATCGTGGACCCCTGCGACTCCGTGGACATCGAGCAGGCCGTTCCCCAGCTTGCAGCCTCGGACGGACCCACGTACCTGCGCTTGTTGCGCGGCAACGTGCCCACTGTCCTTGACGAGTACGACTATAAGTTTGAACTCGGCAAAGCCAAGGTCCTGCGTGGCGGAAACGACGTCGTCTTCGTATCCTCCGGCCTGATGACCATGCGTGCGCTGCAGGCGGCGGATGCCCTGGCGAAGCACAACGTGGACGTGGCCGTGGTGCACACGCCCACCATCAAGCCCTTCGACTCGGCCACGGTGCTGGCGGAGCTGAACACGGATCGTCTTGCCGTGACGCTGGAGAACCACACCATTGTTGGCGGTCTGTTCGAAACTGTTGCCTCCGCCGTCGTGACTGCCGGTCTGGGCAAACGGGTGGTTCCCATCGCGCTACCGGATCAATTCCTCGACGCCGGTGCGCTGCCGACGCTGCATGAACGGTACGGGCTGTCCGTGGACCGGATTGTGGCCAAGGTGCTGGCGGAACTCGACTGAGTTTCTTTGGGTTTGCGGGACGGACATGACTGCCTGTCCCGCACTCCTGCCCGTAGTATCGACAGTTAACACCGGACTGTTAGCAGTCGCCCATAGAACCTGAGGACACACCATGGCCGCCACCGCATCCCTGCTGGGACTCGAGAAAAAGAGCCTGCGCGAACAGGCACTCGCAGCACTGCGGACCGCGATCACCAGTGGTGAACTCGAGCCGGGGCGGCACTTGGTGGAAACCGAGCTTTCCGAGATGCTGCAAATCAGCCGCGGCACCCTCCGCGAAGCACTCCGTCAGCTGGAGCAGGAGGGCCTCATCTCCGCCGGCGCGCGTGGTCGTATGTCCGTGCGGCACCTGGACGTCAAGGAAATCCGGGACATCTTCTCCGTACGCGGCGTCCTGGAATCATTGGCGGCCCGGACACTCAGCGACATGCCGGATAAGGAAGCCGCACTCGCAGAGCTGCGTGCCGCCGTCGACACCATGGAAAAGGCCTCGAAGTCCTCCTTGGAGGAGCGGATCGAATCCGACCTGGAGTTCCACCGCACCCTGTGCCGCCTGTCCGGAAACGAAACCCTGCTGCATTCGTGGGAATCCCTGGAGGGCTCCATCCGGATGTCCATCATGTTCGCAGGACTGGAACGCGCAACCCGAAACATGAGCGTCGGACGGCATCATGACATTGTTGCTGCCATTGAAACCGGGAATGCTGCGAAAGCGCGGGAGACGATCATCGCGCACATGGATGGTGCGGCCGAGAATTTGGTGGGGTAGTTCGGGGAGGGATCTGACCTGGCGTTACTTTGGCCACGCCGCCTGTCAGAACACATTGAATTGATCTCCTCATATTCAGGGCAATTTTCGTTGTCGAGCGAGGACCGCATCAGTTTGTACTACTAGCGACGCATGATCTGGAGTGCTTTGGTGTTGGGTTTGTAAAGCCAGCCAAGTCACGTAACTGCCCAGGAGGTCACGGTGGTAGAAGAAAACATGAAGGACGCGGGAAGCAAAGAGCTCCAACTCCGTGTTTTAGGTACCCGGATCTCGGTGGTCATGGATTCGGGAGTAACAAACGATCTTCTATTGGAGTTGCAGCGTGCTTGGTCCCGGTGCCTTGATCACGCGGGAAGCCCGCCGATATCTCATCGATTGCACTGGGCTGCAGCTTTTGACCATTCGGAATTGATTCCATTCCGGGCGAGGGTGTCGTCGATGGGAGGCACGTCGTTCGTCGCCGGTCAAACCTTCAGGGATTTCGCGGCGACGCTGACAACCACCATCACCTTGGCCGGGGTTGCCGTGAGCAAGGGCGATCTCCTCATGTTGCATGCTGCCGGGTTGTGTGACCCAAGGACGGGCCGCACAACCGCCCTCGTTGGCCGTTCGGGCATGGGAAAGACAACGGCCACCAGACGACTGGGGGTAGATCTGGGGTACGTTACTGACGAGACCGTGGCTCTTGATGGTTCGAACGCGATCGTGCCGTACCCGAAACCGCTATCAGTCATTACTCAGGGCCATCCGGCCCCTAAGCGCCAAGTCGGACCAGACGAATTGGGATTAATGGTGGCGCCAGACGCGCCCACGTTGGCATCCGTTGCGCTGCTCGACCGGAATTGCGACTCGGAACTCCCGCTGATCACACCCCTGGGCCACGCTGAAGCCATCATTGAATTGGCCCCCCAGGCATCTTTCCTGGGTGCCGTCGAGCAGCCGCTTCAACGCCTGTGTTCAATCCTGGATCGGACCGGTGGCGCCGTTCGAGTGTCTTACCGTGAGGCGAAGGATTTGGCAGGAATATTGCCTCAACTCATGGAGCGGGCCCCCATGGCCAAAACGTGGTCGGCAGCCCTGGTGGAGCGGACGGAGACCGCCCCTGGCGGGACTGCTCACTCCGGATTTTTTAGACGCGGGACGCTCATCGATGCTGTCGAGATCCCGGCCCCAACCGGTCAGGGGACTGAACTGGTAGCAATGACTGAGCATGGGATTGTTCATGTGACCGGTATTGGGCCCGTGGTCTGGAACGCTCTGGCAGTTCCTTGTGACATCAATGCTATTGCAGAACGGATCGCTCCACATGTGGGGCTGCCGCACGGATACGCAGCGCATTTGCGGAGCGTGGTGGAAGAACTCAAGTCACACGGCATTCTGGTGGATTCTTAGAAAGTCCATAGCATCCGGGATTGCGTATCTCAGTGGTGGTTGCGCGATTAACTAAGTGTTGTACGCCAAATGGAATGGCTGTTAGATTCCGTGTGCACCAATACTCGATCAAAGATTTACCTAAGTCTGCCACCGCGCCGACTTGAAGGAGCAAACGATGGCCTTAGACAAAGGCAAATTCAAGAATTCGACGATTGACCGTCGAAAGGTAGTAATCGGCACGGCGTGGAGCGTTCCCTTGATTGCAGCAGCTGTTGCAACTCCTGCGCACGCAGTTTCACCCGATCCGGTGGTCGTGACGCCGGATTTGGGGCCGGATGTCAGCCACTGGAAGGGTGATCATCACTACGGGAGCCACGACACCAACCTCTCGCAGAGAGCGTACGACTTCCCGATTACCGTCAAGGACGCGAACGGCAACCCCATTGTCGGCGCGACAGTAACGGTAACGGCGTCCGGCACAAACCGAGACGGTGACGTCTTGGGTGTCTACGTTTTCCCGGCCCCCGACAACGGTGGTCCCGAGAACAGCCCCCATCCGGTCGCAACCACGGTTACCGGTGCAGATGGCAAGGCCATGTTCGCGATCAGCACGCAGAACCTCAGCAGCGGGGAGCGCCCCTCCTACGCGACGTTGACCACCACGGTCACCTACAACGGCAACACCACGGTGTCAGTGGTCAACGTGACCTTGACGGATTCGGACTAGAATCCGACACGACGGCCCCCGGCCTGGTCCGTGCCCGCCTCTGATGGCTGGCCGTCCCGGTCCGGGGGCTTCGTTTTGCCCGCCGCGTGGGAGCGGGGAATCACAAAAGCCTCCTGGTGTGCAGCTGCTGCACGCCAGGAGGCTTTTCGTTGACCCTCTGAACGATGCCGTCATTCTGCTTACTTGATGGCCGCCGAGTGATCGGAGACGTACCGGGACATTGTTCCTTCCGCCATGGCGCGCGACAATGCACTAACGGCATCCGGGTCCGGGAGAACAATGGACTGCCCGTCCGTTGACCAACCAGTGCCGTTCGTAGGTAAGGTGAACGACACTTGGTCATCGGACCGGATATCTCGAAGCTCGATGCCGAGGCCCGCTAGGGCACTCGAATTCAGGCCGGAGTCCACCGTGAGATACGGCGAAAAGTCACTGATCATGGTATTGACGGCAAGAGGATGTGACAATATGTCGCGACTCACGATCTTCGTGAAAAGGGCCCTAAAATAGAGCTGCTGGTTTCTTGTTCGTTGGAAATCCCCGTCAGCAAATGCGTATCGTTCATGGACGAACCAAAAGGCCGTCTCGCCGTTCATGTGCATGGGCCCCTCGGCGAAACTGATGTTGGACCCGCCCGACCACGACGGCGTAAAGGCGACCGGAACGTCAACGTCTACTCCTCCAACTGCGTCCGTAAGGCCTTTGAAGCCATCGAAGTCGATGAAGACAACATGGTCAATCCGCTGGTCCAGAAACCCCTCAACTGTTTGGACCATGAGTGGAACGCCGCCGAGCGCGAGGGCGGCGTTGATCTTGGCACTTCCATGGCCAGGAATCGGCACCCAGAGGTCCCGCATCACGGATACGACATACACCTTTTTTCTGTCCGCGGGGATGTGCACCAGCATCATTGTGTCCGAGCGCTGGTTGGAGGCCTGTCCGGACTCCGCCTGTTCTGGAGTTGCGTCCCGGCTGTCGCTGCCCACCACCAAGACGTTGATGGGACTTGTTCCGTCGGGGAGAACCGTCGTGGAAGGACGGGTTGATTCGTCCGGAAAGGCACTCTCAATCTTCTGGCTCTTTGTATCAAAAGTATTAGCGAGGCCAAACAAGAAACTGGCGGCAGTTATCGTGGCAAGAAGGACCAGGATGGTGGCCCCCAAGAGCACATGCCTCCCAGTCCGCTTGCTGCGTTTCGGGGGGTCGGTCCGTTGCTGAGGCATGGCTGTTGAAGACTTGTCGACGTTCAATGGGAAGCTCCGTACTGATTGGCTCGGGCTCTCAAATCTAATGCTGGATTTCCGTTCGGATATTCGTCGCGGAAAAGCTCAGTGTTAAAGGTCCGGTGACCTCAGTGTTCCCAGGCGTGAAGGGGCTACCAGCGGCCAACGGCAGACCATTGGTCGTCGGTGTGGCTATATCCGATTTCCTGAAGGGCATTGGCGAGTTCGACACGTGTGCTGCACCGTAACCCGGCTGCTGCCAGCTTCCTTCGGCCACGGGCCAGATGGCCTCGGACAGTGTCGTCGCGGATCCCGAGGGTCTTGGCCAACGTCGATGCCGTAAGTGCCTGCCGACGCGCGTAGAGCTCAAGTATTTGAATCTCCCTGTCGGTGATTGCCGTGCCAATGCTCGTACGGCGGGGAAGGGATCGGGCAACCCCTCGGACCACATCCGTTATCTGACACGGAATCTCGGCAGCCGTAGCTTCCTTGTCAAGGATGGCCACGGCACCTTCCGCTGACAGGGCATAGCGTTGAGCGGCTCTGAGCTTCCCTAAAACGATGCAGTTACGGCCGGATGCTGAAATGATGCGAACCTTAAGTGGAAGGGGGACCAGGTCATCGGAAAAAGCGTCCAGTGCTATCCAGCTAGCGGCTTCCAGGGGATCCTGCAGGATGAATGAGGACCACGATGTGTGGATCTCTCCGAGCGCTATGGATGACCCTTGTTTCCTCCACTCCCAGGCCACCGCACTGGCCAGGATCGGATTTCTGTGAACAAAGTCAACGGCGGTCACGGAAGTAACCGCTCCCGTGGGGCTCGCTTCTGTGCTGACGGCTAAAGATTCTTGAACTGACACTTAGCCAAATTAGCTTTCAAGGCCACACGCATCAGTGGCGGCGGCCGCTAATACTCAGTAGTGATGATGGTTGTTGACATCCCGAAAGCCGGTCCGAGTAATTCAACACATAGTACTTGTGGGGTAGTTAGTGAATGCCAAGTCGAGAAGTCTTTCATAATTATTTTACTGGCGTAACTGCGCCTCATGTCACGGAAGAAGAACCAATTGGCGAGAGGGCCATCATGGTCAATTTTTCGTGCCGGTTCCAGAACTCCATTGGAATATTAAACCTAGCCTAGGGAGACTCTGCGGTTGAAGCTGGTAAATATTGCTGCTCAAGACCCGAATGAACAACCGGAAGCATGCAAAGAACGGACGGTCAGAGCGCACGACGGTCCAGTCAGGCTCATGCTTGTCGACTTTCTCTGTATCACATGGGCAGTGGCGATTGCAGAGCTCCTGCGATTCGGACTGGAGCGCCCTTCATTGGGCATAGGGTCCGTGCAGACTCCATACCCGCTCGTCAGCTTGGTCATTGATGTCCTGTGGTGGGTGAGCCTGGGAGTCTCAGGAACCCGGGAACCCCGAATCCAGGGATACGGAGCGGAGGAGTACAGGCGGGTCACTACGTCCTCGCTGTGGTTGTTCGGGGCAATGGCCATATTCTCTTACGTATTCCAGTTGGATACCGCCAGAGGCTACGTGGCTGTGGCCCTACCCCTGGGCATCGCAAGCCTGTTGTTCGGGCGCTGGATCTTGCGCAAGGACCTGATCCGCAGGCGGAGGCAAGGCCTTCATGTACGCCGGGTCCTCGTCATTGGAGCGGCCCAGAGTGTTGCCCACCTGGCCCGCCAACTAGGATCCCATCCTGCGGCCGGATATCAGCCAGTCGCTGCGTACCTGACGACTCCGGACGTCACTGGCCTATCGTCGAACGGTCCGGACCTCCCCGTCATCGGGAACGGGCGGGACCTCGACGGGATCTTGGCGGCGGTGGAGTCCGCGAATGCGGACACAGTAGCCATCTCCAACGGCGCCGACGTAGATCCCCCAACACTGCGGCAGCTGGGCTGGGCCCTGACTGCCCGTGACGTTGGCATGTTCATGGCACCGGCCCTTACTGACGTTGCCGGTCCCCGTGTTCATGTGCAGCCATTGGCGGGTCTGCCCTTGGTCCACGTCACCACCCCCAAGATGGAGGGGCCGAAGGCCCTGGCCAAGCGTACATTCGATGTTTGCGCGTCCCTGGCGTTGCTCATCTTGTTGGCTGTGCCAATGTGCGTTGTTGCTTTCATGGTCAAGCTGGACAGCCGCGGGGAAGTGATTTTCCGGCAACAGCGCATCGGTCGTTCGGGCGAAGTGTTCAACATGTTGAAATTCCGGTCCATGGTGGTCGATGCCGAGCAGCAATTGTCCAAACTCAAAGGATCGAACGACGGCAATGGTGTCCTCTTTAAGATGAAGGAGGATCCAAGGGTCACCCGTGTGGGCCGGTTCATACGCAGATACTCATTGGATGAACTTCCGCAACTCTTCAACGTGCTCCGAGGTGACATGAGCCTAGTGGGTCCTCGCCCTCCTTTGCCGGCGGAAGTGGAGGCCTACGACGATTTCGCGCATCGGCGTCTCTTGGTAAAGCCTGGTCTCACTGGTCCCTGGCAGGTCAGCGGACGCAGCGATCTCTCCTGGGATGACTCGATTCGCCTGGACCTGTATTACGTGGAGAACTGGTCCATGGTTCAAGACATGAACTATCTGCTCCGAACCTTCGGTGCAGTTACTGGAAAGGGCGGCGCCTACTAGATGAGTAAGGGACCGCCAGCCGGGCGGAACCCGCGCTGAGAGACGCCAAGTTGCAGTGCTTTGCCGTATGAATGCATCTGCTCGGCTGCTCATCCGAGACCACGTGGGTTCGGCATTCCCGGGCCCACCTGTCCGGAATGTTTCCAGACATCCCGCACCAATCCGGCACCAACAAACGCTGCCGGGCCGCCGGACCCCTGATCGCAGCTCGAACGCCGCACTGGCCCGGGACACCCCGTCGTGGCATGAGGTCCTGCGTCTGGTCGCTTCCACTCTCGTGCCGAGCGTCACCTCCCGGAAAACCGTCAAACGCTCCGACATCTCCGGGCATGCGGGCTACGGCTATTGCGCTTGGCATTCGTGGCTCTTCTGAGGCTTCCGGCTGGACCCGATCAGCACCCCCTCAAAGGCATGCAGGTCGTCCGTCTTCTGGGGCCTGGCCAGCCCAAACGTTGGAGAACGCGAAGACCAACGCGGAATAGAAAATCACGCCGGAAGAACCCTTCCCGGTGTCTACGCCCGAGTGGCCACCCTGCTCCTTGCCGTCATCGCCGGAATCTGACACATCAACGCGCCTACAAATGCTCCCTCACCGCCTACTACCGCCCCACCAGCCACCAACATCACTAGGAACTATTCATCAAGGTCGAGACCTTCAATCAGGCTCTTCATCTTCAGTGTCATGTCACTTTTGGGAGGGACGCCACATCCTTCGACAGTTGTGTTCCTAGGACATGGACACTTCGACTGCTGTTTGGGCTACAGCGGCCTTCGGCCCTAAGCGTGCCCGTCCTAGTACATATGGACTGTTTTGCGTTAGTCACCAAGTCATCCTTATTGGAGCAAAGTATGGGTTGTTTCATACCGACACGTTGCGCCGTCACTCACAACGCGATAGGCACTGGGGTCAAGCGGCAAATGACCGCATCATGATCAGCCGCTCCAAACCACTAACAAGATTGAAGGCGTGCACTCCGAGCGGCGCGGATCACAGCACCCCAACCGGGGAAGGTTTCCGTCTGTTCGCGCTATGCCTGGCAAGGAGAAATTGATGGAATCAATGAGTCGGCGGCGAGCACTCATCGCCAGTGGAGGGCTTGCTTTGGCGGCAGGGGCAGCTTTCACCGGGGTGGCGCCAGCTGCAGCGGCAACAGCTGTGACGAAGAGCGCCAGACGCGTCTACTACGCATCGGATTTTGGAATCCTGCCGAAGGCGACCATGCCAGCCATTACCGATCCGGACGGGCGGAAATACAGTGCCGGCAAGCAGGGCCTGCCGAATGTCCAAGCGGTCGGCGCTCAAGGGACAGCGGCGACTGACCAGTCTGATGAGATCAACGCGTTTCTCCAGCAGATCGCGGACCTCGGCGGCGGCATTGCCGTGTTTGAGGGCAACGCAAATCAGCTCATCGGTTATGGCGTAAAAAAGCCCATCGTAATGCTGAGCGAGGTGGCAATCTGGGGCCTGGGGTGGAACAAGACCACTTTCATGTTAATAGACAGTGCGAACTGTTCCGTCTTCGTCAACAAACCCGGGAGCAATCTTCACGATGTCCGTGATTTGAGGATCAACGGAAACCGTTGGGGCCAGAGTTTCACGGATGGTTTGAGTTACACGGGCGTTGGAGCCCTCCTGACTGGTAAGCATCCCGCGAATCCTGACAACTGGCAGTTCAACTCGCACGGGATACTCATGGTCCCTGACTACACCAACCCCTCTGTCCCGATGTATGGCGACACCTACTCCAACTTTGAAAACATCTTCGTGTTGAACCCCTACGGCAGCGCCGTGATGACCAACAAGATTGGTGGTGAGATACATTTCCGCAAGATCGTCTCCATGCAGGCCGGAGGAAACGGTTTCATCGCTGGCCACGACACGTCCCTTAGCGACGTCACCGTGGCGAATTCCGAATACCACGGGTTTCTGCAGCAGAGCGGGTCGACGAAGTTCACTAATACGAAAGCCTTCTGGTGCGGCCAGGTGCTTGAGCGGTGGCAAGTCGGTGGGGGTGGTGCGAAGGTGCGTCGAGCGGCGGCCGGCTACAAAATAGTGAATGGTGTCTGCGAATTTTCATCGGCTGAAGCGCAGAACTGTGGGGCTGAAGGCTTCTTAATCGACGGCGGCGAGAGTGTCAATGGGCAGCTCGCTGCGTTCGCGAACAACATGCTGGCTGACACCAGTGCGGCGTCGAATCCGGAAGGGTGGGGGGCCATTCCCGACAACTATGCCAACGACGCCATCTGGAAAGGTCAAGCCTCCGCCCCGAAACCGACACCCGAAAGCTACGCGGGCGTCCAATTGAAAGGACGGTCCAGGTACAACAATCTCTCCATAACTTCGAGAACCGCAGGGTCTCAGGGCGGCGGGCTCGGTCAACAGGCCTATGCCCTTGGGGTCGATTTCGCGAATGGCTCGATTGAGAACAACATCTCGATTACACATTCCGACGGATATAACGGGCTGCGTGTCAAGGGAATCCTGACACCGGCTACGCCGCAAGGAGCGATTACGGGTAACTGGATTCTTGCCAATGGCAAACCTTTGGGCGCCGCTGTGCAATAGAGGCCAAGTGACCTTCCTGCCGCGAGGTCCGGATATTTTTCACGGAATTCAATGGCGCAAATTCGACGGAAGCAGTCCGACTAGATGACTCCTAAGCACCTCTCGCGAATCTGAAATACGCCGGTAAGAGCTGGAGGGTAGCTGTGACCGCGGGGACCCTTCTGGATGAACGCAAAACCCCGGGCAAGATCTGACTTCAACTCGACGACGCACGTCATGTCGGGGTACACCGCAGTCACCTATTCAGGCTTGGCCCAATTCAGGGTTCCCGGGGGCCGGTCGATTAGACCCTTTGGGTCGTCCGAAGTCTCTCACTTGCGCAAGTACTGTCGCCGGCGCGCCAAGTGCCGTCGTCGTATCTTCAGGGGGTTTCGAGGGACCAATTCCACACGGGGCGGGTGTTCCTCCCCGCGTTCACCCACTGTCCTTAAAAGGGCGTGGACCTGGCGGCTAGCCAAGGTCCACGCTTTATGCCTCTGGCTCACATGATGCTTGCGCGTCGGGAAAGCCGGGGCTTCTAGTCGGACGGTGCCGAACGCCGCCCTTTCCCGGTGTTGGGAGGACGCCAGCTACTTGCCGAGCCGAGTAAGGCCTGGGTAGCAGGATCGTCCTGCCCGGAATCCGGGGATGGGCGCTGCACGGTCTCCTCCAGCCACGCGTCCGATTCACGATTGACGTCCACAGCACGCACGGGACGCGGATTCGTCGACAGGGCCTCGACTCTGGCAACTGCCCGTGACGGTGCAGCCTTGGCTTGATCCGGTTGGCGGTTTCTTCCGGGCGGTGCCGGATCTGAAGACTCAGCAGCGCTTCCGTAGGCACCGTAGTAGCCGTAGTTGTGACCGGCTTGTCCCTTCGTAGCCACGCAGTTCAGCACGATGCCCAGCACCCGCCCCTGCACTCGGGTGAGGTTGCTGAGAGCCCGGAACAGGGTGTCCCGCGTCGTCTTGTGGGCCCTCGCGACAACCAGTGTGCCATCGGCAAAGCGTGAAAGGACAGCAGCGTCCGTCACAGGCAAAAGTGGTGGTGCGTCAATAAGGACGATGGCTCTTTGCGACAGGGCCTTAAGGAGCTGTCCCATAGCTCGCGATCCAAGGAGTTCGGAGGGATTCGGCGGGATCCGACCCGCCGTCAGGATGCTGAGGCGACCGTTGGGGCCCCACACTTGAAGGACGTCATCAATGGATGCGCGGCCTGTGAGCACATCAGTCACGCCGGCGTCCGGCACCACACCGAACACCTTATGAACGGTGGGTCTGCGGAGATCGGCGTCGACGACGATGACGTCCATGCCGGCGGCGGCAATAGTCGCGGCCAGATTACTGGTCACAGTGCTCTTGCCTTCGGAGGGGAGGGAACTGGTGATGAGGAGGATGCGGGGAGGATTGTCCACATCAATGAAGGTCAAGTTGGTGCGAAGTTCCCTGAGGGCTTCGGCCATGGCGTGTCCGCCAGGCACGCGTTGCATTCCAGTAGCTTCTTCCAGCACCCGCGACTTTTCGTTGAGCCGTTTGTCCGTCGGCAAGGTGCCCACTACGGCCAGGCCAAACAGCCGTTCAATTTCAGACGCTGCACGGATTCTTCGATCCAGGTGGTTACGGGCAAGTGCGTAGGCCAATCCGATCAGCAAACCGGCTGCAAGCCCGATTCCCAAGGTAGCGCTTAACAGTGGTGAAACGGGGGCAGAGGGCAGGCTGGCCTTTGCCAAGGGGACGATTTTGGTAACAGGCTCGGATCCGGGGCTCGCATTCCCCTTGTCCAGCTCATAAACTTGGGCTGCTAACCTTTCAACCCACGCATCAGCCACATTCTGGGCCGTTTGGGGATCTGAGGACCTGGCGCTGATCCGGATCTCAACCGAGTCAAGTGGGACGCTTACCGTGATGGTTCGTGCAATGTCCTGCGCGGATGCCTTCAGCCCCAATTTCTCGACAACGCTTTCCGCAACCTTTGTGGACTCGCCCACTGACTGATAGCTCTTGGCTTTGGATTTGGCCAGATTATCGCCCGCCAAGGACAGCCCAAGGTTTTCCGCTCCCGTCGCTACCACGATGCCACTCGATTCAGCGGCATAGACCTTCGGCTGGAGGGCATACCAGCCCAATGAGCCTCCGATCGAAACTACTGAAATGAGTAGGATCCCGATCCAATGTGATCGGACTGCGGAAAGAAGGTCATTACCTGACATTCCGCGAGGTTCTTCGTCCTGCAGCAATTGCGTGGTCCTCTCGATGCATGCCAGGCGCATACCTGTTCCAGACTGTAGTTTTAGTCTCCGGATGGAACGGCTGCACTGAGGGGCTTATGGAATGCCTGTCTCCGTATCTCGCTGCGGACGCCCGGCTGTGCTGTTGGTCCCGGCGAGGCCGTTGCGGGCGAGTTCGGCCAGAAAGCTCCGAACCTGTTCTTCCATGGCGGTCCGGTCAGCGGGGGAAAAGACGCTGTTCAACTCTTTGAATATTTCGGTCTCTGTGCGTGTCCCGTCCAGGAGGTCCCAAATATCAACCGCCGTCCCAAGGATGACCAAGGGGGAGCCCTGTTCAAGATTCAGAAGCGCGACGCGCTTTTCGCCATGGCTGGGTACTTCAGCCACTGCCTTTGACTTGCGCCAGAACTGCTTCACTTCCATTGCACCTGTTTCTCGGACCTTCATGGTCCGGTTTCTCTGAATGCAAGCAATTCAGCCCACCTCAGTGTTCATTTCAACGTGTTCTCAGTGGCCGCCGGGGGCGGCGTCAGTGGCTATCGGAACTGTCCGATGGCTCTTCACTTCTCCGTAAACCGCCTCGAGTTGCGTTGCGACGCTCCCCATGGAGAACATTTTCCGGGTGAGCTGGAGGGCGGCGGCCGAGGATGATTCCCATAGGCCCGGATCTTCCATGTAGCGGCGCAATGCCGCGGCAAGGCCCCCGACTGTTGCATCGCAGACAATCCCGGCTCCCGAATCCATGATGAAGGGGGCGAGCCCGCAGCTGTCAGTGACAATTACGGGGAGGCCAACGGACATTGCCTCCAAAACGCTCATCGGGAACGGTTCATTAATCGACGGCAACACGAACACGGACGCCTTGCCCATCCGTTCAAGAGTGCGGCTGGGCTCTAGTGCGCCCTCCAGTCGAATCCGGGCCGTCGAGCCCAGTGCCTTAATGCGCCGTCGAACTGCGTGCTCTTCTCCCTCATCCGGCCCCACCAAAGCCACGCTGATCGGGGTGTCCCTGGACGTGGCCAAGAGAGCCGCTGCTTCGATCAGAATGGAGGGTCGTTTCCGCTTCTGGAGACGGGCCAGGTAGAGAAATTCGACGGCGGCTCCGGGGGCTTTCGCGATGATGTCCGACGCCGGTACACCGTTGACGAGCCGATCGAGCGATCCGTCTCGGTCGCCGAGAAGGCCCCTGAGGGAATCCCGTTCTTCGGGTGTCAGCCAAAAGCAACGTTTGCTGGCGCGGAGAGCTCGGACGGTTATCAGGCAGTCGAGGACCTTCCCGAGTTTCCTATCCGTTTCGTCGATCATTCCGTGCGTTTGGACCACAAAGGGAACACCCCTTAGCAGGCAAAGCAGGGCTGCGGGGAGCATCACCAAGTCACGGGCCAGGTGCAGGTGGACAACATCCGCACCCTTGAGCGTATGCCAGAGGGCAGGGAGCATTGCCGGAGAAGCCATCCCGGCAAACCCGGTGCCGGGAATCAGGCTCAGGGCTTTGTAGAGACGGGTGGTGACGCCGGCACCGAAGTACTGCGGGTGGACCTTGCCTTGCACGCCCGCGAACACCTGGACCTGGTGTCCACGTGCCGAGAGAGACTGGGCCTGGTTTTGCGCCACACGGACGGGTCCACCGTATGATCCGTCCGGGCTGACCAGCGTTACCACTTGGACGATTCGGAGACGGGAACTATGGTCGTTTGTCACGCCCGGCCTCCTTCAAGGTTCGTAAAATAGCTGCGTAGTAGCGGTCCACCATGACGCTTTCCTTGTGTCGATCTGCATGTTTCAGGGCATTTTCCCGTCGGGCATCGACTTCTTCCGGATTGAGGAGCAGTTCACGGAGACGATCGTGCAAGGAATCTGCATTGCGTGGAGTGAAGCCCACAGCGTGTTCGCCAGCCGAATCGGGAAGCCCGCCGTGGTTGGCGTAGAGCACAACGCAGCCGGCTGCTGCCGCCTCGATTGCCACTGTGCCGAAGGGCTCGGGCATCCGGCTGGGAATCACAACAATGGAGTTGCGGTTCAGAATGCGATTGGCCTCCTCAGGTCCACGGGATCCCAGGAATCTGACGGCGGAACCCAAGCCACTGGTGTCGGCGAGCCTTTCAAGCCGTTCGCGTTCGGTTCCATCCCCCACAACAGTGAGTGAGAAGCCCTCGATGTCTCCGGCAAGCTTCGCTGCGGCCTCGATGAGTAGGTCCACGCCCTTGTCCTCGCTCAGGCGGCCGAGGTACACCACTCCGAGGGGATCGCGGACTTCGTTGTCGAGAACCGAGAAGAACTTGTCCCGGTAGCTGTTTGGAATAACCTCAACCGCTTGGTCAACGTGATCCGCCAAGACTTTGCTGTTGGCGGCGATCACATCTGCCCGGCCGATAATGCGGTACTTGAGGCCGTACTTGATTCGCTCGAAGCGGTTGAGCCGTTGGCCCGGCATGGTGATCCACATCCTGAGTGTCACCATCCACGGCTTCCGAATCAGGGCCAGGGGCCACCAAAGAGAGATCGCTGGATTGTTGTGGAAAATGACGTCGGCCCCGCGGATCACCTTCAAGAGCTGCAGAGGTGAAGGACGCCGGAAGACGCGGTAGGGAAACTCTCTGTTTTTGTCCGGTTCAGCCGTATTGGTGACCACAACTACGTGGGCTCCGTGCCGGGACATGAATTCCCGAGCAAGGATGTCCGCAGTAATCTCAACTCCGCCAACACTCGGATAAAAGACGTGGGCCACTAAGGCAATTCTGAGCGGTTCTTTCAGTTGCCCATCAACGAAACTACCGGCCATGGACAGCACTTCCGATCTCCTGCACGAAATCGGCGATACCCTCGCGGAAGGGTCCCCACCCCGATGCTCGGGCAAGCTCCAACGCTTTGGCGCTTTGTTCCTCCACCAGTCCAGGATCGTCGATGAACCGTTGTAGTTCGGCCACAATTTGCTCTGGTGCAAAGCGATCAACGACCGCCCCTGCCCCTTGGCCCACGAGGTCGTCCACACCGCTTCCGGGTGTGACCACCCCGGGCAGGCCTTGGCTCAGTCCCTCCAATGCGGCGAGCGAGCGGCCCTCAACCAAACTGGGAAGCAGCAGCACGTGGTGCTTCCGCATCTCCTGGAGAATGTCGCTTCTGGGCATTGTGCCGCGGTAGTCGACTACCCCGAGCATGTCCTCGAGCGCGGGGAACGTCTCGCCGGGCAGGATGCCGATTGCAGTGAATTTTGCGGACGATTTCAGGGCTTTGGCTGCGGTCACCACATCCGCTATTCCTTTCATGCCGACAATGCGTCCGACAAACAACACTTTAAGTGGGCCTACACCGTCCCACGCCAGGGGTGCCTGCCCGGGAAGGACGTCCGGACAGCCGTAGGGGAGCTCAACAATCTGACCGTTCACGCCTGCCGCGCGCAGGCTCTCCGTGACTTGGGCAGACGGCGAAATCAGACGCGTCGCCAACTCGATCTCACTCGTCTCCAAGGAATGGACTTTGCTTTGGGTAAGGTCCTGCCGTGCTGTCACAGCCCAGCCAGGGACTTGGTCAACGAGCCGTTCAGCCCAGTACTTGGTGGTTGCCCAATGAACGTGGGGAACCTCCAAAATGGTCTCCATTTCGCGTTCCCGCGCAGCACTGAACACTCGCGAAGCGAATGTTGAGTACCCATAGACCGCTGCCGGGCGCTTCAGCCTATTGAGCGTTTTTATCGCCTTGGTCTCCACTTGATCAGCAACCCAATGCGCCGAGAGCGGACCCGAGGCTGCGCCGAGACGCCTTAGTGGTGCGGGCTGCGCTCGTAAAAGAACGTTGCGGATGAGTTCCCTCGAGGGCGCGACGTGAAGGTGCTGACTCCCGATCATGGGGAAGAGCCGGCGCTCAACCAAGGACTTTGCAGGTCGGAGCCACGACATTGCCTCCGGGGCGGTCCAGCCGATCGAGGTCACAAAGGCAGAGAGGAGGCTGTGCTCGTTCAGTGCGGTGAGGGTTTGCCGGACATTCTCGTTTCCGAAGGGGTGGACAAGAAGAGTCTTCATGAGGTTGGCGGATGCGCCTGAGTTTGATTCACTCATCGGCGGTCGGCAATGTCGGTGGCAATGGCTGCGACATCAACAGCGCCGAAAACTGCAGCCAATTGGGTGTCGTTCTTGCCTTCGCTCACGTTCTCGTTGTGCAGGGCCTGCTCCTGTGATCGGGGGTATATGGTGAGGTGCTGCCCGGTAGCGTCAAGCACCCGTCGTCGAAATCCGTTGCGGATTGCCAAGGCATTCAGCCAGATATCGTCCGCGCGGGGGGCCAGCTGAAGAAAGGAAGTCCCGGAATCCCTCAACACCCTCTGAAATTGTGGTGGCAGGAGCGTTCCTGCCACCCCGGTCATGAAGTTCGCATGACTGGCTGAGTCCACCGGTGCGGGTTGCCATGTGTTGTAGGGCGCTATGCCTCCGGTAGTTGAATCGGTGGCGATTCTGTGTGCCCGGTAGCTCGGGATCTGGTCCTGTCCCGCGGCGCTAATGAGGCCTTCAAGCCAACGGCGCGGGTACATCACATCATCGTCGGCCAGAGCGAGCAGTAGGCCATGGTCAGCGAAATCGCGGCAGTACGGGAAGTACTTCTTATGCGGCCCAAGGTCCTCGCAACGGAGGATTTCCAGTCCGCGGTGTTCCAGACGTTGGAGCATGGGATACGCGGACACGTCGAAGTCCGGCTCGTCGATCCAAAGGATCATTCGGGACGGAAGCACCGAGCCGGCCGCAATGGATTCCAGTGCATGAGCGACGATTCCCAGTCGGCGCCCATATGAGGTCATGCTCACGGCGACTCCCGCGGTTCCCGTCACTACTCGCCGGGAGAAGCGGTTCCGGAGGCGCAGGGTAGCGATTAGCGCCGTTTTGTACACCAGCCGAGGGACTCTGGGTAGCGCGCTGTCGAGGGCGAGAT
Organism: Paenarthrobacter sp. NPDC056912; assembly: GCF_042786555.1. Classification (NCBI taxonomy): domain Bacteria; kingdom Bacillati; phylum Actinomycetota; class Actinomycetes; order Micrococcales; family Micrococcaceae; genus Paenarthrobacter; species Paenarthrobacter sp. NPDC056912. The sequence goes on from NZ_JBHUCD010000006.1 coordinate 234,263, forward strand.
GGCGCCCGGGACTACTTGGAAGAGGCATCTGCTTCCTTCTTTCCTGTCGTTTTTACTAGCGTTTTCAGGACCAGCTGAATGTCCTGGGATCTAAGCCCATAGAAGCCTCGGATGCTCATCCCGAAGTGTGTGCGCAGCGAAAAGATATTCATGGTCCCCGCAACGACGTTTCCCGCAAGAGTTGACAGGGCGGCTCCCATTGCGCCCAGCACGGGTACCGTCACTAGGAGGATTAACGTGTTTACTACAGCCGCGATGACCATTCCCCAGCTCCGGAGACCCGGGCGTCCCCGGGCGCTCAATCCAGCGCCTGCTACTGAGCCAGGGGTACCAAGGGTTACCCCCGCAAGGATTACCCAGGTGACGGCGACCGCGCTACTAAACGTTGCCCCGAATAACATCGGGATGGCCCATGGAAGGAGGACGCCTATGCCAATACTCGCCAAGCCCGCTGCTGCTGCGGTCAGACGTGCAGTCTGTTGCAGACGGGCTGTGTTCTCACCGTCGTGCGAGCCTCCCGCATCAGAGGAAAACACGACGTTGCGAACGGCCCCCGCAAGCACAGCGGGGATCTCGCCCAAACTCACCGCAACGGCGTAGAGCCCAAGTTGAATCGGGCCTCCCAACGGGACCATCAACAGTTGGTCGAGTCGCAACAGCACAACCCCGGCCAGCGAACCAACCCACAATCGACTGCCGTAGTTGAGCAGGCGTACTCTCTTTGCGGTGGCATTCCGGGATCCTCGACGGTATGCGATGAGGTACGGGATGGTCAGGAGACCCTTCAGCAAGGGGAGCCCAAGCATCACAACGGTCGCTGTCCCAGGGACCAAAAGACCGGACATTGCCAAGACGGAAAGGAGAACCAGACGTAGTATTGACAGCCCCAGATCCAGCACGGCTGCGCGCTTCCAAGCATGAGTGCCGGCCAGGACGCTGTTTGGAATGGAGGCCCAGAATGTGGGAATGGTCAGTATCGCCGTCATCAAAATGAGTTGCTCCACCTCGGTGTTGCCACCCGAGAGGACCGGGGCACTCAATGCCACCAGTGCCGCGGCGACTGCGCCCAGTAGAGTCAAGATGCCAAACGCCCGCCGTACTGCCCGGCGGGCACCCCTTGCCTGCCTTGCAACATAAAAAGTCAGTGCCTCCGGCATGCCCAGCGCTCCGACGGCGACGGCGAAGAGCATAGGAGCCATTCCGGCAGCAAGAGTTCCCCGTCCTTCTACACCAAGGGTTTGGGCCAGGATGGGAGCCGTTGCCAGTGAGATAAGAGGAGTAACTGCGGTGCCGGCCACTGCGTAGAAGATCCGGCTGCCGTGACTTTCCTCTTGGATGGGACGCGTGGTGGTCATGATGTCCATCCATGCTTGCCCAAACCGGTTCCTGCCTTGGGCAAGGTATGGCGAGGCGGGCCTGGCAACGGAAACGCTTTGCGGGCTGGGGAGTTGGGGCTAGGAGAGGGCTTTCGTTGGGAAAGGAAGCCTGCCATCGCGAGTACAAACCAGAAAAGATGAATGTCTATGGAGTTTGCGCCGATGGAGCTGTAGCCATTGATTGAGACGAGGATGAGGGCAGCAGAAGCGACTCCCGGCCAGCTATGTCTTTCCTTGATGTCGATCTGGCCAAAAAGTAGACAAAGCATAAAAGCGATGAATGCCAGGACAACCAGAATTCCAAACATGATTGCCAGCATGAAGTAGCCGTTTTCCAAGCTGGAACCCAAAGTGCCTTCCCCTTTGAGGTCCCGGCTTCCGAGGTAGCCTCCCACCAGGAACTCATCTGTATGTGCCCAAAACCAGTCGAAGGCAGCGACTCTCAATGCTGCTGATCCATTGTCGTCTTCGAACTTCAGCAGGAGTTTCTCGCCGGCTACGCCCTGGATGCTGAGCAGCAGTCCTGTTATCGCCGCCGTTCCAAAGAGAAGGCTGCGGATGACGTGGCGGCTTCCTACCGTTACGAGGAAGACGAATCCGATCACCGACAGGATCAGGCCCATGCGTCCATAGGCCAGTGGCACTGTGACGAGCAGGGCTGCCGCCAGTGCATACCGAAGAAGCAAGGACGGAATCAGGGCAAGCAGCGGCATGAGGGCCGCAAAAAAGACACCGACCTGGATGCCATGGCCAAACGTGCCAATTGCGGCGCCGAGCTCGGAGCGGGTTCCTGAGAGCCAGATCCTTGAAAAATCGCTTTCCCAGACAATGGGACGGCCGGTTGCCACTTGGATCTGTGCCAACACGGCTTCCGTGACAGCCAAAAGCACAAAGGTAAGCAAATAGGTTCTTCCCGCAGTCCGCGTGGACCGGATCGAATAGCGCATGAAGACAAACACGTAGAACGGTGCCCACACAATCCCAAGCACGAACATCGTGGTGTCCAGCAGTCCAGCGCTGCCGGGATTGCCGACGTCGGTCATCATGACGGCCGCTATGCCGGCCAAAACCATGTGCGGCCAAACGCCCGCCGCACGGATAACCCGCACAAGCGTTCTTGGGGCGAATGCTGCGTGGACCATGAGGAAAACCAGGAACAAGTAAGTCGAGGGATGCAATCCGGGCATCACTTCGTTCTGGACGACGCCAGGAACGAGAATTCTTACGACGATGACGCCTGCCAAGACGATGTGCATCCGTCGAACGCAGACGATGCTGACCACCAAACAGAGTCCGATCCAGACGGCCAGCGTGCTCAAAGCATCTCGCCGGCTTGTTGTCCCGCCTGAACGACCCGGGAGACGCCCATCGAAGCCAGCACGCGCGTGCCCGATGGCACGTCCTTCACTACAAGGGCTGAAGCTCCCACCAGGCATCCGTCGCCTACACTCACCCCGCGCAAGACTGTTGCCCGGGCGCCGATCCAGGACCCGCTTCCCACCGAGATTGGACCGTTGTCGAATTCAAACGTGGGGGAATCAAAGGCGTGGCTGCCGGTGCAGAGAAGGACGCCCTGGGAGATGCAGGAATCCGAGCCGATGGTGACCGGCTCCAGATTGAGGATCCACGCGTCGACACCTATCCAGACGTTGTCCTCAATTCTTAGCTTCCAAGGCCAATGAACCATGACGCCGTGTCGGATCTTCACACCTTGGCCAACGGAGGCGCCGAAGAACCGGAGGATGTGGACACGGAGCGATGACGGGCACCACCATGTCTGAAACAGAAGGTTCTGAACCGCGAACCAGGCTACTTGCCAGAGAACCCCACGGCCTTTGTTGTAGCCGATACCGGTAAAACCGGAAAGCTTGAGCGGACTCATCTTTGGCGCACCAAGGTCTGGGCGGGGCCTGCAACCGGTGGTGAACAAACCAGCGCCTTGGTGGTGGTGTCCATTGCTCCTCGTCATTCTGTCATTCGGATAACCACTAGATTCTCTGTGCGCTGCGACGACCCGTAGATGAAAATGCCGCCACCGTCTCCGTATAGACATGCTTCGAGTGAAGAGTGAAGTGCATAATCCCGCTCCGGTGGAATGCTGCGGGATCTATCGGGTAGCTGTCACCCGAAAGCCCCTGCAGCTCCTCCGTGGAGGGCTGCACCGTCATACGTATGGCCGGCTCAGGCTCCTGCGTGTCGTCGACCGGTCAGCCCCACGGGATCCCAGCTCCGACACGCAGAAGTCCGACGCGGTCACACGTATGCATCCGAAGACGCCTACGGAGGGATCGAATCCGGGTGCTTGGGGCAATGCACCGACGAACGGCCTGATGGTGCAGTCTTCACGGATTCGCGTCGAGATCGCCCATCTCACTACGTAGAACCGGCCACCTTTTTCGTCTACGCGTCGCGAGCCGCACAACACAATCGATTGGTATCCGAAAGAACGAATGACGAGGAGCAATGGACACCACGACGATTGTGCTGGATCGCTCACCAACAATCACAGACCCTGCGCATGCACCGGCAGACCACGTTGTACCGGAAAGCCAAGGGCTTCGGAGCGGACAGGGAACCCCTGCCGACCTACGGCTTCCAGCTACTTACAAGGGGCGACGAATCGCATTGATTGCGGGAATTGTGGTGGGACTCGTGGTAACGCTTTTTGGACCGTTGCTTCTCAGCACTTCACTTTTGGGCTCATGAAGGTTCTGGTCGCCGGTCTTAACTACGCTCCGGAACCCAGCGGCAACGCCCCATATACAACGAAACTCACGCAAGGTCTTGCCGCTCGAGGTGTCACTGTAAGTGTTCTCACCGGGTACCCGCATTACCCCGAGTGGAAGATTGCGGACGGTTACACGGGGCTTTCCATGAAGGAAACCCACGGCTCTGTGACCGTCAAGCGCCTGCGTTCCACGGTTCCTAAGCGACCCAATGGACTTGGCCGCCTCATCATGGAGGTCACGTTCGGGGCCCGCACCGTCTTTCAGCGCTGGCACCGGCCGGACGTCGTGCTCGTGGTGAGCCCCGCCCTGTTCTCTGCGTCTTTTGCTGTTCTACGCGCACGACTTTTCGGTATCCCGGTCGGTATCTGGGTTCAGGATTTGTATAGCAAGGGAATGGAAGAGACAAGCGACGCGCCTTCCCGTCTTGCTCCTCTGATGAAGCGCCTCGAATCCACGATCCTCAAGGCCGCAGATGGGGTGAACGTGATCCACGAGCGGTTCCGTGGTCACGTGGTAAACGAGCTCGGCGTACCCGCGGCCAAGGTTCGGATCATCAGGAACTGGACCCATGTCCAGCACCACCCATCCTTTGACAGGACGTCCGCCCGCGATCGCCTCGGTTGGGCGCCCGAGGATTTTGTAGCCCTCCATGCCGGCAATATGGGCCTCAAACAGGGGCTTGAGAACGTGATCGATGCCGCTCACCTTGCTGGGCGCAGCGGAAGCGATGTTCGTTTCGTCTTGTTGGGCAACGGGAATCAGCGGGGTGTTCTTGAATCCAAGGGCGACGGCGCCGAGCGGCTGCAGTTTATCGAGCCGCTTCCGGACCGTGCCTATTCAGAGGCGCTGCGCTCCGCCGACGTCCTCATTGTCAACGAACGCCCTGGAGTCAGGGATATGTCCGTGCCCAGCAAGCTGACCAGCTATTTCGTCACCGGTCGCCCCATTGTTGCGGCAACGGAAAGCGGCAGTGCGACATCACATGAGATGGCGGTGGCCGGGGCTGGCCTCCGAGTTGATCCGGGGGTGCCCGCTGACTTGGTCGCCGCAATAGAGCAGCTCCAGGAAGACCCTGTTTCTGCCGAAGACTACGGCGCTGCGGGCCGGCACTACAGCGAGAAATTTCTGTCAGAAGAGAGCGCCATTGACAACTACGTCGACTGGCTGAGCGCCTTGGCGTCCCGACGAGATTCAGCTGGCTGAAGTTTGCCGCATTCATTTAGCACAACAAGAAGGAAGAAAACCTTGGCCAGGAAAGCGCTTATCACCGGGATTACGGGGCAGGATGGCTCCTATCTCGCCGAACTATTGTTGGCGAAAGGTTATGAGGTTCATGGCCTCATTCGCCGTGCCTCCACTTTCAACACTGCCCGCATCGACCATCTCTACGTGGACCCTCACAACAAGGACGCACGGCTCTTTCTCCACTATGGTGACTTGTCGGATGGCGCGCGACTGGTGACGTTGCTGGCCGAAATCGGCCCGGACGAGGTGTACAACCTGGCAGCCCAGTCCCACGTCCGGGTTTCCTTTGACGAACCGGAGCATACAGGGAACACCACCGGAATCGGCACAATCCGGCTCCTGGAAGCCGTGCGCATGGCCGGCATTGAGACACGCTTCTACCAGGCCTCCTCATCCGAGATGTTTGGCGCTACACCGCCGCCGCAGGACGAGAGGACCCCCTTCTATCCTCGATCCCCCTACGGGGCTGCAAAGGTCTATAGCTACTGGATAACCAAGAACTACCGGGAAGCGTATGGGATGTTCGCGGTAAACGGCATCCTTTTCAATCACGAGTCGCCCCGTCGCGGGGAGACTTTCGTGACACGCAAGATCACTCGTGCTGTAGCTGCCATCAAGGCTGGTCAGCAGTCGGAGCTCTATATGGGAAACCTTCAGGCCGTCCGTGACTGGGGCTATGCGGCGGAGTATGTAGAGGGAATGTGGCGCATGCTTCAAGCCGATGAACCGGACGACTTTGTGCTGGCGACGAATGAGGGATTCACGGTAAAAGACTTTCTTCGATACGCCTTCGAACACGCAGATTTGAACTGGGAGGATCACGTCCGCTTTGACGAGCGTTACCTTCGTCCCACGGAGGTGGAGGCCCTCATAGGCGACTACTCGAAGGCCAAGAGCAAGCTGGGTTGGGAACCGATGGTCAAGACGCCGGAGCTGGCCCGCCTCATGGTTGATGCCGATATCGCGGCCTTGGAGAGCGCAGGGAAACCTTGGATTGATGCCGTAGAACTGCCGAGTTGGACGGTCCAGGCCCGATGACAGCTTTCACGCCGGGCAGGCTCGACCGGTCTGCCGCATTTTACGTTGCGGGGCACCGAGGTCTCGTAGGCTCCGCTCTTTGGCGAAGGCTGGCCGCTGAGGGATTCACGAATATGGTCGGGCGGACATCCCTGGAACTCGATCTCAGGAACCGATCGGATGTCTTTGCGTTCTTTGAAAAGGAGAGGCCCCGCTATGTGGCCGTGGCGGCCGCCAAGGTGGGGGGCATTCTGGCAAACCAGACCTATCCAGCGGAATTCCTCAGCGAAAACGTTCAGATTCAAGTGAACGTTCTGGACGCCGCCCAAAAGTATGGCGTGGAACGCCTGCTGTTCCTGGGTTCCTCCTGCATCTACCCAAGGTTGGCTCCCCAGCCCTTGAAGGAGGAGTATCTGCTCACGGGACCGTTGGAGAAGACCAACGAGGCATATGCGATAGCTAAGATCTCCGGGATTCTGCAGGTGCAGTCCGTGCGTCGTCAGTACGGCCTCCCTTGGATCTCGGCCATGCCGACCAATCTGTACGGCCCCGGCGACAATTTTTCCAAGACTGGATCCCATGTCTTGCCAGCACTCATCCGCCGCTTCGATGAGGCTCGAGCAGGTGAGGAAGCATCAGTGACGAACTGGGGTACTGGTGCGCCAAGACGGGAGTTCCTCCACGTGGACGACCTCGCAGACGCATGTTTGTACCTGTTGGAACACTACGACGCAGCAGAACACGTGAACGTTGGAGTTGGAGCAGACCTGACCATCAAGGACCTCGCCGAAATGATCGCAGCCACCGTCGGCTATGAAGGGGCTCTTGAGTGGGACGCAGCCAAACCCGACGGTACGCCGCGCAAGCTCATGGACGTGAGCAAGCTTGAGTCTCTTGGTTGGAGCGCCCGTATTCCCTTGGAAGAAGGCATCGCGTCGACATACGCGTGGTTCAACGCGAACCGGAACAGTTTCAGGAACTAGCCGTGCCTGTGTCCCCAACACACGTTCAAGCGTCGACACCGGAGCAAGTTCTCAGCATCAACGAATCGATCCACTTGTCTGCCGCGCTGGTGTCCCACATTGCGGAGGAAAGCAATATACGGGTCTTGCTGATCAAAGGGCCGGCAGCCACCTTGGTCGGTGCCCGCCTGCAGAGGCCATCATGCGATCTGGATGTCCTTGTGGATCGTCCGGGCATGACCCTTCTGCTGAACGAGCTTGAGCGAAAAGGATGGGAGCCTAGGATCCACAGAGTGTCTGAAGCATTTCCCGATCACTCAAAGACCCTCCTTCATCCACGGTGGCCTTCTGACATAGACGTTCATTGGAGGTTCCCGGGGTTCTATGCCGACGAGTCAACGGTGTTCGAGCTTCTATGGCAGTCCAGGCAATCCGTCGAGCTTGGTGGTCGCCCCGCGTGGACGCTTTCGAGTAACGATGCCCTTCTTGTGACGCTGCTGCACGCACTTCGCGGTCCGGCCTCGGGTGTCCTTGAGGGCGACATCGCATTTTGCCGGGAGAAGATCTGCATATCTCCCAAGGAACACTTCGACAGAGCCTCTGAGCTGGGGGCGCTGGGGCCCTTGAGCCCGGTGTTCGCCAGCATCCCGGAGACAAGCGTCCTTGACTTTCGAGAACCGCCCTTGGATTGGGTTCTGCGGACGACGGCCCAAAGGTCGGCGACGCTCCGGCTCTTTCACCTCATCGAAATTCCGTGGCACAGGAAGCCGGCTGCGCTGTTGCACGCGCTTTTCCCTTCCCGGGACTCCATCGGGTGGCACGATCTGAGACTTCGCCACACAAATATTTGGCAGCAATTCCCCCACAGGGTGCACAGGCTTTGGCGGAGTTTGAGCGACAGCCTGCAAATCCTCAAAGAAGTGCGCGAAATCCGATCCCGCATCCAGAAATAGCCAAAAAGTTCTTCCGTCTCTCGTGACCATTCAAATCTGATCATCAAAAAGCGAGGATTCATGCGCATTACCGTCATCGGCACTGGTTACCTTGGTGCTACACACGCCGCCTGCATGGCCGAACTCGGATTCGAGGTTCTCGGGCTCGACGTTGACCCTTTGAGGGTCGCGCAGCTTTCGCAGGGAAAACTGCCGTTCCACGAACCTGGCCTCCCCGAGCTGCTCAGGAAGCACGTGAATAGCGGACGTCTTCGTTTCACCTCGTCGTACCAGGAAGTTGGAGCCTGGGGCGACGTCCACTTCATCAGTGTGGGAACGCCGCAGCGGGCGGTAGATGGTGGAGCCGACATGTCTTTCGTGAAGTCTGCCGCCACCTCTCTTGCCCGGAACATCACGAAAGATGCCCTGATTGTGGGAAAGTCCACTGTGCCGGTGGGAACCACCAGGCAGTTGAGGGAAATCATTCGTGACAACAAGCGTCCAAACGTCTCAGTCAATATTGCCTGGAACCCTGAATTCCTCCGGGAAGGATTTGCTGTAGCCGACACCATTACCCCGGACCGACTTGTCATTGGGGTGGAGTCGTCCGAGCACGAGGAAGTTTTGCGCGCGGTGTACGCGACCGCTATCGCAGGAGGTGTGCCACTGATCGCCACGGATTTCGAAACAGCGGAACTGGTCAAGGTCGCGGCAAATGCTTTCCTGGCTACAAAGATCTCCTTCATTAATGCGTTCTCTGAGGTGACCGAAGTGGCAGGAGGCGACATTCGCATTTTGGCGGACGCGATTGGCCTGGACGCGAGGATAGGCCGCAGTTTCCTGAATGCCGGGGTTGGATTCGGCGGTGGCTGCCTGCCAAAGGACATCCGGGCAGTGCAGGTGCGGGCAGGCGAGCTGGGTTTGGAGCGAAGCATGGGCTTCCTCCGTGAAATCGACCAGATCAACTTGAGGCGTCGCGCTCGTGTGGTGCGGCTTTCCCGGGCGATGCTCGGCTCCTTATCTCAGCGAAAGATTGCCATTCTGGGCGTCACCTTCAAGCCTGACAGTGATGACGTCCGCGACTCTCCTGCCTTGGATATCGCCAAAAAGCTCTTCGATGAAGGTGCGGAGGTATCCGTCTATGATCCAGCAGGCAACGCCAATGCCTTCAACCGCTTCCCCCAGCTTAACTACATGGGTTCCGTGCGGGATGCTGTGAAGGATGCAGAACTCATTCTTGTGCTCACCGAGTGGGATGAGTTCAAGGCGCTATCCCCTGACGTCCTGGCCGCGCAGACGAGCTCGCGCAAGATTATTGATGGTCGGAACATACTGGATTTCTCGATGTGGGAGGCCTCGGGATGGTCTGTCGGGTCTCTCGGTCGCCGGTGGTGGCCGAACACCGTGGTTTCCAGACAGACAGTGTCACAACTTGAGTTGAGTTCAGGTCCGGCTTCGTAGGTTCGGGTGGCGGGGCCTAAGGGTGAAGACCGGCGAAGCTGCTTTCGGGCCTGGTTGCAGCGTTACTGAACGATGGCGCGGTAGCGTCGGCCCACCGCTGCCCGGCTTGCTCGGGGGCCAACTCCCAATTTGCGCCGAATGGATGACAAGTGGTTCCTGAGCGTTGAGTCAGCGATACCCAAGCGCTTCGCCACTTCGATTCGAGGTTGCTCCTGGGCTTCCAAAAAGTAGGCGTCTGCGACGGCTGTCTCAGCAGCAGTCAAGGTGATTGGCTCCCCACCCGAAGCGGGGTCGAACGGCAGATGCATGCCGTCGTTGGCGATGCATCTGATCGCGCCCAGCAGGACTTTGAGTGTTGCCGTATCCGGTACGTAACCTCGCAGGCCAAGTCGCATGAGGCGAAGGACACGGGAACTGTGAAGAACGCCTCCGTAGACAAGCACACGCTTCCCACCCCGAACCAGTACCGCGACTTCATCTTCAAGTTCCGGCAGGGTGCCGTCTACGATGACGAAGCTGCCGTGCACCCTGCCGTGCAACGACGCAGTTGCCCAATGTACGAGTGCTGTGTACTGACGATGCGGGCTTACGACTTGAACTTGGCCCATGAGTCTTCTTTCCTGCCGCTTGTGCGACTGAAAACCGGACCACTGTGATTGATGTGGCACTTGGATGCCCTAGCTCTCAAGCCGGGCGTTGGGCCGGCCCTCAGAGTGGTCGGGGAAACTCCCGACAGCGCCGGAAAGTACGGCCTTCGGAGCGTTCTGGATCAGGTCCGCGAGCTGCTTGCGCGTTGTGGTATCGGTTTTTCTTAGCGCATTGGAGATGTGGCTCTCCACAGTCCGGACGCTTATCCCGAATATTTCGGCGATGTCCTGGTTGCTTTGTAGGCCGGCGACCAGCGCGACCTCGATTTCCCGCTGCGTCAAGGACGAGCCCGCGGGTTCCGACCTGAAGTTGAGGAGCGTTCCGACCGGCTGGAAGCGGGCCGTGAACTCCTTGGCGACCCGCCGTATCTCGGCCGCGGTCGCTGGCTCGCCACTCAACTGCCATCTTTGCTCAGCACCGCGAAGGAGCATCGCGATCTGGTACGTGTCTCCGTCCAATACGTAGGTGTCCAGGAGATGCTGCAAAAGAGTGGGATCGCACTTAATGGCTGCGTCGGCAACGGCAAGTAGCTGGTTGTGGACAGTGATTCCTCGTTCCCCCAGGATTCGGTGCAGGAGGGCACTGGTCCTGGGGCCCGGGAGAAGGCCGAGAGCGAAGATGGCAGTATGCATGGCTTCGAGAACAAAACCGTGGTTGAGGGACTTCTCCACGAGGGTGCTGGCACGATGGTCAAATGCCTTGGCGCTGGCAGGGGGGCTGGCGACCAAATACTGCAAACCCGTTCCTATTCCAGGAAGCGGTCCGACATCGAGGACTTCTGCCGTCGGCTTGCGCGAGCCACTGGCATCGATCTCCCGAATGGATGAGAGATGAACCATGGCCTCGTGTAAGGAATTCACGAGCAGTGCCGGCCTGCCCAGTGAAAAGGCGCGGCCCATCAGATACTCGGCCTCGCAGAAGAGCCCATGATAAATAAGGGACAGCGCGGCTATGTAACTCTGGCTCACAAAGACAAACTGGTCGACGTCCTGCAGTGCCTTTCTCCGAGACTCGAGTGCCAGGACCAGAGCCTCCTCAACCCGTCCACCGGAGAACAACGCCATTCCATGAATGAATGAATCAAACCGCCGTAAGTGTTGAGGGCCTTCTGATGACCCGATGATGCCCAATGCCCCATCTGGATTGAGTCGATACAGCTCGAGAAGTCCCTGGATGGTTGCGTTGATACCTTCATAGGGATTCTGCCCCGCAGTCGGCAGAATCGTCCTGTCAGCATGGTCGAGGCCACCGCTGGTCATATTGAGGAATTCGATAAAGGCTTCTGCGTCTGGGCGGAGAAGTGGTTCATTGAACGCCAGGGTTCTCAATTCTTCTATTGCTCCGGGCAGATCATGTTGTGTCGTGTATTTCCACCATGAGCAGGTCATGGTGAAGAAGAAGAGGTCGGCCTGCGCACCGGAATTGGTATCAGTCAGTCGGAGTATTTCCTGGATTCGATAGGAGCCAGTAGGTGCCCCCCAGTAGATACCCAGAATCGCGACGGCATTTGAGAGACTCTTATCATTTTCCCAGGTTTGGAAAAGGTGTCTTTCGACGGACTCCAGCCGCTGTTGGAAGTATCGCGTTGCGGCCGCGTGGTTGCCGCTCATTTCAGTTCTGAGCTTGAACACCGCCTCGGACAGGAGGTCGTCTGTGGTCTCCGGCAAAGAATGGTCCTCGCGTTGCGCGTCGACATGTCCTGTCACGGCGGTTTGGAGGATCCTCCTGAATCCAAGAGTGTGAGCTCGCAGGTAGTCGTCCACTATTGGTGGAAAAACGGTTGCTATTGCGGCGCCCTCCGGGCTGGTGACAACTGAAACCAGACCACCGACTTCGAGGTTGTCCAAGGTCTCTTCGCCAACCGTAGCAGCGAGCTGGCTAACTGGAGTGGGTCCGAGAAGTGAGATCTTGTTCAGTGCCCGAACCTCTTCCGGGTCCAAACCTTGGAGCAGCAGTTCAACTGCCCCGTTCAAGTGTTCATTCATCAACCCGCCGCCGCTCATGCACCAACGATCGTCTTTAAGGACCAAACGCTCGCTGAGCACGGCGCTTTCGATGATTCGGACGGCCAGCCTCAAATTGCCCCCGGATTTGGTGAGGACATGTGCCACGACATCCACTTCTGCAGGTGTTCCAAGCACGTTCAGGATCAACCTGTTTATCTGTTCGTACCCCAGAGACGGAAGGGCGACTGTGGCTTCGGGGATGCATCCCAGCTCCCCGGCCGGGGTCTTCGCTCGAAATGGACTGTCATTCATGGTGACGACCAATGGCACGTCGGCTCGGGTCCGGAGGATATTCACAACTGCCAACGACTCGCGGTCAAGGTTTTCAATGCCATCTATTGCCATCAAATGCGACTCGGTCCTGGCCAGCTGCGCTGAAAGAAGATCGGCCATGCTCAGAATTCCGATTGTTCGGGAACGAAGGTCCAAGCCCAGCGAAAGAATGCCGGCAAAAGGCACAGAATTTAACGCCGGTGTGGCGAAAATTGGATAGACCGTTGCGCCGTCTTCCTGGAGTCGCGCAACAACACCCTTGGTTAGGCTTGTTCGACCACTCCCTGGAGCCCCAACGATTCTGACGCTCAAACCCTTGTCAACGAAGCTCAGAACTCGGTCAACGTTCTCTTTGTGCAATTGCTGCCCCTACTATGTACCGATATCCCCCTATATAAGGTGTGGGCTTCATGCCGTAATCGTGATGTGAAAAGTTAGTATTTTTGGCGATGCGGTGATGGGTGGATGAAGGCGATTTTGCAAGGACGCATTGCTTGGTGAAAACTGTGGAGTTACAGGCTGGAAGTCGCCGTAGGCGGAACAGTATTCTTCACAACGTCGGGATTTGGGGGCACGCACGTGAATCACGTTGAAGGGCCGCCCGGAGTGTCTCGCGCGAACCCGGACGCCTTCCGAATACTGGTGGTATGCACCGGTAATATTTGTCGCTCGCCATTGGCAGAAGTGGTGCTTCAGGCCGGGTTGGATGAAGCATCGCCAGGAGCTTTTGCCGTGTCAAGCGCAGGCACTTACGCTCATGTGGGCAAGCAAGCGCAACGGGGGTCCCGTGACATCGCAGCGGGGCTTGGCACTAGCCTCCGCGACTTTCGTGCGCGCCAGATTTCAGAGAACGGCGTTGCCGATGCCGACCTTGTGCTGGCTCTCGCGCGGACCCATCGCCCCGACATACTGGCCGCGTCTCCCTCAGCCTTGAAGCGCACTTTCACGCTCCGTGAATTCGCCCGGATCCTGCAGCGGATGCCATTGATGTCATACCGCGGCAGCTCCTGGACGCAAGTGGTTGCTGCCGCAGATCGTAACCGACACAGTGCGTCCGTTGATGCGCCTGAGTTGGACGATGTGACGGATCCATACGGGCAGGGTGTTGAGGCCTACGAACTGATGACCCGGGAGCTTCTGCCGAGCCTAAGCACCATTATCGAGGCAGCTGTAGCAATTCGACGGCGGTAGGCCATGCTTGAGTGGTTCGTCGGGCAGCCTCGCAGCCGCCCCTACTTGCCCGCCGCCTTCAGCAAGTGGTCCGGCAGCCGGTTTCCCGGTGCCCTGCCGCGGATTTCCAGCAGTTCGCGGGCGTGGGCGTGCAGTTTCTTGTCTTCCTCGGACACGGGAACCCACTCGGGAATCGGCACGGCCGTCCCGGTTTCATCGCGGGCCACCATCACGGTAAGGCAGTACGTGGTCAGGTTCATTTCCCGGGTCTTGGGGTCTCCGGAACGGACGTGGACGGCGATATGCATGCCCTTCCCGCCGGTGTAGACAAGGCGAGCTTCCACCTCAACCACATGGCCGATCAGCAGAGGGCGGTAGAAGCGAACGCCGCCTGAGAACACCGCAACCGTGTCCTTGCCGGAGTAGCGTGACGCGCATACATACGCGGCCTCATCGATCCACTTCATCACTATGCCGCCGTGGACCTTGCCGCCCCAGTTCACGTCAGTGGGGGACGCCATGAACCGCAGGACGACGCGTTCGGCGGTCCCGGCGTCGGTATATTCCTGGGCGTTCATCGCGTTGACGATCTGCTCGCGGACCTCGATGCGCGCCAGCGCGTGATCCCGTTGCTCAATCTCTGCAGGCGTGGAGGGCGCGAACTGGGGGACGGGGATCGGCTTGCCGTCAGGTCCAACGGCAACGAAGATCACCATGCACTGGCTGTGCATCGTCTCCGGTCCACCCTTCGGATCCCGGGAGCTGACAACGGTGTGAATGTGCATGGAGGAGCGGCCGGTGTAGACAATCGTGGAGGTCACTTCCACCATGTCGCCGCTGTTAACAGGGTCGGCGAAATGAATGTTGCCTACGTACGCCGTGACGCAATAGGACTTCGACCAGCCAACGGCCGCCGCATATGCCGCTTTGTCCACCCATTCAAGAACGGTGCCGGCGTCGACTGACCCGCTGTGTCCAACGTCGGTGGGGGCCGCAAGGAAGCGGAGGGTCACGGAATTGGTGGCAGCGTCGCTCATGCTGGAAGTTTACTGTCGGCAGGTTTCTGTTACGCCAGTAAGTCCGCCGCGGCTGTCCCGGCGGCCAGACGCTCAACCGCCGCGCTGAATGCCCAGGGTCGCAAGGAGATCCTCATGGAGTTCGAACCACACCCGGTGGAAGGATTCCCTGTCTGTGGCCGTCAACCAGGCTGGGTCCAGTACGGCGTGTTTCAGTGCGCGCAGCAGTCGCTCGGAATAGCCCGCGAATCGAGGCAGCAAAACAGCCAACCGTGCTTCCGCCGGCCGCCACGCAGCCAAAGCACCAATCAGGAGGTCCATGGCTTCCGTACTGTTCGATGGCTGCAATTGGATGGCGCTGCAGGCGCTGACTACCGGCGCATTGAGGTCCGTGAACTCATCCAGCACGTCTGTGACTGCAAGGCGGGCCCCGGTGCGATCCAGTTCCTGTGCAAGCAGCCGCTCGTTCTCGGCACGGCCAAGGCTGGACAGCGACCATCCGCTGATCCCCGCAAAGGTGCTGTGCGAAACCAAGCCCTTCACGCCGGCGTCGATCAGCTGGGACTCAACCGCGCCAAGGTCTTGAGCAAAGCGCCCCGCAACGGCCGCGGTATCAGCGAAGCCAAGGAGGCGGACGGCGTGGAGCGTGAGGAGGCCGTCGTCGCTCATTCGGTCACCGCCGGGTACTCCACTGTGCCGAATGTCCCGTCCACGGACAGCGGGATGCCGTCGGTCAGCAGCTCCATCGCGCCGCGAACGCCCAGCACGGCCGGGATCCCAAACTCCCGGGCAACGATCGCTGCATGTGACAACGTTCCGCCGGTCTCGGTGACCACGGCAGCGGCGATTCCGAAAAGGGGGGTCCAGGCGGGATCAGTGGTGCGACAGACAAGTACGTCCCCACCCTGGAAACGGCCGAACTCGTCGGGTCCGTGAATGAGCCTGGCCGCGCCGTTGGCGGTCCCTGCGCTGGCGCCATTGCCGCTCAGGATCGACCCCATTGTCAGTGCCCTGCCGCTGTATGGGGACGATCTGAGAGCCGATCCAAGCGCTGTTGTGCGGCTTGCGCAGAGCGGAGTCCAAGGCTCTCGGCGATGTGCGGCCAGGTCAGGCCTTCGGCCCGGGCAAGGAACAAAAGCGCGGTTTCGACGGCGTCCATCTCGGCTCGCGCGGCGGATACCAGCGTGAGGGCGGCGCGGAGATCCAGGGCGTCGGGCGCAGGAACGTTGTCTTGTCCCCGGGAACGCCACAGCACGTGCTGGATCAGGTCCATCGCGGTGGGCGGTTGCTGTTCGTGGAGCCAGGGCCGGGCCGGGAGGTCCGAGGCGCCCCGGTCCTGGAGCAGCCGGATTGCCTGGGACTGAAGGTCGGCCGCGGCAGCATCGTGGGTGCCTGTGGTTGCTGTCATGGTTCCAGCTTTGAATATCAACACTTTGTTGTCAACAGAATATTGAGGCAGGTCCTTGGGCTTATCTCGATTTGCAGTCTAAATGAGAATCAATATCATTTAACCCATGCCTCATCACTCAACCCCCATGCCCCCTGTCCCCACCCCGCGGAAACGTCGCTTCCGCGCACAGCCGATTGCCGCCGTCGGGCTTTCCGCACTGCTTTTAAGCGCCTGCGCGGCGCCCGGCGGCTCGGCAGGTAACGCAGCGGATGCCGCGCCCACAGCGAGCTCGAAGCCAAGTCCACAGGAGGCCGGAGCCCAGACTCCGCGCCTCGTTTACACGCACGACGCCGGCATCGCAGTTCTCGATGCCACCTCGCTTGAGCAGGTGGGCAGTGCCGAAATGTCCGGTTTCAACCGCCTGAATCCGGCAGGGGACGGCCGGCACGTCTTCGTATCCACTGGCGACGCATTCCGCCTCTTCGACGCGGGCGCCTGGACCGAGCCACATGGCGACCACAGCCACCACTACGTCACCGAACCCAAGCTGACCGACCTTGCTTTTGGGGCAGACAAAGCTGGTCACGTGGTGCTCCACGCGGGTAAGACCGTGCTGTTCAACGACGGCTCCGGCAAGGTGGAGAGCTTTGCAACGTCCGCGCTGTCCGCGGCGGTGGAGGACGGGAAACTACCCGCCGCGGACACCTATGTGACGCCGGAAGCACACCACGGAGTCGCCGTCGAACTCGAAGACGGCAAGCTGCTGGCGACCCTCGGCAACGAGGAAAGCCGCTCCGGAATTGCCGTGCTCTCAGCCGGCAAGGGTCAGGATCGCAAGGAAATCGTGCGCAACGAGGACTGCCCCGGAGTCCACGGCGAGGCCGTTGCGGCGGGCGAAGCTGTGGTGGTTGGCTGCGAGAACGGCATGCTGATCTACAAGGACGGCGCCATCACCAAGGTAGCGAGCCCGGACGCGTACGGTCGGCTGGGGAACCAGGCCGGTTCGGAGAAGTCGCCCGTGATCCTGGGTGATTACAAGGTGGACAAGGCAGCCAAGCCCGAGCGGCCCACCCGGATCTCGCTCGTCAACACCGAAACCGCCGCCATGCAGCTCGTGGACATCGGCACCAGCTACTCGTTCCGCTCATTGGGCCGCGGACCGTCTGGCGAGGCACTGGTCCTCGGAACCGATGGCGGGCTGCGGGTGATCGATCCGCTGTCCGGTACGGTCACGTCCACCATCCCGGTAGTAGCCGCCTGGGAAGAGTCAGCCACGTGGCAGGACCCGCGTCCGACACTCTTCGTGCAAGGTTCGACGGCGTTCGTCACCGAACCGGCAAGCAGCACCATCCACGCGGTGGACCTGAAGACCGGCAAGGTTGCGAAGTCGGCGAAGGTAGATCACGTCCCGAACGAGCTCACCGGCGTCACGGGCTAGACGCTCTCTCACTTCCCACCGGTTGTTGACCGACCGTCTATCACTTCCCATCGTCTAACGGCCGACCGTCTCTCCCTTTCCTGACGAAAGTGAGAGACGGTTCGGCTATTCGGGCCGGGATGTGGGAGGGCGTCCGGGGCTAGGTCGCCGTGATGACATACGTGGTGCCCGGAGCTGCCTCGAAAGACAGCGTCCCGTCAGGGTTCGGCGCGGCACCAACCGACGGGCCGCCGTCGTCGTCCTCAATCCTGAAGGGCGCCGCCAACAGACTCGAACGCACCGCGAGCCGGCCGCCCAACAGCGCCTTCAGGCGGATTTCCGTGGCGCGGCCGTCGACCCACGCGACGGCGACCTCAACGTTGCCGCGGGCTTTGAGGCCGGACACGGAACCAGTGCGCCACGCGGCCGGAAGCGCGGGGAGGATATCCACCACACCGTGATGGCTTTGCAGGAGCATTTCCGCGATGCCCGAGGCAGCGCCGAAGTTGCCGTCGATCTGGAACGGCGGATGCGTATTCCAGAGGTTTGCCATGACAGTGGTCTTGAGTTGGCTCGCGAGCATGTGGTGGGCTTGGTCGCCGTCGCGGAGTCGTGCCCGGAAATTGATCTTCCAGGCCTTGGACCAGCCGTAGCCGGCGTCGCCGCGGGCGGTCAGCGTACGGTCGGCTGCGGCGGCCAGCTCCGGGTGGGCCAGGACCTCGATCCCGTTGCCGGGATGCAGCGCGTAAAGCTGCGAGACGTGGCGGTGCGTATTGTCCGGCGCATCAAGCGCGGCCTCGTCCTTCCATTCTTTGACCTGTCCCCACGAGCCGGCAGCCAATCCCGGATCGAGCTGGGCCAAGGAAGCCTGGACGCGGTCCCGGAAGGCTGCGTCGCCAAGCATTTCCGCGGCGGAAACGGTGTCGCGGAACAGTTGGCCGATGATTTGCTGCGAGATGGCGGCGCCTGCGGTGAAGTCACCTTGCTCGGGGGAGTACGACGGCGAGGCCACCAACGTGCCGTCACGCGGGTCAATGCGGAGGTTCTTCAGCCAGAACTCCGCCGCCCCTTTCATGACCGGGTAGGCATGCTCGCGCAGGAAGTTCACGTCCCGGTTGAAGTCGTAAGCCTCGTAGAGATGTTGGGCCAGCCAGGCGTTGGCCTCCGGCATCCAGAACGAGGTGGCCCAGTCGTGGACACCCGTGAAGCCGTATGGGTTGGTGTTCTGATTGACCGTCCAACCGCCTGTCTGGAACATGTTTTGGGCGGTGGTCTCGCCCGGCGCCACAAGGTTCCGGACGAACGAGTGCAGCGGTTCAGCGGTCTCGGCAAGATTGGTGATTTCGGCCGGCCAGTAGTTCATCTGAACGTTGATGTTGGTGTGCCAGTCGGCGTCCCACGGCGGATTGGTGGAGCGGTTCCAGATCCCCTGAAGGTTCGACGGCAGCCCGCCCGGCCGTGAACTCGAAATCAGCAGGTAGCGGCCGTAATTGAAGAAAAGTTGCTCCAGCGCCCGGTCCTGCGGGCCGCCGTCGCCGTCGTAGTCGGCCAGCAGTTGGTCGGTCGACGCATCGCCGCCAACCTCTCCGCCGAGATCCAGCCGCACTCGATCGAAGAGCGCAGCGTAGTCCCGCTGGTGCTCGGCGAGGAGCGCGTCGTAGCCGGCAATCGCGGCCCGCTCGACGGCGGAACTCACCTTTGAGTGCGGATCCTCGCCGCGGTATTCGGGGTACGACTGCGCGTAGTTGGTGCCCATTGAGATGTACATGACCGCGTGGTCGGCACCCGTCACGTTCAGGCCGTTGCCGGTGGACTCAACCTTGCCCCCCACAGTTTCGAGGTGCAGTTGAGCCTGGTACTTCAGGCCGTTGTCCTGCAGGGCGCCAGTGACAGTGATCCTGTTTCCCGCCACTGAAAGGCGGGGCGAGTGGGGCGAGGCGAAGCGCGTGGTGAAGCTGATCTGCCCGGTTTGATCGGCGTCGAACCTGCAAACGATGACGTTCGCCGGGTTGGAGGCGAAGTAGCTGCGGCGTATCGCGGCACCGGCAGCGTTGGTGTACTCCACGCCCGCGACCGCCGCGTTCAAGTCGAGGTAGCGGCGGTAGTTCGTGGCGCCGTCGGTATCGGGGACGTCGAAGTGAAGGTCGCCGAAGACCTGGTACGACCCGAACCCTGGCATCTTGGCCAAGGGCCCGCTGTAGGCAAGGTTTCCGAGCGCGGCGGCCACGGCCTCGGGTGCCATGGATCCGTCTCGCTCGATCTGCTTCCGCACTGTCTCCAGTGCGTCCGGCCTGCCCTGCGGCCAGTTGCCGAAGTTGTAGCCTTCGCTGCTGCCCGGGCCGCCTGTCCAGAGAGTTTGCTCGTTGAGGACCAGGTGATCGCTGGCCAGGCCGCCATGGATCCCTGCGCCGAGGAAACCGTTGCCGATGGGCAGGGATTGGGACTGCCATTCCGTGGCGGGTGCGGTGTACCAGAGCAAGTTCTGGTGTGACAGTGGTGCTGAATGGGCGCTGTTGGACACGTTCCCTCTAATGCGTGGCGTGGATCACATGAATTGGTTGGTGAAATGTTACATCAAGCCACCGACGCTCTCTCGCTTCCCGTCGGTTAGCCACCGACGCCCTCTCGCTTCCCGTCGGTTAAAGACCGACGCTCTCTCGCTTCCTTGACGAAAGTGAGAGAGCCCCTCTTCGTCAGGCTGGTTGTGAGTCATTCATTACCTGTTGAAGGAGCCGGCGATGCCCGTTGATAACAAGGGTTTTACGCGTGAAGAGATCCG
>NZ_JBHUCD010000007.1:0-219777 GCF_042786555.1 Paenarthrobacter sp. NPDC056912
CGCCTTCCGCTTCTACACCAAAACCAAGACCGTGACGTCGCGGTGGCCCTCCGGCATCCGCCAGGGCGCCAGCTTCATCATGCCGGCAGGCAGCTAGCCTTAGTCCATCTATGACAGCACGTAGTAATCAGCTGCGCTCAACCGACCCGATCGCTAACCCCGCAAGGAGTCAGTACATGAACGACTACACGCCGTGCACCCTTGAGTCCGGCCTCGCCTCCGCGCCTATTGGAGGTGGCCGCGCATGATCAAACGGCATGCCTCCCCGGCGCAAGTAACCGACCCGCCACCGGCGGGCCGGGCGCGGCGCCGCCACAACTTGATGGTGCCAATGCGTGACGGGGTCGAGCTGGCGTTGGACGTGCTACTACCGGACGGCGAAGGCCCGTTCCCGACGGTGCTGATCCGCACCTGCTACGACAAGAACAGGCACATCGACACGCCGCGTCCGGTACTGCAGGCGCTGCTTGGGACGGGCTACGCGATCGCTGCTCAGGACGTCCGCGGCCGGTTCAACTCTGACGGTCGGTGGGGGATGTACTTCGCCGAATTCGACGACGGGTTCGACACCCTGGAGTGGCTGGCCGGGCAGCCTTGGTGCGACGGCAACATCGGCATGTACGGCGTCTCCTACGAGGCGTCAGTGCAGTGGTTCGCGGCCCGCAGCGGCAGCGAGCACCTCAAAGCCATCGTACCGATGGCCGCCACGCCGAGCTCGATGTGGAGCAACGAGCCCCTCCGCGGCGGGGCATTCCTCGCGCCGATGGTCCAGTATGCGGTGGACATGGGGTATCGCTCCTTCCAGAGTATCGACTTCGGCGGCACGCTATGGGCCGAGGACCGGCCCTCGTCGATGGCGTTGCCATTCGCCGACATTCCCGCAGCCCAGGGCGCGCAAAGCCCATGGATCGCCGAGATGCTGCAGCACCCCACGCTGGACGAGTTCTGGGCGCGCGGCGACTTCAGCTGCTGGGACCAGATCCGGACACCGGCACTGCACATCACCGGCTGGTGGGACATGAACCTACCCGGTGCCCTGGACAACTACCCGGGAATGCGCGCTGGCGCGGCGACCACCGAAGCCCGTGACGGCCAGCGCCTTATCATCGGACCGTGGCCGCACTGGATGAACAACACTCGTCAGCTCAACGGCGTCGACTTCGGCGACCAAGCCGTAATCGACCTCGACGGGCACATCGTTGAGTTCTTCGACCGGCACCTGAAGGGCATACCGGCCGCGGCCGACGAGGACCCGGTGCACGTCTTCGTGATCGGCGCCAACGAGTGGTGGGCCTCGGACCGATGGCCGCTCGCCGAAGCAGTGGACCGCGAGCTGTTCCTCAGCTCGGATGGCCACGCCAACAGCCTGCACGGCGACGGCGGGTTGACTTGGGAGAGCCCGGGCGACAGCCCCTCGGACGAATACGACTACGACCCGTTGAACCCGGTGCACGCGTTCTTCCACATGTGCGCCGACGGTCCGGTTGATGACCGGATCCCCAGCCAGCGGCCGGACGTGCTCTGCTACACAACGGCTGCCCTGACAAAGGACATCGACGTGGTGGGTCCGGTGCGGCTTCAGCTCTGGGCCGCCTCCTCGGCAACGGACACCGACTGGCACGCCCGCCTGGTCGACGTCCACCCGGACGGCGCCGCCCGGTACCTGTGTCACGGCGTGCTGCGTGCCAGGTTCCGTGACAGCTTTACTACGCCGGCCCTGCTCGAGCCGGACCGCCCCTACGAGTACGAGATCTCGATGGACGCGGTGGGCATCCGCTTCGGCGTCGGGCACCGCATCCGGCTGGAGATCACCAGCAGCTGGTCACCTCGTTACGACCGCAACACCAACACCGGCGCGGACAACCCGTTCCAGGAGAGCCGTACAGTTGTGGCGCACCAGACGATTCTGCACGACGCAGAGCATCCGTCCCGGCTCATCGTCCAGGTGGTCGAACGAGACGCCGATCAGGCGACAGCGGCCCACCAGTCATGACAGCGGCAAGCTGCACTATCCCGGCAAGTCGGTGACATCCGGGATTGATGTGACGTAACAAGAGGACCTCCGGGTGTTGCGTGGTGCTTTTTCGAGAGCAAACACGCACTCCTGGAGGTCCTCGTCTCCCACTCCAACGCGATCCAGGCCCCTGCTATCGATCTCTGGCGGACGTGCCAGTAGTACAGCACTATCGGGGCCGGTGTCCGCAAGGTTGAGCCTGGTGGTGTGCATCGTTGGCTCGATGATCGGCGTCGGAGTATTTGGCGTGGGTTGAGGCTGTGGTGGTGGATGGGACCTTGGGGCTGTACCTCGACTGGACCAGTGTGGCCGTGTGCGCCAAACACCATGATGGCCTTCAAAGCGTTACTCCTCTTCGCTGTCTTCGGCACGCCACCGTACGGCGTAAATCTTGGGATCCAGACTCAGGCGTTTTACGGTTCTTTCGAGGGCGCCGATGTCCGCCTCCGTACTCGCGGAAAGCTCCGCCCGCACCTTGACCAGCGCGTTTTTGGTGCCCCGGGTTGACATCGACTGCAGACTGAAACCGGGTCGGCTGATCGCCTGCACCAGCATGGATCGCACCATTCCTTCACCCTCGCCATCGGTTGTG
The DNA here is from genome assembly GCF_042786555.1 of Paenarthrobacter sp. NPDC056912. Classification (NCBI taxonomy): domain Bacteria; kingdom Bacillati; phylum Actinomycetota; class Actinomycetes; order Micrococcales; family Micrococcaceae; genus Paenarthrobacter; species Paenarthrobacter sp. NPDC056912. The sequence continues at coordinate 2,607 of NZ_JBHUCD010000007.1, forward strand.
GCCTCCAGCAGGTAGCCGACGTCCGCCGTCGATGGTATGTCACCGGCAGTCCGCCGTGGGTGCCGGTTGATCATCCGTCCCACCGGGCGTAGCAGCGTGTTCACGCCAACAATGCACAACGCCCCAAGGATCGCGATCAGGTACAGCCCTGATCCGGCCAGCGAGCCGACGGCGGCGGCGCACCATAGCGTTGCGGCAGTGTTGAGTCCGCGGACATTCAGTCCCTCACGCATGATCACCCCGGCGCCGAGGAAGCCGATACCGGACACGATTTGGGCCGCCACGCGGGTGGGATCCGCCCCGATGCCTCCGAAGGAGTACGCACCCATCACGACGAAGAGCGCAGACCCCCCGGCGACCAGCGCGTTGGTGCGGATTCCAGCCATCCGGGAACGCCATTGCCGCTCCAATCCGATGCTGGCTCCCAAAAGCAGGCTGATGATAACCCTCAGCGAGAGGTCAAACAGCTCGGCGCTGAAGGTCATAGTTCCTGCGGAACGACGGCGTGGCGGAGGCCGAATCCGCCGTCGAAGAGCGTGCCGGCGGGGTCGTTAGGAACGTCGGGGTTTGAGGCCTCAATCGCGCCCGTGCTGGACGGGATGGCAGTCAGGTGTTGCAGCGGCTTTGTCATCATGGCACTCCTCTTGCGTCAGGGCATTGGCCATGTCGCGGTTGCGGTCAATCTGTTGGGGCTTGTTCAGTTGGCTGCCGGGCGCTTGGCTATGGAGGCAGGGCTTCGATCTCCAGCAGGCTCTGGCGTTCCAGCCGTCGTTTGCGCTGTGCGGCGGGATCGAGAACGGGGGCTGCCATCAGGAGCCGGCGGGTGTAGGGCTATTCCCCGCTCCGTGGTGGTCCGGCAGTCGCCGCTACGAGGGCGGGTAGTCGCTGGCAGGGTGGTCCTGGGCCACCGTCTCTGCCGTCATGATGGCGGAAAACCGGGCCCAGATCTTGTGTTTCGCATTGCGAGACGACGGCGTTCAGTTTATTCCAGACGGGCTTGCCGCGCTTCTGGTCCAGGAACCGTGCCTTGTCCTGACTGAAGTGTTCCTCCAGGAGCGCGAAGAGCAACTTCTCCTTCGAGGGGAATTGGTGCAGCAGGCCGGACCGGGTAACCCCGGCCCGGTCCGCAATGGTGTTGAGGGCAGCGCCCCGATAGCCGAGCTCCGCAAAGGCGCGTTCAGCTTCGGCAGGAATTTCTGCTCGGCGCCTCTCACCCTTGGCATTTCTGACGCCCGCTACTGCACCCACCTCACTACTTCCCTTGTGGTCGCAAGCGCCTATCGGCAGGCAATCTGTGGGTGTCGCACCATGCGGTCCCGCACCAGTCTGCTCAGGAGACCACCAGCTGGCCGCGAAGTCGGGAGACCAGAGTCTCATCCAGGCCCGCGGCCCGCAGGGGCTCCAGGGCGTCACCGTATTTCTCGTCGAGCTTCAGCAGGGCAAGCCGCAGGACCGAGGGCCTGGCATCCAACATCGGAGGCAGGTTGTCCAAGTCCAGGGACTCCAGGAACTCCCGCGGACCAGCGGGCGAGTCACCATCCGCTGCTCCCCCGGGCTCAACGCCGTTGCCCGTCGTCGGGGCCGCCGGCGTAGCGGCCAGCCATCGCGCGACCATAGTACGGAGATTCCCGGCCGTGACGCCGTAATCCCGGATGATCTCTTCATCCTCGGCACCAAGGATTCTCAACAGCAGCGCGGCCAGGATCCCGGTGCGGTCTTTGCCTGCGGCGCAGTGGAACACCAGGCCTCCCGCACTCCAGGCAATGAGGCTCAATACGCTCACCAGTTGCCGTGAATGCTGCTCGACCAGGCGTACATAGATTTCGGCCATATCGTCGTCATCGGCCGGCGTTGCGTAGCCGTCCATCACCTGACCGCCGAGCGCAACATTATGGTAGTCAATCCCGCGGGAGCCCAGCCGCCCAAGATTCACCTTGGCGATTTCCTCCGCACCTCGAAGGTCTACTACATCAGTGATTCCGTGCTCCGCCAGGAGAAGGTCAAGGAACTCATCAGTTGCCGTACTGAGATCATCGCTGCGGAACACGCGCGATGAGCGCACCTCTCCGCCGGAGACAGGAATCCCGCCAAGGTCGCGGAAGTTTCCCGGTTCGGTAAAAATCGTTGAAGGCATAGCCGCCATCTCTCTCTGTGAAGCCCCTGTCCGAGGGGCTAGAAAACACTGTGAATGTCTTGCCGCTCGTGGGGCGCACAGACGGGACTGCGCCCCCTTGGACCCTCAGTATTGCAGCCACACACCTGGCCGCGCTTGAGTCAGAAAAACGAAACAAGGCTTCAGCATTGTACGATCTGACGAAGGCCAGGGCGGTGGAGCGTCGAAGGTAGAGGGACAAGACTGTGAACCGCAACGCTATTTGGCTTGGAAGTCGTTGCGCTTAATGGCCGATCAGGAGTGGTTCTCTGGCGGCGTCGACGATCTCGGGGGTTAGTGCGTCGAGGTGGTTGAGTGTTTGGATGCGGTGCACTTGTGTCAGGAGCCTGTCCACGAGTCGGAAGTTGCCGCCGGTTATTCACGAAATCTTTGTGGTGGGCATGCGCCCACCGGGTGGCAGCGCGTTCCTATTCGACGGTGACACCCTGACCAAACAGCAGGAGGGGCTCCCGGGCGCAAGTCCCGGGAGCCCCTCCTGTCTGGCCGCTGAGGAGATTTAGGCGGCTACTTTGCTATAAAGCCGCCCGCCATAAAGAAATTCAACGCCATCGATGACTAGGTGCTGGAATTCGGTAGCCGATCCTTCGGGATCAGCCACGAATCTGGAATTCGACAGCAGATGAGCCTGGAGCGGCGCCTGGTCAGGTTCCCCAGAAATATCAACCTTTGACGAAGCAGCCAGCAGAAGCTGCCCGTCCTCCCGGCGGGTCAACTCGATGCGTGTCGTCGTGGATTCATAGGTACCGAGCAACCCACTGCTGTCGAAGTCCTCGCCGGTGCCTTCATCGAAGGGCTTGGGATAGGTCAGTCCCAGCTCAGCACCAATGGCAGTCTCCAACTCCTTGGCCAGAAGGTACCCGCCGCGGGAGTTGGTCAGAACACTCATCGCAACATTCACTTCGGGAAAAGTGTGAAGACTGGCAATCTGACCGATAGTAGCCCCGCCATGGCGAACAGCCATCGCAGTCCCCCAGTCCGACAAAACCCAGCCCAATCCCCAAGCCTTATCCACAGTGGAGACGGTCGATAGGTCGAACTGCGGCGTCCGCATGAGTCGCGCTGACTCCTCGGACAGGATTCGCTTCCCATTCAGTCCGAGCCCATCACGCATATGCGCCGACGCAAACATGAGCAGATCCTCAACCGTGCCCGTAATGACCCCTGCCGGGCCCATGGACCTCACCAGAACCCATTCCTTGGTCGGGACCACCTCTTCCCCGGACGCCGGATCAGCACTTGCCAGATGCCCAACCGCGGCACGGAACAACGGAGCATCCTTGGTCCTGGTAATGACGTGGCTCAGTCCCAACGGTTCATAGAGATAATCAACCAGCACATCATCCCAGGCCTGCCCGCGAAGAACCTCAATAATCCTTCCGGCAACGGTGAACCCGGAGTTGCAGTAACTCAGTTGCCCGCCAGGCTCGGTGATGCTGGTGGCCGTGGACAACGACGCAACGTACTTCTCAACGCAGTCATCGCCATACCCCGTGTCAGTGAAGAGATCACCATCGATCCCACTGGTGTGCGTCAACAAGTGGCGCACAGTAATCAGGCCCGAATACTCAGAGTTGGCAATATTGAAGTCAGGAAGAACATCAACCACCAAGGTATCGAGAGTCAGTTTCCCCTCGTCAACCAACTGCATGATCAGAGTCGTGGTCCAGATCTTCGTGATCGATCCGTACTGGAAAATCGTCTCCGGCGTGACCTCAACACCAGTGGCAAGACTGGTCACCCCGGTCGTCAAAACACGCAGATCCACATCACCCGCTGAATCGAGCGCAATCAAACCAACCTGCACCCCCGGCACGGAATGCTTCTTGGCCAGAGAATCAAGCCGTTCCTGCCACTCCGGCGTCGTCAGCAGATCTGAAGGAATTGTTACGGACATTAGTGCTCCTGAAAATTATCGTTCCCAAACTGGGAGAAAACTGGGCTGGAAACTAGCATGGTCTTTCCCTGACAGTTACTCAGACTGGCGGAATGACCAAGGGTCAATAACGGCAGACAGGCTAGCCGTAAATCCCCGCATGTAGATCTTGCTATCGAACCATCCCAACGGAAGGACATCTGCATCGGAGACGAGGGCGCGTTCTGCTGCCTGCCATTCAGGGCATCCCGCAGTTCCGACCGTCTTCATTGCTGCGGCGACGTTCTTGTTGTAGGTAGTATTCTGAATATTCGAGAAGTTGTTCGACGAATCGCCACTGAAGTAAGGAACCAGAACGTTGGGGAACGAGTTGAGGGTGTTAATGTCCACGACGTCCCAGTCTGCTGCACCTGGCTTGAAGAGCATGTCGATAATGGTTGCGATATCCGTAGATTTCAGGGTCACATCAACTCCCAACTTTTTCCAAACGTCGGCCTGATGCTCAAATGCCGCATTCTTCTCAGCCTCAGAGGTGTAAACGAACGTGATGGCCAGCTTTTGGCCGTCCTTGCTGCGCACACCGCCATCTGCCATCTTCCATCCGGCATCATCAAGGGTCTTGGCCGCGGCGTTCAGATCAAATGACGGAATGGACTTGTAGACGTCGTCAATGGCACAGGTCCGTGGCTTACCTACAAGGAGAGACTGGGTGGGACTTCCCTTGCCTCCGGCAAGAATGTCGATGACTTCCGAGGTATTCGTGCTTTGGACCAGAGCCTTCTTGACCGCAGGGTCTGAATTTACCCGTGAACTTCGCTGGTTGAAGAATAGCTCACTCGAAGGTTGCTGGACGGAAAGGCTGTTCATCTTAAGGGCGTCAAGCCGTCCGGCATCTGCTCCAGAGACGGAGGCAACATTCGCATCTCCGGAAGCAAGCAGGTTGGCCCGAGTTGTGTTGTCCTCCACAACAGTGACCACTACTGACTTTGGCAATCCTGGAGTTTCAGAAGTTGCTCCCTCAGGGCCCCAGCTATACCCTGAGCGACGGGTCATCGTGTAGCTTTCTCCGGGCTTCACGTCAGTGAGGGTGTAGAGACCGGTTCCACCAAAAGCTCCGGCAAACTTGGAGGGGTCCTTAAGCGCAGCGCTACAGGCAATGAAGACACGGCCAACATTCTCAACGAGGAACGGGGATGGCGTCTTCGAGGTCAAGGTAACCGTTCGGCTCGCGTTGTCGGCCGTGGCCTTCAAGTCCTCCGGAACCTTCGCGCCCAACTCGGACGAGTTGTTCGTCGCATCCGTAATCCAGGTGAAATTATCGGCCACTGTCTGGGCCGTCAATTCGGATCCGTCGTTGCAGGTAATTCCGGGCTTCAGAGTGAAGGTAGCTTCCGTGGTGGTCGCCGTCCATGATTCAGCCAACCAAGGCCTTGGCTTTCCATTATCATCCAAAGAAATCAAATTATCATAGCCAAAGGCAATCACTTGCTTACCGTCTGACGATGAATTCAACTGCGGGAATAGATTGCCGGGTTCTCCAGAAGCTGCGATTTTCAATGTTCCGTCGGTCACGACTTTCCCGGACGATGTCGTTTCGCCCGGGCTGGATCCGCAGGAACTCAGGGCAAGGGCTCCTGCCGCAAAAATCGCAGCGCAGGGGATTAGTTTCTTATTCATGAACGTTTTCCTTCAAGTTAGTAAATTCGAGAAGATAGGTATAGCAAATGGTCGCTGGTTACATGAGTTTCTGTGATTCGGAAGCACTTCCGGCTCCTGCGGCCTCGAACAACGGAACTCCGATCTGAGGGACTGCCTCGATCAGCAACCGTGTAGAAGGGTGCTGGGGGTTGGCCAGAACTTCGTCTACGGCACCGAACTCCACGAGGTTTCCTTTGTCCATGACGGCAACGAAGTCACACACATAGCGAACGACTGCGAGGTTGTGTGAAATGAACAATGAGGTCAAACCCAGCTCCGACTGAAGCTTGCGAAAAAGGTTCAAGACGGTCCCTTGAACGGAAACGTCCAGGGCAGACGTCATTTCGTCGGCGAGCAAAACCGACGGCTTGGCACCGAGGGCACGAGCTAAGGCCACCCTTTGGCGTTGCCCGCCAGAGAGTTTCTGGGGGTATCTGGACGCGAAACTAGGATCCAGTCCGACCAGTTCAAGCAACTCGTGAGTCTCGGCAATGAGTCGGTTTTTTGGTCGCCGGACAACTGTTGGCTCTCCAGGTTGTCTGTCACCTGCGCGCACGCCCTCAATGATCGAGTCACCGATGGTCATTCGAGGATTCAGTGAGGAATATGGATCCTGGAAAACCATTTGCACGGCCCGTCGATGGCGCCTGCTGGCACTCCCGGATCCCAGTAGCGACTTCCCATCCAAAAGAACTTCACCTGAAGAGGCACGCTCCAGGCCAATGGCCACTCGGGCAAGTGTCGATTTGCCTGAACCGGATTCCCCCAACAAACCAACAGTGGAGCCCGTAGGCACAGTAAATGATACGTCCTTGACGGCACGAACCGTCTTTGATCCATGTCCGAAATTCACTACGAGGTTTTGAAATTCAAGTGTCGTCATGATGGCTGCTCCTTCATAAAGTCACCAACTGTTGCCAACGGGCGGGTTTTGTCTGTTGTCAGCGTTGGGATTGAGGCCATGAGCGCACGTGTGTACGGATGCACGGCTAGGCCAGCAACCAAATCCGAAGTTGAAATGTCTTCGACCAGCTCTCCCCGGTACATGACTAGAACTCGATCGCAGAACCCAGTGACCAGAGCTATGTCGTGGGAGATAAACATGACGGCTGAGCCGTGTTCGACTGAAACTCGATCCAAGACTTCGAGGACAGTTCGTTGGACAGTCGCATCAAGCGCAGTGGTGGGTTCATCAGCAATGATCAGGCGTGGATTTCCCATAAGGCCCATCGCAATCATGGCCCTTTGGCGCATGCCTCCCGAGAACTGGAAGGGATATTGGTTGAAACGTAGTTTGGGATCAGGTATGCCCACTTCGTCCAGGCGATCGACTGCCATCTTTTTGGATTCAGACGCCGAATGGTGTCCGTGAACTTTGGCCACTTCGGAAACCTGTGGACCAATTCGTGTTGAGGGATTGAGGGAAGACATGGGGTCCTGGAAGACCATTGACATTGTGAGACCGAGCTTGGACGCATGTGAGTCGACTTCTCGCCGGCTCAAACCGGCAAGTTCCACACCATCAAACATGATGGTGTCCGCATCGACACGAACAGGGTCTTCAATGAGCTGGCTGATTGCGAGGGCTGTAAGGCTCTTCCCCGAGCCGGACTCTCCCACAATGCCTACTCGTTCACCGGCCGCAACGTCAAAACTTACACCGCGTACTGGAGTTATCCAGTTTCCGTGCGCGGGAAATGAAACGTGCAGATTCCGAACTGAGAGGACGTTTTCTGATCGCTCCGGCGCCTGGGTTTCGGCTTCCAATGTTTGCTCCGTCGTGTCCTTTCGGCCCGGAAAACCCGCCATCTTTCGAAGCGAAATCACCGGATTCACGCCCAATGCGCGCCCAATGGTGTCTCCAAGCATTGTCAGAACAATGCCAGCAAGAGTGACAGCTAGTGCAGGTGCCAGAGCGGCAGCAGGGGAGATATAGAGCCTGGACAGTCCCTCAGCAAGCAACCGTCCCCAGTCATACGCGGGAGGCTGCAGGCCGAGACCCAGGAATGAAAGGCCGGCCATCGCAGTGAGACACCCGGCCGCAACCATCGTTGCGTTGACGACCACCACATCTGTGATGCTGGGGATGATGTGCCGAATGAGGATCATGAATCTGGGCACACCGAGAATTTTTGCTGCGCTGATAAAGTCACGGCCGCTAACGCTAGCGGACATCGTCTGGCATAGCCTCGCCATATCCGGAACGATAGCCAAACCGAGGGCAACCACTGCACCTGTGGTTCCTTGACCAAAGATTACGGCAAGGAAGAGCACCAGAAGCAGGGAGGGGAAAGCGATCATCATGTTCACGAACGCAACGATCATTCGCCCTATGGCTGGCGGCAGGACACTGGGCAGGCAACCGACAACGATGCCCAAAGTCACTCCGATGACGGTGGCCACCATTCCATACATGAGGGATAGCTGTGTCGCGACAAGAGTCCGAAGGAGGATGTCGCGTCCTGAAGCGTCAGTACCTAACCAGTGGTCAGCGCTGGGGCCTTGAGCAATCGACGTTACGTCAACAGCGGCCGCTTTTTCTCCAAAGATACTTGGAGCAAAAATTGCAATTCCAATGAGTGTAAGAGTCCCAAAGATGGCAATCGCACCCGTTGGCGTGCGAGCCTGTTGCATGAATGACCGAAACCGACCGGTACTTACTGCAAGGGGATCTTGGTTGGTCGATGACATGAGTGCCTCTAAGTCGTTGTGATTCTGGAACGTGGATCAAATGCCGCGATGAGCAGATCTACGATGAGGTTAATGAGCAAAACGATTCCGCCATATACCAGGACTATGCCCTGCACCAGGGAATAGTCCCTATCAGCGATGGACCCGACGACAGTGGACCCCATTCCTGGCCAAGCGAACACGGTCTCAACGAATACGCTGCCCGCAATCAGACCTCCGAACATCAAGCCGGCAATCGTCAATGTTGGCGTAATCAGGTTCGCAAGCACATGCCGTACATACAGCCTGGCCTTACTAATTCGTTTGGACCTCGCCGTCCTAACGAAGTCTGCCTCCAACACAGACAAAGTCTCGGCTCGCACAATGCGTGCAATAGCGCAGACTGCCGGTAATGCCAGTGAAAGGACAGGCAATACATAGGAGGACGGTCCTGAACGGCCTGCTACCGGGAAAATTGGGGAGCTTATGGCGAATAGGAAGATGGAGATGGCTGCAACAACGAACACTGGGGCCACGGTAAAGAATCCCGTGATCGCGGAGAAAGTAGTGTCCAGCCACCTATTGCGGCCCCCTCGCGTCATCTCGGCCACCAGCATCCCGAACGGAATGCCTGTAACAAGAATTACGATGATTGTAAGGACGGCCAACTCCAACGTAGCCGGCATTCGCTGGGCGATGATTTCGAAAACGGGGAGCCGGTTGCCATAAGAAGTACCCAGGTTCCCCTGAAAAAGGCGTTCCCAGAAATGGAAGTACTGACTAAGCAACGAGTCGTCGAGGCCTAGTTCTGTCCGCCTGCGTAGTACTTGTTCGGCGCTTGCATCGGCACCTAGCGACAACCTTGCCGGATCCCCGGGCAAGAAACGAACCATTAGGTATGCGGCAGTGACGAGGGCGACGATCGAAACGACTAAACGCACAAACCGGCGTGCGGCGTATGCAATCCATGGGTTTCTCGTCCTGGCGGCCGTGACTTTCTGCGACACAACCTCGTTGTTGTTTTCAGGCAATGCCTTCGTCGTGGGCGGAGGCAAGCCGATCCTCTCATCCGTGGATATTTGGCTCTTCATATATTCAATTTTCCAGCGTGACGCAGATCATGTACAGTGCATGGTGCAGCGATATTGGATTGAGTATTGTCAAATTGAACAATGCATGCTCAGCATGGTCTGCCTAAGAGCGGTCTTCCCCCAGTTTCGGTCTGAAACCGGCAGACGTGTGCCGCCGGACGGGCTCGTCAACACCCGGCCGGGTCCGTGCACCTGGCCCCTGAATCATCTACTGATGTGCTAGTAGCGATGCTTTCTTGTACTAGTACGAGACGATAGGTTTAGGTGGTGATTGAGTCAGTTCGTACCCGAATATTGGAACCCACGGCCCGCGGTCTGGCAGATGCGGTCAGTCAATCAATCCGGGACGGTTCCTTGGAGTCAGGCAGTAAGCTGCCACCGATCCGCTCTGTTGCAGCTACCTTGTCGCTTTCGCCAAGCACAGTGAGCAATGCTTGGTCGCAACTGGCCAAGGCCGGACTCATCTTCACCGACGGCGCACGCGGGACCTTCGTAGCTGCAAGTGCTGCTCCGCCGGCCCGCTACAGGCGCGCTCTGCAATACTCAGGAAAATTCGAGATCGATCTCTCAACGGGTCTCCCCGACGCAGAACTCTTGCCTGATATCCAGAGTGCGTTTTCCAGGTTTGTGGGCTCGTCTCACTCTGATTCGTACCTGGGCGACACTCTGCTTCCGGACTTGGGCCGCGAACTGCGGAAGTCCTGGGCACGCGGCATCGAAGCGATCACGATCACTGACGGCGGCATGGACGCCTTGGACCTTTTAATAGCATCGCGGGTGAGACTCGGCGATTTTGTGGCTGTCGAGGACCCCGGATATCCGCCGCTGTTCGATCTTCTAGGTGCTGCTGGAGCCAGGATGCTATCGGTCGAAGTTGACAACGACGGCCTGGTACCCGCTTCCTTGGAAAAGGCCCTGAAAAGTGGTGCGTCCGTCGTGTTCCTTCAAACCCGGGCACAAAATCCAACAGGAGCCGTCTTGACGGCCGCTCGCGCCAAGCAATTGTCGGACGTGATGGGCCGGTACGACACCCTCATTGTCGAGTTCGACTTTGCCGATGGAATCTCCGCCGCACCTTGGGTGAGCTTTACTCAACTTCTGCCGGAGCGAACGTGTCACATTCACGGCTATTCGTCCTCCCTTGGCCCGGAGATGCGGCTTGCAGCACTCGGGGGTCCCTCCGCGGTCATCGATCCGATCGTTCAACGCCGCCATCTGGGACAAGGTTGGACGAGCCGGATACTGCAAAGCCTGCTGCTTGACCTCATCACGGACGAATCGTCATTGACGCAGGTCGAGAACGCTTGCGCCGAGTACGCGGCCCGTAGGTCGGCTCTCGTTGCAGAACTAGCTCAGCTTGGTGTTGAGGTGGGTGGGAGTGACGGCATAAATGTTTGGATACCGGTGGCCAACGAGGCGGCAGCACTATTGAGCCTCGCGACCGAAGGAATCGGGGTAGCACCCGGGAGCCCTTACATTCTGAACAGTCCCGTTTCCCATCACATCTGTGTGACAGCCGGGCTTGTTCCAGTGGGTGAATCGAGGCGAATCGCCGCTGCGATCAGCCGTGCCGCGAAACCTTCCAGTGCGTCACGCAGCGCTTAGGTGCTGTCTCCTCAAGTTGTCGGCCCTCAATTTACCCCTTTTGTGAATTCTGGTTTCGGTCGAATATGTAAGAGCCACGAGCGTCAAAGCCCACCACCCGGGAGCCGGCAGCGAATTCACTCATGAAGCAATCGCGCACCACGGAGCGCCATGCCCTTGCTGCCTCGGGATGTGTCCGGCGAAGTGACTCAATATCATCCGGTGTCGCCACTGCGACAACTGCTGACTGGGGCGCGGCCGAACCGTGCGGGTGATTGTTCGCGTCCGTCACGATGAGTTCAGTTGCCTCTGGCAGAGGCCGCTCATGCTCCGAACTGCCAGGGCTGACCGAACCGACGATTTCACTGTCAAGATCCCAGGTGATGAGTAACCGATCTGACGCGTCAGACCCATTGATTGCATCGTCCATCTGGCCGTAGAAGTTCGGAAGGTATTCAGTTGGGACGGCGCCTAGTTTGACGATATTAAAGAATGCGTTGCGCCGAACGAGCGGATCAACTGTCCACGTAATCGTGTGCATTGATGACTCAAGTGCCCACGCACGCTGGTGCAACTTGATTGCTTGCCCCACCTTGCGTCCCTGCATTGAACTGGAAACGCCTGTGATGTGGCTGTGGAGGGAGCGCTGATCAGGTTGTCCGCAAAATCCGACGCTCATCCCGACAAGTCTAGATCCAACAAATGCTCCGGATACGTAGTTTCCTGTCTTAGCCAATACCCTCAGGATGCCCAGGGTCATACTTTGATTCGACGCATCTGGACGCCATGTCTCCTTGTAGAGCTCATAGGCGTCAGTGAGTTCGTCGGGTGCGCTAATCGTCCGCACCGTGACGCCGGCCGAGGCGGCAGCAGCTTCTGCGAGTTGGTGAGCCCGCGCTGCGACGTTGGACGCATTACCCAGAGTGAGTTCAGTCATACATACAAGCGTGCCGGAGGGGCAGGCTGGGTTTCTTGTGCGTCGGTACCCAATATGAGTGGCAGACAGTGCCATTTGACCAATCCCCCCGGGTAGTCCCCTGCGTTAGCGGACATGAGAATGCCCACTTCCCCTGAACGCGGGCAAGGCCCCGCCAGAACAGCTGGAAGGGCCTTGCCGAGCCCGTCGCAAGGTCTGCGATGGACGGTTCGTGCGGGGCATTCGTGGCAGGACTTACCCACGGTCCGGACGCACGGATGCTGTGTGTACCGTCATTTCGGCGAGCACACTTGGGATTGGCTCGACGCCAAGTCCTGGTGCCGTCGGGATCTTGATGTATCCGTCCTCCAACACAAACGGTTCAGTGAGGTCCTGCTCATAGAAACGGTCCGAGGCCGAGATATCGCCCGGCAGCGTGAATCCGGGCAAGCCCGCCAGCGCCGAGTTCGCAGCTCGTCCCAGGCCTGACTCAAGCATTCCACCGCACCACGCCGGAATACCGTTGGCGCGCGCCACTTCATGGATGCGTTTTGCCTCCACGTACCCGCCCACGCGCCCCGCCTTGATATTGATGACATCCGCTGCGCCCCACGCAATCGCGTCGGCAGCCCGTTCGGCGGACACAATGGACTCATCAAGGCACATGGGAGTTCGCATCGTCTTAGCGAGGATCGCGTGTTGCCGCAGGTCGTCCTCGGCCAGCGGCTGCTCAATAAGCAGCAGATCGAATTCGTCGAACCGGCGAAGTGTGGGGGCATCGGCCAGCGTGTAGGCGGCATTGGCGTCCACCTGAAGAGGGATGTCGCCGTACTTCTCGCGAACCGCGCGCACTGGCTCAATGTCCCAGCCAGGCTTCACTTTGAGCTTGATCCGCACGTATCCCTCGGCAAGGAAGTTTCCAACGACATCGAGGAGTTCGGGAATCGAGTCCGCGATCCCGACTGACACCCCCGATTTGACCTTCGTCACGGTTGCTCCAAAGTACGAAGCGAAAGAACGTCCGCTGGCACGCAGCTGCGCGTCCAGTATCGCCATCTCCAGACCGGCTTTCGCCATCCGATGCCCGATGATCGGTCGAAGTACGTGACCCACCGTCTCCGCCGTGATGTCGTGGCCAGCAGCCTGGTGAGCGAACAGCATGGGCACGAGGTACCTTTCGAGAACTGCCCGGGTACCGTCCACGTATTCCTCGGAATACAGAGGATCACTCATGGCCACGCACTCCCCCCAGCCGATCGTCTGCACACCGTCTTCGAGGGCGGTAACCTTCACCAGCAGAGGCCGTCGTTCGGTCTGCGTACCGAACGATGTGGTGAATGGGCTCTTGAGCGGCATTCTTACCGTTATCAGCTCAACTTCGATGATGTTCATGCAGAATTCCTTTCGGTGCGGCGTGAACCGCGGGTGTGTTTGCCAAGGCGATCCGCTGATCGACTCCGCAGGACCGACTGCGACGAGCGGGAATGAAGGCCGTCGCATTCTCAAGGTCCACGCACTCGTCAGAGCGTGCGCAGGAGGAACGGTCAGGCCAACAAACTTAACCCTGCCCGCTTGGGAGCATCGAAACATCGTTCGATCGAACAATGCTGCACCCGGCGACTATGCCGCTCGCACACTTTCTGCCGAACGGGGTCCCAGGCCATGCCCTGTCAGCCGAATAGGCGCAGCTGCAATATGAGACCAAACCGTGTGTCGGCGTCGCCAAGGTCGATTCCGCCGATCTCGCACAGCCGCGCGAGACGGAATCGGAACGTGTTCCGATGCACATGGACGGCGTCTGCGGCCATCCTGATGTCGCCGAAGTGCTCCAGCCAGCTTTTGAGGGTTTCGACGTAGGCGGTGTTGTGTTGTTCGTCGTGTGCGATGAGGACCGCAAGCGGTCCACTTACCTTGACACCATCGTCTGCCAACGTGTTGGCAATGCGCAGCATCAGCCATGCCACCTGCACATCGGCCAAAGTCTGAACGGGCCCTTTGTCGACGGCGCCACTTTGCAGGACGCGCAGGGCAGCATCCGCTTCTGATCTTGACTGATCGAGATCCGCGGCGCTGAGGGCTACTGAACCGACTCCCGCGAGGAATCTACTGGTCGAATCCATACGGGCAATAAATTCACGGGCAAGCCGAACAGCCCTCTGTTGAGCACGTTCGTCGTTGGCGCGGAGGGGCACCACAGCATAGATGGTGCCGCTGATCAGCGCTGCCAGCGACCCTGGAGAGAGCGGGTGGAGGTACATGTTCAGCGAACTCACTACCCGCTGCAGTTCGGCTTCAGAACGAAGTGCGTCATCGGCGAATCCATGCCTGGTCCCGAAGGCGATGACACAGGTGGAAAGCGAGGCAATATTCAGCTGCTTGGCGGCGTCCCTTGCCTGCTGGCCTCCCTCGATCAATGTATTCACCAGGCCGAAACGCTGCCTTGCAAACGAGTCGGAGCTTGCCCGGGCACGCAGCATGGTGAGGGCAACGACGCTGGCTGCCTCGACAAAACCCTGTTCGCGGCGGTCCGTAAGGGGTTCGTGCACAACCGCCCAGATTGACCCAAGTACTTCCTCGCCGGCCTTCACCCTCATGGCCACACGGGGAAACTCCGTGGGAATACTCGGCTGGATGAAGACCGGACGGTCAGATGTGTAGATGCGTCGGAAGACCCCTTGGGCACGGTGATCATCCCCGTAGACATCTGGCACTTGCAGGCCAAGGATCGTCAGCCGGCGCGATTCGTCCGTGCCGGCCTGGTCGGCGGAAAAGGCCATAACCCGCGAGGATAGGTCCTCGATGGTCACTGGCGCCTGTAACAGGGCCGCGACCATGTTCGCCAGCTCAAAGAGATCCGTAGGTTCGTCGGAACCGGTTCCGACCGTGAGCCCGTTGGAGTCAAGGACGCTGAGCGCGGAGGAAAGCATCGATGCTACTTGGATCCAGGAAGCACCGCGAATGAGTCCGAAGATCACGATGCCCGTCTCCGCTACGGCCTCCGCGATTGCCGGATTCGTTGGAACCGGTTCCTTCATCACTAGTGCGACAGCCCCATCGGACGAGAAGGACCTTATCTGTTGGGCAGTGTCCTCCGCACTCGTCATTCCCACCCAAAGCACCACCGTACCGGGCACCACAATCGGCGGATCAATCGGATCGAAGAACGCCACACCACTAACGCTGGTTCCCGGTTCGAAGTTTCCGGCCTCAACGGAGAGAAGGGTGGAGCCAAGCCGATCGAAAAGGCGGCCGAGCGTCGCCGTACCAGACACCCCGGAGGGAAAGTGCGAATCGGTCATGATGGAGCTCTCTTCTCTTGGGCACAGGAAGCCTACTGATCAGCTCAAGGGCAGGGACAAGATTCTACCGCCGTGACGGTGCCGATTACACAGAAAACCCGTCCGATGCTGTCCTTTTGGCACAAGACGCGCTCCACCGGATTGGTGCACCGTAGAAAGTGAACATTTTTCCAGAACTCCCACGAAGGAAACCCTCCGATGAATCACGCCGACCTGCTCGAATATGTCTATCGCGTGACCGTCAGCGTCGCCCCGTCACCTTCGGGCGCTTCCGCCCTCCTCCGGCTTGTGTCGGTCATTCATCGTCGGGGTACGGATGTCCAAAGCGTGGCTTACACTGTCGCAGCTGACCACAAAGCAAGCATGACTGCGACTTTCAGGTCGTTTCCGGGGCGGGCCGCCACTCTGGTCAGATCTCTTCAGGGTGCCGTCTGCGTCACGGATGCCCGGCTGGAAGTTTGGTCTGCCGGCGATTGGGCACCCCAGACCCTTTAACCTTCGGACAGTGTCCGCGTAGATCGGAGGAAATTGCTTTCCCACACATCGACAACGCTCCCTTCCACGTCTGTGACGAGGTAACTTGACCACCGATCGAATGCCGAGCAGGGGTGGGAGATCCCGAATTGAACAACGTCCCCTACTTCGAGGCCACCTGCCTTCTCGAGTACGGCGTGGTGGTCGTACAGCTTCCTGACTATGCCACGAGCTTCAGGCTTTCGTTGGCCGTCAACCCCGGACGCGGCCAAAAGGACCGGAAATCCGGCATCGTACGGAAGATCACGCTTCCCGGCTCCGATGATGACGAGACCGGGTTCAGGTGCGGACAACACCACTGCGCGGACTGTTAAGGCCGGGTTGAGGCCAGGGACAGGGCTTACGCCCGCGTAGGTACCGTGGTCGTGGACTACGTAGCAACCCGACCGAAGAAGCCGAATCGTGCCAGGGACTTCTTCGACGGTGGGGAGGAACTCAACAACACGGTCGGGAAATGCGGACCCGCCCATTGAAAAGACGGGTGTCGCCGTCTCAAAGAGATCGGCGACGTCGAGATAGGCGTCCCGCACGCGGCGGCAATGATCGTCAACCGAGACGATGGTTTCATTGTTTCGTGTATTCGGGGCGATGCCTTCGTAGCCTGCCACTCCGACTAACTTGAGTCCCGGAGCGTCTGCTACGAGTTCTGCAATCCGTCGAGCCTCACGAATGTCACGGAGGCCGGTGCGTCCGACTGGAGCTCCGATGTCCAAAAGCACTTCAAGCACGGGTCCGGGTTCCCCGAACGCCAGCGCGGCTGCCTTTACACCAGCCTCGGAGTCAACAAAGCACTGAATCTTCCGGCCGGGGTCGTCTGCCAGCAAGGATCTCAACTGTGAGAGACCGAAGGAATCGACCACTTGGTTGGCGATGAGGACTGAGCAGTGCCCCCAATCAAGCACAGTCACCGCTTGGTCAACGGTTGCTACGGTGACTCCCAAGGCTCCTGCGCCGACCTGCCGTTCGATGATTGGGGCGGACATCGTTGTCTTGACGTGGGGCGCCAGAGCCACGTCCCGCTCACTGCACCAGCGGGCCATGATGTCGATATTCTGCTCAAGCGCATCAACGGACAGGCACAACTGAGGGTATGAAGCAGAGATCACGTTTGCTCCTTTGTAGCCACTCATGCCACTTCGACAACGAGTTCGATCTCGACGCATGCGTTGAGGGGAAGTGCAGCAACACCCACGGCCGAGCGGGCATGTACTCCCGCGTCGCCCAGGACGTCTGCGAGCAGTTTCGATGCGCCGTTTACCACTTCGGGCTGACCCGTAAAGTCGCTCGACGAGGCGACGAAACCCACCACTTTCACGACACGGACGACTGAGTCGAGCCCCACCAGGTTGTCTATCGCGGCAAGAGCGTTGAGTACGCAGTGTTCCGCAGCCAGTTTCGCATCTGAGACTGAGACTTCACTGCCGACTTTCCCTGGCCGTTCGATCACACCCTGAACCATCGGAAGCTGCCCGGAGGTATAAACCAAGTTCCCGGTCCGGACGGCCGGGACATAGATACCGGCCGGTTTGGCCGCTTCCGGCAGGGTGTAGTTCAATTCCGCGAGGCGCTGCTCCCAAGGCGATGGGATGCGTGCAGTACTGCGAGGGAATGCTGTCGAGGACACGTAGAAAATCTCTCTGTGGAGGACGGCTGTTGCGATCCAGTATTCGGGGCAGCAGCCGAGAAAGCATCGGCATTCTTGACGAATATCGACGTCAAACCGGTACAAAAGGACAAAACCCCAAGCTTGGAACAGGATCTGACGCCCACGCATCCCGGTCTTAGCCGGGCTCCCTCGTGTTCACGACGAAGTTCGCAGGCACCGACGCGATGCCATTCGCCTGGACCACAACGTAGTGCTGCCCTGGGTAGTACGTACGGGTTGTGATGGGGCGGAAGGAATGTGTTTTAGAGACGGTGACGGCCTCACCGGGTGCAATCCGACGGGAGGTGAGCTTGAAAGTCTTGGCGCTTACCGTGCCGTTGGCGCGCTGGAAACCGATGGAATAGTCAATCGCTGCCGTCGCGGGCTCGGAGCCTTTATTCAAGACCTCCGCTGTAAATTCCACGGTTCCGTCCCATGCGATGGCCGTGCGGAGGATCCGGGGCTCCATGACCACGAGCCGGCCACCCGAATAACCAACGAGTGCGAGCGCCTCTGGATTGCCTTGTTTGACCAGAGTTCTGAGTCCGTGGCGGATTACTTTTGCCGTGGTGGCATGCGGGTTCCCTGACCAGCGGCGCGCCGTGGCTACTACCAGCAGTGGATCAATCCGGCTCAGATCGTTGAGATGGTTTGCCGCGGACCGTCGAACATAATCGGCATCGTCCTGGTAGGTGGCATCGAGGATCCCCTGCGTCGCCGCTGGATTGGCCACCAGCCAAGGTACTCGCTTGGCCCATGGCAGGTAGGCCCGGGAGCCCTCCGTTGCGAGTCGGCGGACGTTGTGGTCATGGTGGTTCGTCCAGGTTTGCATGGTCGCGATGGCTCGGTCCGGCCTGGCAGCTATGAGGTCACGGATAGCGAACTCTCCCGTGAGCCGGACAGTCAGCCGGGAAAGCACCGCGAGTGCGGCGTCGAAGTCGGCGAGTGCCCCGGACCGGAGCGCCCTGCCGGTCACGACTTCGGAAACCGGCCAGAGCATCCATCCTGTAAACCGGGGGTCCTCGAGGGCATCGAGAAAGATCCTCTCAGCTGAGGAATAGTCGGCAGGAAGGTCTTGGAGCAGCGCGTCCCTCACGATATCCACGCGCTGCCTGAGGCGTTGCCCGTCAAGGGACTGGCGTGAACGCTCCGTTGTTGGCAGGTCAACGCCAGGCCCGGCGCTCATGAGGATGGACCGCAGTTCGTTCACCACGCTGGAATTGATCAGCTCATCCATAGCGCCCATATTTTCTCCTTCGCCGGTGCTGTCATCGTAGGCGATGGGACGGACACCTAAAGCGCGCACAAAAGCCGCCCGCCGCCGTCGTACTTCTGAGGAGAGCACGACGACGGCAGGCGCCCCAAGCGCTATGCGTCAGGCCGGCAGCTGGCTGGCCACCCGCGGCGCTTCCTGTGCCGGCAGTCCTTGACCGGTCTGCCCGTAGAGCCAGTCGTTGTACTGGAAATCGTTGTCTTTCCGGCTCTTGAAGAGCAGGTTGCGCAGCGTCCGGGCCACGCCGGAGACGTGCCACGATTCGCCCCACACCCGCGCGGTGCGCTGGACGCGCGCGGTCCGGGCGGCACGGGCGGAGTTGAACGCGGCAAGAGCGTCGTCCCACGCCGCGGGGTTGACGCCGTCAGCGGTGAAAACGGTGCCGGCGCTGACATCCTGCAGTACGGCGGCGTCCTCAAGCGCCTGGCAGGCGCCTTGGGCGAGGTACTGGAGCATGGGGTGGGCGGCGTCCCCCATCAGGACCATGCGTCCGGCAACCCAGTTTTCGATCGGGTCACGGTCGTACATGGGCCAGCGGATGCCGGTGCCCAGGTTTGCGAGCGCGGCCTGGACGGCGGGGACGCAGTCCTTGTAGGCGGCCTGGAGTTCATCCACTCCCCCGTACTGCTCCTCGCCGCGCTCAAATGAAGGGGACTTGAAGACGGCTACCGTGTTCAGCAGCTCGCCCTTGCGCAGCGGGTATTGCACCAGGTGGCAGTCCGGCCCGAGGTACACCACAACGTCCTCAAGGTCGGCAGCCGGGGTCGCCGGAGTGATGGGCACTGTGCCTCGGTAGGCAACGTATGCCGAGGAAACGGGGTCGTCGGACGCCACCAGCGGCCGCAGGGTGGACTTCAATCCGTCAGCAGCGATCACCACAGCCGCTTCATAGTCCACCCCGGCCGCGGTGTGCACGATTCCTCGTCCGTTCACGGTTTCCACGCTGTCCACCATGACGTCGTTGACCAGCTTCACACCCGCCGCTTCACATCCTTCGAGGAGCACGCGGTGCAGGTCGCTGCGGTGGATCACCACATACGGGGCGCCGTAGCGTTCTTCGAATTCCCCGCGCAGCGATTGCCGCGTGAGCTCTTCGCCGGTGACGGCGTCGCGGAACACCAGGTGCTTTGGTTGGACACCGATTTCGAGAGCCTTCTCCAACAACCCCCAGCGCTTCAGGACACGTGAGGCGTTGGGCGCCATCTGCAGCCCTGCGCCAACCTCGCCGAACTCGGGCGCCCGCTCCACGAGCGTGACGTTCGCCCCGTTTTCACGGAGGGCCAAGGCCCCTGCCAAGCCGGCCATTCCCCCTCCCACTACCAGGACATCGGTGGACGTTGCGTACTCAGACATTGCTTGCTCCTTGGGAGAATTTGGTGGTGATTTTGAGTCCGACGGCGGCCAACAGGACCGCTGCGATGGCGGCGGCACCGGCGAACGCGAGGAAGT
Organism: Paenarthrobacter sp. NPDC056912; assembly: GCF_042786555.1. Lineage (NCBI taxonomy): Bacteria > Bacillati > Actinomycetota > Actinomycetes > Micrococcales > Micrococcaceae > Paenarthrobacter > Paenarthrobacter sp. NPDC056912. The sequence goes on from NZ_JBHUCD010000007.1 coordinate 22,812, forward strand.
TGGAGTTGACGCCCAGCCCGGCTGCCAGCAGCAGGCCACCCACCTGCGGTGCGACGACTGCGCCGATCCTCCCGGTGCCGAGGGCCCAGCCGAGCGCGGTTCCCCGTAAATGGTTCGGGTAGTGGCTGGCGACGGCCGCGATGATGAGGCACTGCGTGCCGTGGGTTCCGACCCCGGCCAGCACCAAGGCCAGGTACACCACCGTGACCGGCGGGCCGGCCAAGAGGACCGAAAGCCCGACGGCGGCTACGGCGGCTGCCGCTATCGCCGTCGGAATCGGGCCAAACCGTGTTCCCGCCCAAGCGGTGATGACCGATCCCGCAACAGCGCCAAGGTTTAGCGCCAAGGCGAAGGTGAGCGCAGATCCCAGGTTGTAGCCGGCCAACTGCATGAGGTTGGGCAGCCACGTCCCCAGACCGTACCAAGCGAACAGAGTGGCGATGGTGGCGAGGGCGAAAAGGACGCTGATGCCGAGGTAAGGCGCGCGGAGCAGGGTGCGGAAACCGACGGGTTCCCGCGAGGTTCTGCCAGCGGGTTCGTTGGCCGCCAGCGTCTCCGGAAGGTACTTCAGGCCGAGCGGCACCACGATCACCAGGGCCAGCGCGGCCACCAGGAACATGGACTGCCAACCGAAGGCAGGAATCATGGGGATGCCCACCAGCGCGGCGATGGATCCCCCAATGGGAACACCGGACATCATGAGCGTGGCGATGGTGGAGCGCCATTTGGCAGGGACCAGTTCAGCCACCAGTGCATTGGCAGAGGGAACCAATCCGCCCAGCCCGATTCCGGCGAGAAGCCGCAAACCACCAAACACGGCCGCATTGGGAGCGAGGGCGCAAAGGATGGTGAAGATCGAGAAGACGATCGCGCAGCCGAGGATGGTTCGGCGCCTGCCCCACGAGTCGGCCATCCTGCCTGCGAAGATGGCACCGATCATCATGCCGAGAAACGCCATGGAGCCGATGGTTCCGGCGGTCACCTTGGTCAGGCCCCAGTCCGTCTCCGAGATGAGCGAGGACTGGACCGTGCCGTAGACAATGAGGTCGTAACCATCGAAGACCACCAACAGCCAGCAGACCATGACGGCCAACGCTGAGCCTCTGGAGAAGCGCGGCGCATTGCCGGCAGGTCCTGCGGTAGGCCGCTGCGGCTCTGCAGCGGTAAATGTGTGATTCATCCCACCACTGTCAGGGGAGCGCCAAGCGAAGCACCATACAATTCTGTTGTGCAGAATAAGCCAGTTTCACCTTCGGCTCGAAAGCCAGTCCAAAAGCGGCCCACCTATTCCATCGAGGCCGTCGACAATGCCCTGCAGCTCCTCCAGCTGCTCCGCGACGGCGGCGCGCTGCGCCTCAAGGACGCCGCCGCAGAGCTGGGTGTCGCTCCCTCCACAGCCCACAGGCTCCTGGCGATGCTCGTCTACCGGGGCTTCGCGGTCCAGGACGAGAACCGTCGATACGTCCCCGGGCCGGCGATGGGCGTTGGCCCGGCAGGACTTAGCTGGACCAGGCAACTGAGGGACCTCGCCCAACCCCACATGGAGCTCCTGTCCGCCCAGCTCAACGAAACCGTCAACCTGATGGTCCGGGTGGGCACCAAGGTCCGGTTCCTGGCCACCGTTGAAGGCAGCAATGTCCTCCGCGTCGGCGATCGCCAAGGCACGGTCATGCCTGCGAACAGGACTTCCGGCGGGAAAGCCATGCTCGCCACGTTGGAACCTACAATGATCGAGCAACTCTTCCGGAGCCACAACGCGGAAATCGGCGGCGACACTATCCCCGATGACGAATTCGCCGCCTTCATCCGGGAGCTGGACGCCATCCGCGGCAACGGCTTTGCGGCGAATTTCGAGGGCACCGAGGAAGGGGTCAGCGCATTGGGCATGGCGCTCCACAACCGGCACGGCGCTGTGGTCGGCGCGCTAAGCGTCGCCACGCCGTCCACGCGGTTCCGCAGGGTGTTCGACGGCGGCCTGGTCACCGCTCTGCGCGAAAGCTGCAGGCAGCTGGAAATCGACATAGCTGCCAATCCGGCGGAACGCGACTGACCCCCTTCGTTGCGAGGCCCGCTCTGCGCCCCAAACACGCCCCAAACCCCGCAAACCAGGCCCCACAACGCAGGGACAATTCTGTAGAGCAGAATTATCTGTCAGTCACGGACCTGCATCCCTAGGGTCGAACTACGCCAAAAACTGTTCGGACCCTATCGAGGAGGCCCACGTGTCCATCAGCGCCGAGAACACGACTCATGAATCAGTGGCCGCCAGCCACGCCCTGCCGGAGCCGACTCCTGAGGAACAGGCCCAGTTGGAGCAGCTGTATGAGGACTTCGAGAAGGAGAACCTGATCCCGCTGTGGACCGAAATCGGCGACCTGATGCCCATGGTCCCCACCCCGAAGGCCGTGCCTCATGTGTGGCGGTGGAATGACCTGTACCCGCTGGCAGCGCGTGCCGGGGATCTGGTTCCGGTGGGCCGGGGTGGCGAGCGGCGGGCCATAGCCCTGGCCAACCCCGGCCTCGCTGGTACCCCTTATGCAACACCTACGTTGTGGGCCGCCATCCAGTACCTCGGCGCCCGGGAAACAGCCCCCGAGCACCGGCACTCGCAAAACGCGTTCCGTTTCGTGGTGGAGGGCGAGGGTGTGTGGACCGTGGTGAACGGGGATCCCGTGGCGATGCGCCGCGGTGACTTCCTGCTGACCCCGGGCTGGAATTTCCATGGCCATCACAATGACACCGACCAACCCATGGCGTGGATCGATGGCTTGGACATCCCCTTCGTGCACTACGCGGATGCCGGGTTCTTCGAGTTCGGCACCGAACGCGTCACCGACGAGGCAACCCCGGACATCTCCCGTTCCGAACGCCTCTGGGCCCATCCGGGCCTGCGACCCCTCTCCGGGCTGCAGGACACGGTCAACTCCCCCATCGCCGCCTATCGCTGGGAACACACGGACGCCGCCCTCCGCGAACAGCTCCTCCTCGAGGACGAGGGCCACCCGGCAACCGTCTCCCAGGGCCACGCGGCTATCCGATACTCGAACCCCACCACGGGCGGTGACGTCATGCCGACTATCCGTGCCGAGTTCCATCGCCTCCGCGCCGGCGCCAGGACCGAGCCTCTCCGCGAAGTCGGCTCCAGTGTCTGGCAAGTCTTCGAGGGTACCGGTGCGGTGGTGATCAACGGCGAACCCCGGCAGCTGGCCAAGGGCGACCTGTTCGTGGTCCCGTCCTGGCAGGAATGGTCCCTGAACGCGGACACGGAATTCGATCTGTTCCGTTTCAGCGACGCCCCCATCTTCGAACGACTGAACTTCAACCGCAGCTACACCGAAGGACGCAAGTAATGAGACTCCTGACCCTCCGCCTTGAAACCGGAACTACAGCCGTCCGCCAGGACGGCGATACCCTCACCGAGATTCCCGGCTTCTCCGACGTGGGCGCGCTGCTGGCGGACCCTGCCTGGGAGACCTCAGCTAAGACTGCCAACGGCGCAACGCACGACCTCGACGGCGCGGACCTCGCCGCCGTCGTACCGTCACCGGGGAAGATCATCTGCGTTGGCCACAACTACCGCAACCACATCAAGGAGATGGGTCGCGAAATCCCCGAGTACCCCACCCTGTTCGCCAAATACCAGGAATCACTGATCGGCCCGAACGACGACCTCGCGCTGCCGCAGGAATCGGACACCGTGGACTGGGAAGCCGAACTCGCCGTGATCATCGGCAAGAAGGGCCGCCGCATCGCCGAAGCCGACGCGCAAGATCACATCGCCGGGTACGCCGTCCTGAACGATATCTCCATGCGCGACTACCAGTTCCGCACCATCCAGTGGCTCCAAGGCAAGACGTGGGAGAACTCCACCCCCTTCGGCCCGGCCCTGGTCACCAAGGACGAATTCACCGCCGGTCCCCTCATGACCTCAGCCGTGGACGGCGAAATCCAGCAGTCCACCCCCACCGGCGACCTCGTTTTCACCCCCGAGTTCCTGGTCTCCTACATCTCCACCATCATCACGCTGAACCCGGGCGACGTAATCGCCACCGGCACCCCCGGCGGCGTCGGCCATGCCCAGGACCCCAAGCGCTACCTGCAGGAAGGCCAACTCCTGGTCACCACCATCGAGGGCCTCGGCCAGCTGAACAACCGCGTGGTCAAGGAAGCCTGATGGCAGCCCGCCACGACCACACCACCGATCCGCGCCTGCAGGAAGAACTCCTGCAGGCCCGGCGGGGCACCGCGTTCTTCGCCCGGAAACTGAACGAACTCACGGATGCAGAGCTCGACGGCGGGACGCGCCTTCCGGACTGGAGCCGCCGTCACGTTGTGGCACACGTGGGCTACAACGCCCGAGCCATCGCCAGGCTGGTGGAATGGGCAGCGACCGGTGTGGAGACACCCATGTATCCCTCGCCGGAGGCCCGCAACCAGGAAATCAACTTCGGCGCCACCCTCTCCCCCATCGCTTTGCGGAACCTGTTCGACCACTCCGCTGTGCACCTGTCCGTGGAATGGCGCGACCTGCCGGACGCGAACTGGGCCAGCGAAGTCCGGACCGCCCAAGGCCGCATAGTGCCCGCATCAGAAACCGTATGGATGCGCACCCGGGAAGTCTGGATCCACGCCGTGGACCTGGACAACGGAGCATCGTTCCACGACGTGCCCGTGCCCGTGCTCGAAAGGCTCCTGGCCGACATCACCACTGCCTGGCACACCCGCGGCACCGACGCTGGCCTCCTCATCACGGTCACCGACACTGCTAAGAACGGCGTCACGTTCGGCGACACCAGTGCCGCAGACCCCACGATCATCAGCGGGCCTCTTGCCGCCGTCGTCGAATGGGCCGCAGGACGCGGCGGCAGCGGCGTCACCGCGACCGGACCAGGCGGCTCACCGGAGGAAATCCCGGCGCCGCCGAACTGGATCTAGGGCGCGGCGGGAGAGGGTCCCGGCGAGACAGGGTCTGACAGGTCCTGTTACGGTTCGCGGAACTCTCGTACCGTCAAAGGGACCACCCCGGCTCTCCCGCCAGCAGCCCGAAAGAAGGACCCTCGACATGGAATACACGCGACTCGGAAGCACAGGACTGAAGATCAGCCGGCTAGCCCTGGGCTGCATGAGCTACGGCGATCCCACCACTGAGAACGCGCATTCATGGGCATTGACCGAAGACGCCGCCGGCCCCTTCTTTCGCCAGGCAGTGGAATTGGGTATCACTTTCTGGGACACGGCAAACGTGTATCAGGCAGGCACCTCCGAGGAAGTAGTCGGGCGGGCCATCACGCAGTACTCGCGCCGTGAAGACATCGTCCTCGCCACCAAGGTCCGCGGCAGGATGCATGGCGGCCCGGGCGGCGAAGGCCTTTCACGCAAAGCCATCCTGGAGCAGCTTGACGCCTCATTGGCCCGCCTGGGCACGGACTACATCGACCTCTACCAGATCCATCGTTTCGACGATGCCACGCCCGTTGAGGAAACCATGGAAGTCCTCCACGACGTCATCAAGGCCGGCAAAGTCCGCTACATCGGAGCTTCATCCATGTATGCCTGGCAGTTCGCGAAGCTCCAGCATGCCGCAGAACGTGGTGGCTGGACCAGGTTCGTCTCCATGCAGAACCAGTACAACCTGCTGCGCCGCCAGGACGAGCCCGAGCTTATGGCCATGTGCGCGGACATGGGCGTTGGCCTGGTGCCTTACTCCCCCAACGGGAAAGGCCGCCTCGCCCGTCCAGCGGGTGAACAGAGCACCCGATCCACCACGGATAAAGTGGTCCAGGCGTTCGACAACGACTACGACGAGCCCGTCATTAACGCTGTACAGGCCCTTGCAGATGCCCGGGGAGTCACCATGGCCCAGATCGCCCTGGCCTGGGTGCTGCGGAACCCGGCCGTGTCGGCGCCCATCGTCGGCGCCACCAAACCCCACCACCTCCAACAAGCAGTTGATGCACTGTCCCTGACGCTCAGTGATGAGGAAACCAAGGAACTCGAATCCCCCTACGTCAATCACGGACCGGCCTGGTACTGACATGGATTCCCGGTCCGAGATCAGCAACTTCCTCACCTCCAGGCGCGCCAAACTCAGTCCCGAGCAGGCAGGTGTCCCGCTCTACAACGGAGCCCGGCGCGTCCCAGGGCTCCGCCGGGAAGAGGTTGCACATCTGGCCGGCGTCAGCGTCGACTACTACGCCCGCCTGGAGCGCGGCAAGATCTCCGGTGCATCGCGGGAAGTCATCGAGGCACTTGCCCGCGCCCTGCAGCTCGACGACGACGAACGCGATCACCTGCTGGACCTCGCCCGGATCACCCAACGGCGGGCCCCGCGCCGGAAACCCTCCAACCGCACCATTGTCCGGCCCGGTATCCAGAGTGTTTTGGACTCCATCGATGCCCCCGCCTTCGTGCAGAACGCACGGCTCGACCGGCTCGCCTCCAACAGAATCGGCCGGGCGCTCTACTCACTCCCTGAAGACGGATCCCGTGACCGCTTCAACTACGCCCACTATTTGTTCCTGGACTCCCGCGCCCCGCGGTTCCACCGGGACTTCGACACCGCCAAACACAATGTGGTGGCTCTTCTGCACGCTGCAACAGCCCAGGACCCGTACGACCAAGAGCTGATCGAGATCGTGGGCACCCTCTCGACCCAAAGCGAAGAATTCCGGTCATTGTGGGCCTCCCACGACGTCTTCCGCTACCGCTCCGGCCAGAAGATGCTCACCCATTCGGCAGTGGGCGATCTCGAATTCGGCTACGAATCGTTCGAACTCTCCACCGACCCGGGGCTCGTGATGCTCGTGTACACCGTGGAACCTGGCTCCGCGACGGCCGATGCCATGCGGATGCTCGCCAGCTGGACCGCTCCGGCCTTGCACCAGCAATGAGTTGACTGCCGGCATGGCGATTAAGGCCGGTAGCGCGCAGTATGGGGGGATGAACGCCGCCAGCGCCGATGGTCAGGCGCAGGGTGGTTCCGGCTATTCAGGGGCCCGCCTGCACCCGTGGAGCCGTTATGTGGCCATGGGCGACTCGTTCACTGAAGGGGTGGGGGATCCCGAACCCCGGAGTCCGGGCGGCCTCAGGGGCTGGGCTGACAGGGTGGCCGAAGAACTGAGCGTGGGGCACCCTGATTTCGCGTACGCCAACCTGGCAATCAGCGGCCGGCTGCTCCACCAGATCCTGGAGGAGCAGGTTGGCCCGGCGTTGACCCTGCAGCCCGATCTGATCACCCTCAATGCCGGTGGCAACGATCTGCTGTTCCACCGAACCGATCCCGACAACCTTGCCCTCGAACTGGATGCCGGAGTGGAGATGCTTGCCTCCACCGGGGCCTCCATCCTGCTGTTCACGGGTCCGGATTGGGGTGCGACTCCGGTGCTGGGGCGGGCCCGCGGCAAGGTGGCCATCTACAACGAGAATATCCGGGTGATCGCCGCCCGCCACGATGCCGTGATCGCCGATCTCTGGGCGTTGCGCCAGCTGACCAATCCCTTGATGTGGGACCCGGACCGGCTTCATTTCTCCCCGTTGGGCCAGCACGCCATTGCCATCATGGTCCTCGATACGCTCAACGTTCCGCATTCCCTGGAACCGCAGGCACCAAAGGACCTGCCCGAACGCAGCTGGCGTGCGGCCCGGGCCGGCGACATCATCTGGGCGCGCGAGCATTTGGTCCCGTGGGTCCTGCGGCGCCTCACCCAGAAGATTTCCTCGGAGGAACGCCACCCCAAGCGGCCGGATCCCGGTCCCGTCTTCGGCGCGGGCATGCCGCCGGGGAGCTACGTGGGAAACGATCCCCGAAACGTCACTGACCCTTCTTGAGGTGAAGCTGGGTGGCGGGCGCGACCCTGTCCACCAGGGTGTCGAAGTCGAGTTCGGCTATGTGGGGGATCTTGTTGAGATGTCGCGTAAAGGCGACGCCCAGAAGATGCGACATCGCGAGCGTGAAACCCACCTGCCTTCCGGCCAGCAGTGCGGCAACCTCGGGCTGGCTGATGGTGCCGGTCATGATCCTCCGCATGCTGGCGGCCGCCGCTTCATTGATCAGCGCTGATCGGGCCAGCATCTGCATTTGCGGCCCGGTGGCGGCATCTTCCCACAGCGCCAGGTAGCTTCGCGTCAGCCGCTCCCCCTGGGTCTCGGGGTCACCGGAAAGCGCGGTGACCAACATGTCCATGGCTTGTTCGGGGAGGGCCATCGTGGCTGCGAACAGGCCATCCTTGTTCCCGAAGTAGTGGGCCAGCAGCGCGACGTCGAAACCAGCCAGCGCGGCAATTGACCGCATGGTTGCACCGCGGAATCCCTTGGAAGCGAACTCCGTCCGGGCCGCCGCCAGGATTTGTTCCTTGTTGCTTCCATCGCCGCCCGAAGGCCTTCCCGGGCGTTCACTTTTCCTGGTCATGGATACAGACTACCCTGACCTCAACAGATGTTGACATCATCAATTGTTGAGCAGACTATGGAGTGAAAGCCGCACCACTCAAATCCATTCATTTCTCGACCTGGAGGCCACCGTGTCCACTCCTCTTCTCCGGCCGCACACCAAGTGGCCTGTCGCCCTGGGGTTCGGCATTGTCGGATCACTGATCGTGGCGATCGTCGTGCTTGCCTTCCTCTGGCCCGCGAAAACCACAGCCGCCCATAACCTGCCCATCAGCATCAGCGGCCCAACGGCAGCCGTCACGGCACTCAAGGACGCGATTGCTACCCAGCAGCCGGACGCCTTCGACTTTGTTGAGGTAGCGAACCGCGATGCCGCCGTTTCCCAGATCAAGGCCAGGGAGACCTACGGCGGCATCGTCCTGGGCGACGCCACCACCATGCCCGAGGTCCTCACAGCGCCGGCAGGCAGCGCTGCGGCCACCCAAATCCTGAACGGCGTCGCAGCCCAACTCCAGGTGCAGCTCACCCAACGGGTGGCTGCCGCGGGCGGGAACCCTGCCACTGCCAAGGTCACCGTCACCCCCGTCGTTCCACTCTCGGCGAGCGACCCCAACGGAAGCGGACTGGCAGCAGCATCGTTTCCCATGGCGATGGGCGGCATGATCGGCGGTGCGCTGATCTCGCTCCTGGTGGTGGGCGCGATCCGCCGCCTCGTCGCCCTGGCTGGCTTCGGCGTTGCGGTGGGCCTCATACTCGCCTTGATATTGGACACCTGGTTCGGCTTCCTTCAGGGAGACTTCTGGATCAACGCCTCGGCCATAGCGCTGTCCATCCTGGCAACGTCCGCGTTCATCGTCGGCTGTACCTCGCTGCTCGGCACCAAGGGCATTGCGATCGGCGCTGTCCTGACCCTTTTTGTCGGCAACCCGATCTCCTCCGCCGCTGCGCCCTGGCAGTTCCTGCCCGAGCCTTGGGGCGCAGTCGGCCAGTTCTTCGTCCCCGGCGCCGCCAGTTGGTTGATTCGGTCGCTGAGCTACTTCCCTGACGCCAACGTGGCCCCGCAATGGTGGATTCTCCTCGGATGGACCGCGGTTGGCCTGATCCTGACGCTGGTGGGCCACTTCCGCGCCGAAGCTGCCATGACAGTGCCGGCAGGGACACTCGAGGACCCGGAGCGGGAGGCTGCCAACGCCCACCCTGCGTAGCGCGAAGCAGCCGAAACGCACGACGGCGGGACTCACCTTCCCGGTGAGTCCCGCCGTCGCACGTTTCAACCGAAAGTCAGCCTGCGGGCTGAGCCTCAGCCTGTGCGCGAATGCTCCACGTCGACCAGTCCAGGGGGTGAACGGAGGGCCGCCCCAGGAGGTATCCCTGCGCTGCAGTGACCTTCAGCGCCGTTGCTTCCTCGAGCTCAGCGGTGGTTTCGATGCCTTCGGCAACAACATCGGCCCCGATCCCGCGTGCAAGTTCAACGATGGCCCGCGCCCGGATCCTTTGCCCCTCACTGCCGGCAATACCTTCGATCAGGTGGCGGTCCAACTTGATAATGTCCGGGCGCAACTGCTCCACGTGGTCCATGGAAACCAAGGCAGCGCCGGAAGCGCTCACAGCCAGCCGCAAACCCAACGCGCGCAGCGGCCCCAAACCGGAAACCCCGGAGTGATCGCCGGCATTTTCCAGGCTGCCGGTGAGTTCAACGATGATCCGCTCCGGGGCGAGAACCGCCGCAGCCAACAGATTCCGCACCCTCGGATCAACGGAGGTTGCAGGGGTCAGGTTCAACGCCACGTACATGTCGTCGGGAACGTCGTGCGCCGCCGTCAGCGCGCAGTGCAGCGCGGCAATTTCCAATTCGGTGCCCAAGCCGGCGGCCGCCGCTTCGCGGAACCAGACGTCGGCTCCCGCACCATCTTCGCCAACAAACCTGGTCAGGGCTTCCACGCCCACCACTTCGCCGTCCGGCAGCGAGTGGACCGGCTGGAAGGCAGTCAGCAGAAGCTTGTCCGCAAGGATTGCCTGGATGTCTTCGCGGACATCATGGCCCACGGGAACCATGACGGTCCGCTGGGCGTCCGAAGATTCGAGATGGACGGTGGCGGGCTCGAGCTGGATCGGAACCATGCCGGCTTCCGCGGAAACCTTGCGGGTTTCCAGCAGGTGCTCCAGCAGGGCGCCCTCGGGGTCATCAGGACGCGCTTCAATCAGCTCGCGGAGCCTTTCCCTCGCTCCTTCGCTGCGGGACTCGGAGTCGGCAAGGATGGACTCGATAATGTCCTTCACCTGCTCGCGCATCGACGAATTGTCCAAGGCCGGCGCCTCAGCCGCGTCCTTGGACGGGTGGTCAGCACCGCCGTCCGGTGAAAGAGAGCCCGCTTCTTGAGCCATCGACTATTCCTTTATGTGTATCCCCCGCTGGCAACGCCAGACCATGACCCGACCCACAAGCGTGTGGGCCTTGTCACGAATCTTACAGAGAAACGGTGCACCCTACCCCCGGCGCGGGAGTGTGGGTGGTAAACCGTGTCGCTCAAGGTCCAGCACTGACATGCTGGAGGGGTGACTTCCATGTCAACGGAAACTCCGCGGACCGCGCTCAGCTGGAAGCTTTTGCCAGCGGCCCTGCTGTCGTTGTCCGGTGTTCCGCTTTTTGCCGCCGGCAACGAGCCGCTCGGCTACGGCTTGCTGCTGGTGAGCGTGGCCAGTGCAGGGATCGTCGACCACCAGCTCATGCGGCACCTTGCCTTGATCGCTGCCGGAATGGTGATCATCAGCCTGGTTCCCCTCAACGCCGACCTCAGCATCCAGCACATGGCCCTCATGGGCGGGGCCCTGGCTTTGGCGGTTCTGGTGCCGTGGCTGGTGTCGCGGCTCGTTTACCGCGAAGACGTCATCAAGTTTCCCGTGAACACCGGCCGTAAATGGCCCTTGGCGGCGAAGCTGTACCTGCTGGGTGTGGTTGCCCTCGGCTACTTCATTTTGCCCTTCTACCTGATCAGCACCGGCGTGTACCAAAACTGGCCGGATGCCTCCGATCCGAGCATCTTCTGGCGGCTCTTCCTGGGCATCAACGCGGTGGGAATCTGGGACGAGCTGTTCTTCATCTGCACCACGTTCACCCTTCTGCGTCAGCACTTCCCGGACTGGACGGCCAACCTCCTCCAAGCCGTGGTTTTCTCATCGTTCCTGTGGGAGATCGGCTACCAGGCCTGGGGGCCGCTGCTGACGTTCCCGTTCGCGTTGCTGCAGGGCTATACGTTCAAGCTCACAAAATCCTTTACCTATGTAGTGTCGGTACACCTGCTCTTCGACTTGGTTTTGTTCCTGGCCCTGGTCCATGCGCACAACCGCGATTTCCTGCCGATCTTCCTGTATTGAGCATCATTGAGTCGGCCGCCCTAAAAACCACTTTTCGGCTTGCCTAACTTTCGGTTATCCTCGTATCAGACCGCCCCAATGAAGAGGATCGACCATGGCTGCACCCACGCTCCAAACACGCCCCGGTACCGGAAGGGTATGGTCCCGGCTCCTGCTGCTCGGACCGGCCTTCGTTGCCGCCATTGCGTACGTGGATCCAGGCAATGTGGCTGCCAACCTGACCGCCGGAGCCAACTACGGATACCTGCTGGTTTGGGTGCTGGTGGTGGCCAACGCCATGGCCGTCCTGGTGCAGTACCAATCGGCAAAGCTGGGGCTCGCAACCGGGCACAGCCTTCCGGAGATCCTGGGCAAGCGGCTGGGCACCACGCGGCGCCGCCTCTATTGGGCGCAGGCTGAGATCGTTGCCGGCGCCACGGACATGGCCGAGGTCATCGGTGGCGCAGTGGCTTTGAATTTGCTGTTCGGACTGCCGCTCCTGGCGGGCGGCGTGATCATCGGGGTGGCCTCCATGCTGCTGCTGACGTTACAGTCCCGCCGGGGCCAGCGCTCCTTTGAGTACGCGATCCTGGTACTGCTGGGAGTCATCGCCGTCGGGTTCGTCTCAGGCTTATTCGTCAATCCACCGGACGCCGGCAGTGCCTTGAATGGCCTGATCCCCCGCTTCGAGGGCACCGACACGGTGCTCTTGGCAGCCAGCATGCTGGGCGCCACAGTGATGCCCCACGCGATCTACCTGCACTCCGCCCTTGCCCGCGACCGGCACGGCTTCGCGGAGGACCCGGCTGTGCGTACCCGATTGATCCGCGCAACCCGCTACGACGTCGTGGGCGCCTTGCTCCTGGCAGGCGTGGTGAACATTTCAATGCTGTTGCTGGCAGCCTCCAGCCTGCGCGGCATCGAGGGAACGGACACGATCGCCGGTGCCCACGCCGCAGTCACCTCAGCGTTGGGCCCGGCTATCGGCGTGATCTTCGCAATCGGCCTCCTCGCTTCCGGCCTGGCGTCCACCTCGGTGGGTTGCTATGCGGGCGCCACCATCATGGGCGGCCTGCTGAAAGTCCGCATCCCGCTGCTGACCAGGCGGGTCATCACACTGATTCCGGCGTTGATCATCCTGGGGGCCGGCATCGAGCCCACCCTGGCCCTCGTCCTGAGCCAGGTGTTGCTGAGTTTCGGCATCCCTTTTGCCCTGATCCCGCTGATCCGCCTCACCGGCAAACGCGAAGTCATGGGCATCCACACGGATTCCACCGCTTTGAAGATCGCAGGGTGGACCAGCGCCACGTTGATCGTGGGCCTGAATATCGTGCTGATTACACTGACCCTGGCCGGACAGTCCTGACACAGGAGCGGGCTGGCGCTAGCCTTCGTCGCAGAGCAAGTGGTACCAGGCATCAGCGAGGACTTCGAGGGCGTGTTCACGGTTGGGCTCAAGCTTCCTGCGAGTCCAGAGCGTTGCCACATAGTCCAACTGCGTGAAGGCCAGCGTGCCGCGGATGTGGTGCGTTTCCGCGGAGAAGCGGCCAGCCAACTGCATGCCACGGACCATGTCCGAAATGACTTCCTCGTGCCAGCCTTCCACCAAATCCCGCACGTCACGGTCCACGGCCGCGGCTTCGTCGAGCACGTCAAGGTAGGGCCGGAATACCGGCCAAAGGACGGCGCGTGATTCAAGCCAGGCAAGGATCCCGGGCAGCTCGCCGGCACGCACTACGTCCACCAGGTCCGGGGCTGTGGACGCACTGTCCGGGCCGTCCGCCCGGTCCAGCACGGTGTTGACGCGCGCCATAAAGTCTCTCATCAAATCACTGCGCGACGGGTAGTAGGCGTAGAAGGTGACCCTGGTGGTACCGGCCGCCGCGGCGATCTCGTCGATGGTGGTTGCGGCGTAGCCCTTCTCAGTGAAGAGCCCCAACGCACGTTCGATGATGGTGTCGCGGGTCAGCTGCTTCTGGGCTTCGCGCAGTGAGGACATGGGCCAATCCTATCGGTGGAGCGCCGCCTTCCCGGGCCGGAGTCCTCCCGGCCCCGCATTGGCCAGCTTGCGCAGTTTCGGGACAGGAATCCGGTAATTGATGGCTGCCGCCGTCCCGGAACCGCCCCCGCCGTCCCAGCGCAGGAGCACCGAATCGCGCTCCTCTCCGGGCTCGCAGTAGTCCGGCGCACCCTCAACGGGGGTGAATCCAACAGCCTTGAGCGACAACCCGAAGCCCTCGGTCCAAAAGTACGGCTGGAAATCCGCCGGCGGCGCAGCGTCACCCAACAGAAGTCCGACGGCGGCAACCTTGGCTTGGTCTATGGCGCTGGTCCACAGGGGCACTCGCCTCAGGCCGAACGGCGTGGGGAAGAAGGCGACGTCCCCGGCGGCCACGATTTCCGGCCGGAGCCGGCCACGCAAGTCGACCTGCAGCGACCCCACGGTTCCCGGGCCGCAATCCGCCAGGAGACCGGACCCCGCCAACCATTCGATGTTCGGTTCGTCGCCGATGGCGGCCACCACGATGTCCGCCTCCAATTCGGTGCCGTCAGCGAGCGCGACCCGGGCTCCGCCGTCGTACGTCGCCCCTGAGTCGCCCGTCGCCGTGGAACCGGAGCCGATCAGGCGGGCCTTACCGCTGGAAACCAACCGCAGGCCACGCTGGACGGCAGCGGCCGTGAAGATGCCTGAAAGGTGGTGGCCGAGTTGACGCGAGAGCGGCTTTGCGTCGGCAACAAGGGTGACGTCACAGCCGGCGTTGAGGCAGCCCGAGGCGATCTCCATGCCCAGCGGCCCTCCGCCGACCACGATCACGGAGGGACGCCCGGCGACGCACTGTTTCAGCGCGATGGCGTCCTCCAGGGTGCGGAGGGTGAAGACCCGGCCCCCGCTGCCCGCGTGTCCGGGGAGGGTTTTCGGCCGCGCGCCGGAGGCGATGACAAGGCCGTCGTACGGGAGCTGGCCGCCGTCGTCGAGCCTCAACAACCTCGCGTCGACGTCCAGGCCGGCCGCGCCGATGCCGAGCAGCTCTTCCGCTTGATGCGTGGGCGCAGGCAACTGGTGGGCGGTGACGCTCCTTTCGCCGCCGTGCAACAGCGCCTTGGACAATGCCGGGCGGCTGTACGGCTGGTGCGGTTCGGCGCCCACCACGGTCAGCTCGCCGTCGAAGCCGGCGGAGCGCAGCGTGTCGCAGGCCGTCAGCCCGGCGATCCCGTTGCCTACCACCACGATCCGGCGCATGGTCATGCCGCCTCCAACCGGAGGGCGGCCACCGGGCAGACCCGCACGGCCGCCTTCGCTGCGTCCAGGTCTGCGCCTCCCACATCAGGAGAATCGATCAGCAGTTCGCCGTCGTCGTCGAGATGCATGAGGGCCGGTGCCGCTTCCTCGCAGAGCCCGTGTCCTTCGCAGCGGGGCCGGTCCAGTTCGATTCTCATGCGGCCACCACCTTCAGGACGTGAAGCCTTTCGTGACTGCGGGTGATGTTGCCCGGCACCCGCAGCTCTTCGCCGATTTCCAGCGTCTTGACCCGGCGTGCCAGGGATTCGATGATGGCGTGGGCCTCGAGCTTCGCCAATCCCTGACCTGCGCAGCCGTGCGGCCCGTACCCGAAGGAGAGGTGGTCCACCGGGTTGCGCGTGACGTCGAACGTGTCAGGGTTTTCGTAGTGCCGCGGGTCGCGGTTTCCGGCGCCGAACAGGATACCCAGCTGGGCGCCAGCGGGGAGGGTAGCTCCGTCAATCTCGACTTCCCGCGTGGTGGTGCGGCCCCAGATGTGGACCGGGGCCCAGTAGCGGAGTACCTCGGCGAGGGCGGCGGGGACCAACTCCGGGTTTCTCCGGACAAGTTCCAGCTGCTCCGGATGCCGGCCGAACAGTGCCACGATGTTTCCAATGGAAGCGATGGTGGTGTCGATGCCTGCACCCAGGTACTGGTGGATGATGTGCCCGGCGGCGCCCTGGGGGATGTCTCCACGGGACTCTGCGTCGAAGATCCCCCGGCCAATCGAACCCGGTGTGAGATCGTCAGCGGTTACTGAGGAGCACCAACCGTAGAGCTCGCCGGCGATCGGGAAGTTTTCCTGCGTGCGGTGGTTCATCGGCCCAAGGACCTGCATGGCAGCCTGACCCCAGCGCATCATGTTGTCCTTGACGTGCCCGCTGAAGCCGATGAGGTCCGCCACGATTTCCAGCGGGAAGGCCCGTGCCAGCGAGTCGATGGCCTCGAAGCTGCCGCTGTCCACGAGTTCTTCCACCAGCTTGTCGGCTTTCTGGTCAATGACCACTTTCAAGCCGCGCAACGCCCGCGGAGTGAGGTTCGCTGAGAGGGTGGCGCGCAGCTGCGTATGCGTTGGCGGGTCAGAGGCCAGGGACGTGCCTTGCAACGCCTCGTTCACCAGGGGATTGAAACCCAGGGTGGTGGAAGAAAATGTCGCCGGATCGCCGAGTACGTCGCGGATGATGTCATACCGCGTGAGGACGTACACGCCATTCTTGGGGAGGTGGACTACTCCGGCTTGCTCGCGCAGTGCGGCGTAGGCGGGGTAGGGGTCAACCAGGATGGCGTCGTCCCAGATGTCGATTTCGGATGAGGTGGGAGTGCTCATGGTGTGCTCTTTCAGATCGCCGGTTCGGAAGTGGGCTCGGTTGCGGAGTCGGATGCCGCGACGGTTGCGGTGAGGGGAGCCGGGGCCGCGGACCGCGAGGAGATGAACAGCGTGAGTGCTGCTGAGACCGTGGCGGCAATGGCTGCCACGAGGTAGACCATCTGGAAGCCTTGGCCAAGGGAAACCCCGGCCACTCCCTGGATCTGCTGCTGGGCGGAGGTGAGGGCTTGGGTCATTCCTTCCACGGCCTGGCTGGATGCGCCGCTGGCCGCGGCTTCGCCGGTGAGCCGGGCCATGATTCCGTCCCACCCCGAGAGGTAGCCCAGGGGCGGGACGTGGGAGAGTCCGGCCACGGCGTTGGCGGGCAGTCCGGTGCCGCCGAGGATTCCGGACAAGGGTCCGGCGAAGACCGAGGCACCAACTCCGAAGGCGATGGCTGAGCCCACCACGGGTCCAAGGGCAAAACCGAGGTCCCGCAGGAGGTTGGTGGTGGCCGAGGCCATGCCGATGTGTTGGGGCTGGACGGTATTGATGGCGACGGCGGTAATGGAGCCGACAGTGAGGGCGAACCCGATGCCCAGGAGCAGGAGCGGGGGTATGAACGCAGTCCACGCTGTGCCGCAGAATGCCTCGGGCGTGCCAAGCGGGAAGGTGGACAACCAGAAGCCGGAGATCGCCATGAAGGCGAAACCACCGGTCAGGGCCCACCGCGGAGCTACGTGGTGAATGAGCCAGCCCACCACGGGGATGAGGACGAACGCGGGGCCTTGGATGAAGACGAACAGCACGCCCACTTTCCAGGCCTCGGCCAGGGCGAGGCCGCCGACGGCGACGCTGGTGCTGTAGCAGATCGCGAGGAAGGCAAACATGCCCGTGACAGCCACGATGCCGGTGATGGAGTAGGCGCTGTTCTTGAACAGCGAGAGGTGGATAAGGGGCTGCTCGGTGCGCATCTCGATCACCACGAAGGACACCAGCAGGAGGCCGCCGATGACGTAGCTCGCCATGACCTCCCAGGCTCCGAAGCCCGAGTCCACGGCCTGGACTGTCGCGAACAGGACCGCGATGAGGCCGAGTGCCAGCGTGATCTGTCCGGGCACATCGAGCTTGCGTCCCTTGGCGGCGGCGGAGTCCTTCGCCCGGAGCGAGACAAGGAAGACGGCCACCGCGATCAGTGCCGCCACAAGGTAGGCCACGCGCCAGCCGCTGAATACGTTGGGGGCGCCCGCCTCAGGTGCGGGCACCGTGAAGAACTCCGCCGTCAGGCCAGCGAGCAAGGGCGAGATGACGGCACCAAGGGAAAGGAAGCCGGCCCAGGTGGCGATAGCCCTGGCCCGCGCCCGGTGGTCCGGGGTGATGGCGGCCAGCATGGACAGGGAGATGGGGAACAGGATGCCCGCCCCGATGCCGCCGATGGCCTGGGCCGCAATCATCATCCCGGTGCTGGTGGCCGTCGCGGCGGCCAAGGAGCCCAGGACGCTCAGCCCGGCTCCGACGTACAGCAGCTTCTTGCGTCCGAACAGGTCGCCCAAAAGCCCCCAGCTGAGTTCGAAAACGACGATGCCCATCATGAACATGCCGGCAATCCAGGTAAGGCCTGCCCCCGAGGTCTGGAATTCCACGGCGAACGTGCCGTTGAGGGCACCCGGGAGGGCGTTGGTGATCTGGGCAAGGGTGACCGCACTGTAGGCGGCCACGAACGTCGCTCGTGCCGAGCCTCGGCTCGACACTGTGGTGGTCTGACTCATCGATGAAACTCCCTTGTTTCGGGTCGATTGGAGGATGAAGTGCTTTCGCTCACAGTTTGAATGCAAATTTTACGCAGTGTCAAGAGATACGCACATCAAGAATGTTTTCTTGACATCATGTAAAGCTTTGTGTGACGCTGGCTGCACATCAGACCCGGACTTCAAGGGAGAAGCCAGTGATACATCCCCTTTCCGTCGACACCCCGGCAACACCAAACACCGCCACGGCCGGTAAAGCCGTCAACACGGTGCTCGGCCCCGTGCCGGCCCACGAACTGGGCGTAGTAGCCGTCCACGAAGCCCTGCTTTCAGTGGTTCCCGGAGCCCAGTACGCGCCGGACATCAGCATGGACCGGGCCGAGATCTTCGAGGTCCTGGCCGCTAAACTCAGCGATTTCCGCGCGCATGGCGGCAGGACCATCGTGGACAGCACAGGCATGTTCCACGGCCGGGACGTGAAACTCTACGAGGCCCTCTCGCGAGCTACAGGCGTCCACATCATTGCCTCCACGGGCATGGGCCCCGAAGAAACGCTGGGCGGCTACTTCCTCACGCCTCAGACCAACCCGCCTACACCGTGGCCTGCCGAAAAGTTCGCCGAGCTGTTCAGCAAGGAGGCCAGCGAAGGCATGGTGGTTCCCCGCGTCGAGCGCCGCGGATCCGCAGGCCTGGTCACCACCACGGCAGACCGCGCTGGCATGACACCAACCGAAGAGAGCCTTTTCCGGGGTTCGGCCAGGGCCTCCCTGAGCACAGGAATTCCGCTGTCCATCCGCTTCGGCGCAGACGCCCTGCATGACCTGGACATCGTGCTGGACGAAAAGCTCCCTGCCGGACGGGTACTCGTAGGCGATCTGGACCGTAAGGATGCCGCAGGCGCCGCCGTGGAAGTCGCCAGGCGCGGGGCGTTTACCGGCCTGGACCACGTGGGCCTCAACGACGACGCAAACTACCTGTCCGACGTCGAACGCGCCGCGTTGGTCGTCGAGCTGGTGGAGGCCGGGCACGGACACCGGATCATCCTGTCCAGCAATGCCATCGGCGTGGCCAAGGGACACCCGGACTATGACCTTCCCTTCAGCCACGTCCTGTCAACGTTCGTGCCCTTCCTCAAGCAGCAGGGCCTCAGCGACGAGGATGCCCACCGGATTCTGGTGGACAACCCCCGCGAACTCCTCACACATTCCTAAGGGGAACCTCTTGTCAAAGGTAAACACAGTGCTGGGAACCATCCCGGCCGAAGAACTGGGACTCGTGGCCATCCACGAGCACATCGGATACGGCATGCCCGGCAGCGAGCTGGACACCAAATGGTGGAAAACGCCGGAGGAACGCTACGCCGAGACGGTACCCAAGCTCCGGGCCTTCCATGAGTACGGCGGCGGAACCTTCGTGGACGCCACCGGCATCTGCAACGGCCGCGACGTCGACTACTACAAATCGCTGTCCGCCAAGACCGGCGTCCACATCGTTGCCTGCACCGGCTTCGTCGGAGGCGACACCGCCCTCCCGCACTTCGCCCGTGCCTCCGTGGACTACCTGGCCAAGGTCTTCATCCACGAAATCACCGTGGGAATCGGCACCACCGGAAGCCGGGCAGGCGTCATCAAAGTCGGCGTCAGCCGCGGCGGGCGCATGACGGACCTGGACAAGCGCATCTACCGCGCCGCAGCCCGGGCGTCCGTACAGACCGGGGCGCCGGTCCTGACGCACCTGGCCATCGACGCCGAAAACGCGATCGCCATCTTCCAAGAGGAAGGACTGCCGCTGGACCGCGTCCTTTTCGGCCACGTCGACGACGGTGTGAACGCCGAAAACACGCGGGACACCTGGATCGCGGAACAAGGAGGCCGGGTGGGGTTCGATACCTTCGGCTACGAGACCGAGCTTGAGGACCCGCCGTTTTGGGCCCGCCCGCGCCAGGAACGCCTGGACCACTTCCTTCGCTTCCTCAATGCCGGCCATCTGGACAAGGCACTCGCTGGAGCTGACGCCAACTGCAGTCCGCTCGGCTGGGCAGGGGTGAAGGGCCACACCGTCAACTACATCTTCGAGGACCTGATCCCGGACCTCCGCAAAGCCGGCCTCGAGGAGGACGCCATCAGGACCATCTTCGTGGACAACCCTGCCGCATTCCTCTCACTCAGCGCCTGAACCAAGAAAGCGATCAATCACATGAAGGCTTCGGACATCAAAAACCTCAGAATCGCCATTGTCGGCGCAGGGTACGGCGGCGCTGCGGCCGCCAAGGCCTTGAGCCTGCTCGGTGCGGACGTCAACGTCTATGAACAAACCAGCCAGATCCGCGAGGTAGGCGCCGGAATCGGCCTCCGCCCCTCCACCATGGACCGCTTCCGCCAATGGGGCACTTTTGAGGCGATCGCCCAGGTGAGCTCGGCCAGCGACTACTTCGAAATCCTTACAGCCACGGCCGAACCGATCATGAAGGAAGCCTGGCCGGGCATCGACGACTACGCCGAACAGACCAAGACCCAGCTGATCCACCGGGGAGACTTCATCGAGGCACTCCTTAGCGTCCTCCCCGAGGGCATGGTCCATCTCGGCCACAAACTCGAAACACTGGATGATCGGGGCACCCATTCCGTCCTCACCTTCGCACACGGCCGGACGGTTGAAGCTGACCTGGTCATCGGCGCGGACGGCATCAAGTCCGTAGTGCGGCATCAGTTGTTCAGCGACAAGGGCCCTGTCTTCTCCGGCGAACACGCCTACCGCGCTGTCATCTCCATCGACGACGCCCACGGCATGGTGGAGGACGACAACCTCCGCATGTACATAGGCCGGGGAACCAAGGTCTACCTCCTGCCCCTGCGCCACCGCAACCAAGTGTCCTTCGATATCACCGCACTCTGCCCCGACAGCACCTGGGCGCCCACCGTCACCAAGGAAGACCTCCTGGCCACTGTTCAGGGCTTCGACCAGCGGATTATCGATATCACCCGCGGCCTGGACATGGACAACGTGAACATCCGCGCCGTCTACGACATCGACCCCCTCGAGTCCTGGCACACCGACTCCGTGGTGCTCATGGGCGACGCAGCCCATTCGATGCTGCACCACCAAGGGCAGGGCGCCAACTCGGCCATCATGGACGCCGGCGCACTCGCCGACGCCCTGGTCCAGGCCGACTCGGTCAAGGAAGCCCTGGCCTTGTTCCAGGCAACGCGCAAGCCCGTGACCGATGAGCTGCAGCGCATTTCGCGCCAAGGCTGGACCGAGGACGAGGTGGACGATGTCTTCCCCGGGCAGAAACCCCCAGCGCAGCAACCGGCCCAGCTGCCAGCGCAGCTGCCCGCCGAAGCAAAGGCCTGACCCATGCCCCTCCATCCCCAGATCGCCAAGGTACTCAGCACCCTCCCCGCGCCCGACGGTTCGCCGCTCAACCCCGCGGCCATGCGCGCGGGCGAAGCAGCCCGGGTCCCGCCGATGGAACAGCGCTTGCCGCTTCACGGCGTCGTCGATGCCACAGCGGTGACCACCGCAGGCGAGGTGCCGGTGCGGATCTACACGCCCACGGACGCGGACCAGCACGGCCTGCTGATCTACCTCCATGGCGGAGCCTTCTTCCTGGGCAGCCTGGATACGCATGACCACCTCGCCCGTGCACTAGCGCAGGAGACCGGCCACAAGGTCATCTCGGTAGGCTACCGGCTGGCACCCGAGGCCGCTTTCCCCGCTGGCCTGGACGACTGCTACGCCGTGGTCCGCTGGGCGGCGGAGCAGCGCGAAAACCTGGGCTGGGACGGCAAGAACCTTGCGATTGCGGGCGACAGCTCGGGCGGAAACTTCGCGGCGGCAGTTGCCGCGAAAGCGCACGATGACGGGTTTGCGGGCATCACCCACCAGATCCTCTTCTACCCGTCGCTGGACCTGGACTTCGACGCTGACCGTTACCCCTCCATGCGTGAGAACGCCAAGGGTTACGGCCTGGAAACGGCCGGTCTGAAGCCGTTCAACGCTTTCTATCTCGACGGCGGTGCGGAGCCGGCCAGCCCGCTCGTCTCACCCATCAAGCGCGAGGACTTGGGCGGCCTGCCACCGGCGCTCATCATCACCGCCGAGTTTGACCCCCTGCGCGACGAAGGCGAACTGTACGGCCAGCGCTTGGCGGAGGCCGGCGTCGAAACCACCGTGAGCCGCTACGAAGGCGCCAACCATGGCTTCGTCCAGAACTTTTCCTGGATCCCCGAGTTCCACGGCGTCTTCAGCGAGACGGCGGAGTTCCTGCACCGGAGCCCCGGGAAATGACCCAGGCCGTACGCGTGCAACCCATCGTTTCGCCGTGGGGCCGTTTCGGCCTCTACAGCTTCTTCATCGACGCGCCCGAGCCGGCCATTGTCGACACCGGAATCGCGTCGTCGCCCGCGGAAGGAATGGTGCCGGCGTTGGAGGCCATCGGCCGCAGGATCGAGGACGTCCGCTGGATTTTCCTGACGCACGGACACATCGACCACATTGGCGGAGCCCATGCCTTGTGGGAGCTCACTGGACGGCGGGCGCAGGTGGTCATTCACCAGGCCGACGCGCCGATGCTGCGTTCGCGTCGTGCCCACGTGGACGAATATCTCGCCGGCCGCGGCCGGTACTTAAAGGATCACGACGGCGGCACCCGGGTAGCGGCCGCGGCCGACGCCGTCATTTCCGGCGAAATGGAGCCGACCCTCCTGGTCCGGGGCGGCGAAACCATATCCCTGGGTGGCGACGTGGCTGTTTCCGTTCACTCCATCCCGGGTCACACTCCAGGGTCGGTGGCCTACGTCATCGACGGCCAAAACGACGTCTTCGCGGGCGATGCCGTGCAGGTCCACGGTGCGGCCAACGGGTTCCCCGGCTTCGTGGACCCTGCGGGCTACCGTGCGAGCCTCGAGTACCTTCGCGATGAGATCCGTCCGCGGCATCTGTACCTCGGGCATCCGTACCGCGGCGCGGACGGTGAGCCGTTCGGCGTCGAACTCGATGAACCGCAGGCGCGACGCGCACTCCAGGAGAGCATCTCGCTCGAGTCCCGTGTGAGTGGCGCAGCCTGCCGCTGCCTCGATGCGGGACTCGCGGAGACGGCTTCGGGCTATTCACCGTTCGCCGCCGTTGCCGAAGAGCTGGGTTACACGGGCGATCCCAACCTGGAGCCGTCGCCTTTCTTCACCACGCTCCACGGCTACCGCAGGATTTTCGAGGCAGCGGGCCATGACACCACTACCAACGATGAGGAGAAGGCCACCCATGGATGACTTCCAACTTTTGAACGCCGGCGGCGAGAAGATCGCGGTCCGGAAGGATCTGCGGGTCCCCATGCGCGACGGCATCGAGCTCGCTGCCGACGCGTACCAAGGCATGGAGGACAAGCCGCGCCCCGCACTGGTGGCTTTGAGCCCGTACGGCAAGGAGCTGCAGGCGCTGGCTCTCACTACTCCTCCACAGCGTCGCCCGAGTCCGATGTGGGACGGCTGCATCGAGGCCGGTGACATCGCAAGGATCGTCAAGGAAGACTACGTCCATGTGATCGGCGACCTGCGCGGATCCGGGCATTCCGGCGGCGAGCACATCGGCAACTACAACGCCGGCGGGGTTTCCCTTGGCCAGGACGCCTTCGACTTCATCGAATGGGTCGCGGCCCAGCCATGGTGCGACGGCAACGTGGGGATGGTGGGCATTTCCTACTTCGGGTCCATGCAAGTCCTTGCCGCAGCGGAACGTCCGCCGAGCCTGCGGGCGATCTTTGTCTCCGGTGGCCACTACGACTTCTACGAGACCACCTACCACGGCGGCATCATGTGGTTCATGCCGCGGGCTGCACGCGAGGGCCGTGGTGGAGACTCCGGCTGGGCGTTCACGGACAATGTGAAGTCCCGCATGATGGAGAAATACTCCCCCCAAGAACTCAAGAGGCTCGTCCAGGAGCGCCTGCAGGATCCCGACGTCGCCGCGTGGCCCAACCTGGTCCACGTGCTGAACTACCCCACGAACCACGAAGCGTGGTTCGACATTGTCATGAACCAGCTGGACGGTGAATGGTATGAGGAACGAAACCCCGTCACGTTGGCACCGAAAATCGACATCCCGGTGTGGCTGCAGATCGACCAAGGCCGCGGCTGGACCATGGACGGAACCATCGAGCTCTTCAACGAACTCAAGGGACCGAAAAAGCTGGACATCGGCCCTTATCCGCCGATGCAGTCCCGGCCTTTCATCGAGGAACACGACAAAATGTTCCGCTGGTACGACTACTGGATCAAGGGCATCGATAACGGGGTCATGGACGAGCCTGCCGTCAGGGTCTTCGTGGAGGGCTCCCGCGAAACCGTCACTGCAGACCAGTGGCCACCCAAGGAAGTCCAGTACACGCCGTTCTTCCTGCGGCCTCGCGGCAAGCTATCCGCTGAACCCGAGCCCATGGGCGCCGAATACGCCGCGCCGGACGGCTTCTACCAGGCGCCGCTGACGGTGACGGACAAAGTGGAGATCCTCAGCTGGAGCACTCCGCCGTTCGAGCAGGAGTCCGAAATGATCGGTACGGGCGCGGCCCACATCTTCGCCGAGATAGACCAGCCGGACACCAACTTCATCCTCCGGTTGTGGGACTACGCGCCCAACGGCAAACGCCAACTGATCACCAGCGGCTACCTCAAGGCGTCACACCGTGAACTCGATGAGCGCACCACTGAAGGCAGCCCGCACCACCCGCACACCAGGGCAGTTCCGGTGGAGCCCGGGCAGATCGAGGAGTACGTGCTGCGTCTCTACCCCTTCGCCAACACCTTCAAACCGGGTCATCACCTGACCGTCGAGCTGTCCAACAGCGAACCCTTGGCTGACGAACACAACGCCCTGCTTCCGCCGGATGCTTTCCATCTGCCGGTAGGGCGGCCCGTCACGCACAAGATCTACCGCGACGCCGCGCACCCGTCGCGGATCGTCCTGCCTTTCACCGGGGGCAGCTAAGAACGCGCCCACTCCTCGCTGCCCACGTCGATTTCTTCTGCCATGTCATCGAGGAAACGCATCACTGTCTCCCGTTCCGCGGGCGTCAGCCGCGCGGCGGCCAGGAAGCGCTTGGCCTGTTGCCGCCCCACGGTCTGCATGGCGGCGTCGTGGGTGTGGGGCGTGATAGCGATCGCAAGGGCGCGCCGGTCTGAGGGGTGGGCGTGTCGGGCAATGTGTCCGGCGCGTTCCAGCCGGTCGAGGAGCTTGGTGGTGGACGCCGTCGAGATGTGAAGGTGACCGGCTATTGCCCCTGGTGTGGCAATTTCGCCGTGATTGGCGCAGACGATCAGGTAGTGCAGGGCCCGCATGTCCGATTGGTTGAGCTTCATGTAGCGCAGTGAAGCATCGGAGAGCCGCTGTTCGGCGTCGCGCAACCTCCCCAGTGCGGCCATCAGGGCACTGATCTGCCGGATGTCCGCCTCAGTGAGGCCGGACCTGTCCACGAGTTCCTGATGGGGGTCGTTGGAGTCCAAGTGATAGATGCCAGAGGAGATCGTGGCGTCGATTTCGTCAGGACTGGACATGCTGAGTATGTTACACCTAACTTCCTACATGGTAGCCTTTCTTCTAGCTTGTCTAGCAATATAGTGGCGTAGTGCGCTGCTCGTTGAGGTGGTCCTGAGGGAAGGCGAAAAGTGAACGCGACAGAGATGGTCGTCCTTCTTGACGACGCCGGCGAGCCCATCGGGATTGCCCACAAATCCGGGGTGCATACCTTGCAGACGCCCCTGCACCTGGCCTTCTCCTGCTACCTGCTCAACGAGTCC
The DNA here is from genome assembly GCF_042786555.1 of Paenarthrobacter sp. NPDC056912. Classification (NCBI taxonomy): domain Bacteria; kingdom Bacillati; phylum Actinomycetota; class Actinomycetes; order Micrococcales; family Micrococcaceae; genus Paenarthrobacter; species Paenarthrobacter sp. NPDC056912. The sequence continues at coordinate 48,678 of NZ_JBHUCD010000007.1, forward strand.
GGCCAAGTACTCCTGACCCGACGCTCACCGGAGAAGAAGACGTGGCCCGGCGTATGGACCAACAGCTTCTGCGGACATCCGGGGCCGGGTGAGGACTTCGAGGAAGCGGTGATGCGGCGCGCACGGTTCGAACTCGGCGTGGATGCCAACAGGATCGAACTGGTCCTTCCCTCCTTCCGTTACAGGGCAGTGGACCCCACTGGAATCGTCGAAAACGAAATCTGCCCCGTCTATGTAGCCCGGATCGGCGGCCAGGTGGAACCGAATCCGGCCGAGGTGGCGGACTGGGCCTGGGTTTCGCCGGCGCTGCTCGCAGATGCGTTGGAGAACACCCCCTCGGCATTCAGCCCGTGGCTCGTCCTGCAATTTCCCCAACTCCTGCAGGCCCGGGCCTTGCCCATCGGAGCGGGAGCATGACCGTCACGTCCGGTGCCTTGCGCAGCCGCACGGACCTTTGCACGCGCATCGAAAACGAACTGAGCGGGCTCATCGAAAAGAGGGCAAGCTCCGCGGCCACCTATGGCCCCCACTTCAGCCGCCTCTGGGATCTAGCCGGGCAGAACGTCCTCGGCGGCAAGTTAGTACGCCCCCTCCTCCTCATGGAGACCTACGACGCTTTGCAGCAAACGGGTTCCTCCGAGTCCGGCAAACGCGGGACGGCCATCAGCATCGCAGCCGCGATTGAACTCCTCCACTACGCCTTCCTCTTGCACGATGACGTGATCGACGGCGACCTCGTCCGCCGCGGGCACCCGAACCTCATCGGTTCCCTCCTGGCGGAAGCCGGCGAACTCCCCCGAGCCGATGGCGGCCTCCACTGGGCCCAAACAGGCGGGATCCTGATGGGCGACATGCTGCTGGCGGGCACGCATCAGGCGTTCGCCCGGGCAGACCTCCCCCACGCACTGCGGCTCCGCCTCCTCGACCTCCTGGAGCACACCATCAACGAGACCGTGGCAGGAGAGCAGTTGGACGTCGGCCTCGGTGACGGCATCGTTGCCCCCGAGCTTGAGACCATCTTGATGATGTGCGGCTACAAGACGGCTACCTACACGTTCGAGCTCCCCCTCCGTGCAGCCGCGGCCCTCGCTGGTGCAGGGTTCACCGTCGAGTCCGCGCTGGCGGCGGCCGGCCGGCACCTGGGGCTCGCCTTCCAACTCCAAGACGACCTCCTGTCCACCTTCGGGGATCCGGGCCGGCACGGCAAGGATCCCTACTCCGATCTTCGCGAAGGCAAGCAGACTGCCATCATCGCGCATGCACGGATGACCAGTGCGTGGCCGGGCATTGAGCCCTTCTTCGGCAGGCCTGAACTCAACGGCGCGGAGGCTGACCACGTGCGCCGGGAGCTCAGCAATTGCGGTGCGGAGAAATTCGTCCAGGACCTCATCGACCAGCAGATGCGGGAGTTCCATGAGTTGTTGACCAACCCCGGATCACAGGTCCCGGCAAGCGTGCGCAATGTGCTCCTGGACCTCGCGGGCCAGTTGGAAGGACGGCAATCATGAGCCTGGCCACCGACACCTCATTCACGCACTTCACGCGCACTGCCGAGCGCGCCGCGAACCAGGTCATCGCGGCCTACTCCACGTCATTCGGCCTCGCCTGCAGGCTGCTCGGGGCCAGGCACCGCCAGCACGTCCGGAACATCTATGCTTTGGTGCGCGTGGCCGATGAACTCGTGGACGGCGTGACGGCTGAGGCCGGCCTGAGCTACCAGGAACAATGCGAGGCCCTCACCCACTTCATCGAGGAGACCCACCGGGCTGTCAAACTCGGCTACAGCAGCGACCTCATCATCCATGCGTTCGCGCAAACGGCCCGCGTGGCCGGTATCGAACATGACCTCATTGATCCTTTCTTCGCGTCCATGCGCACGGACCTCGGCGAGCGCAGCGCAGCGCCGGCCGCACCCCTTCGCTTCGACCCGGAGGCGCACCAGGGCTACGTGCACGGCTCCGCCGAGGTGGTGGGCTTGATGTGCTTGCGCGTCTTCATGCGGGATGAAGACATCGACGACGGCGACGCTGCGGCTTTGGAGTTCGGCGCCAGCAGGCTGGGCGCTGCCTTCCAGAACATCAACTTCCTCCGTGACCTGGCCGACGACACCGCCCGGCTCGGTCGCAGTTACCTAGGTACCTCCGATCACCTGGAGGACCGTGATCGCCTGGACTGGGTCCGCACCATCCGGGCCCAGCTGGCCGACGCCAATGCGGCCATTCCCTTGTTGCCGCATGATGCCCGGGCAGCGGTCCGCAGTGCACTGGCCCTTTTCGCGGCCTTGACGGACAGGATCGAACAGACCACGGTGGACGAGCTTTACCGGTCCCGCGTCCGTGTTCCGGATACGGTCAAGGCAGGCCTGGCCGCCCGGGCTGTCGCCTCAACCTGGATGGAGCTGCACCGATGACCCGGACAGTAGTGATCGGCGGTGGCATCGCCGGGCTTGCCACCGCCGCCCTCCTCGCCCATGAAGGTCACGAAGTCCAGCTTCTTGAGCAACGTGACCGCGTTGGCGGGCGGGCCGGCAGCCTTGAACGCGACGGTTTCCGCTTCGATACCGGCCCTTCCTGGTACCTCATGCCGGGCGTTTTCGACCATTTCTTCGAGCTGCTCGGCACCAGCACCGCGGAACAGTTGGATCTTCGAACGCTCAGTCCCGCTTACCGCATCTTCAGCGAGCCAAACCACGACGGCGTGCGACCGGATCCGCTGACCGTCCCGTTGGGCAGCAATCAGGTTTTGGACACCTTCGAACGGGTTGAGCCCGGCAGCGCGAAGGTGCTCAAGGCTTACCTTGCTTCTGCCCGGCACACCACGGACATGGCTGAGCGCTTCTTCCTGTACAACCCTTTCACCAAGCTCAAGGGGTTGCTCCATCCGGAGGTGGTGCGGAGCCTGCCCAAGCTTTTGCAACTCCTGGCCACCCCATTGGACAAGTACGTTTCCCAGCGGTTCCAGCACCCGGTCCTCCGGCAGGTCTTGGGATATCCCGCGGTCTTCCTTGGCACCAACCCTTCCCATGCTCCCGCCATGTACCACCTGATGAGCGCCTTGGATTTGGGTGATGGCGTGCAGTATCCGATGGGTGGGTTCTGGGCTCTCGTGGAGCGGCTCGAGGCCTTGGCTCTTGATGCCGGTGTGCGGATCCACACCGGCGCGGAGGCCCTCAAAATCACCACACGCGAAGCACCCCACATCGGGAAGCTGGGACGCTTTGACGGCCTGAACCTTCCCGCCAGCCTCTCCGGCAAGGACAGCCGGGAAGTCACGGGCGTGAAGTGGCGTGACAGCTCCGGCGCAGAGCACTACAGCGTCGCGGACCTCGTTGTCTCAGGCGCCGACCTCCACCACACCGAAACCCAACTACTTGGAGTGAGGGACAGGAGCTACAACAACAAGTACTGGCAGAGCCGTACCAGCGGACCGGGCGCGGTCCTGGTGATGTTGGGAGTCAGGGGCGAGCTTCCTGAACTCCCCCACCACTCTTTGTTCTTCACCCGGGATTGGGAGGCAAATTTCGCCTCGATCTTCGGTGAAAAACCGAGTATTCCGGATCCCGCATCCATCTACGTCTGCAAGCCCAGTGCAACGGATGACGGAGTCGCTCCCCAAGACCACGAGAACCTCTTTGTGTTGGTTCCCATCCCGGCTGATCCCGAACTCGGAGCCGGTGGTCCGGACGGCAGCGGCGACGCCCTTATTGAGCGCACAGCCGACGCCGCCGTTGACCAGATCGCCCAGTGGGCCAACATCCCGGACCTCCGCGAGCGCATCGTGGTCCGGCACACCATCGGGCCGGCCGACTTCGCCCGCGACTACAACTCCTGGCGCGGAGGCATGCTGGGGCCCGCCCACACGCTGCGGCAGAGCGCCATGTTCCGGGCCCAGAATGCCTCCAAGCGTGTGCGCGGCCTGTACTACGCGGGGGCCACCACTTCGCCTGGGGTAGGGGTGCCGATGTGCCTCATCAGTGCGGAGCTTGTCCTGAAGCGGATCCGTGGCGACCACAGCCCCGGACCTGTCACTGCGAGGCCTGTATCCAGCAGGATTGGCTGATGGGTGTCATCTATCTGTTCTCGCTGCTGCTCGGCATCACGTGCATGCTCCTGCTTGACCACCGCTTCCGCCTGTTCTTCTGGCACGACGCGAAAGCGGCGGCGATCGTCACCGCCGTCGGGGTTGTGTTCCTGCTCGTCTGGGACCTGGCCGGAATCGGGCTGGGGATCTTCCTGCGCGGCGAAGGCACAATCGCCACCGGCCTGCTGATCGCTCCTGAGTTGCCCCTTGAAGAGCCCGTGTTCCTGCTCTTCCTGGTGCTGTGCACCATGGTCCTCTACACGGGCGCCCGGCGGCTCCTTGAACGGATCCCCGCGAGGCAAGCCGAGCGGGAGCGGGAGAACGTGTGACGTACTTATGGCTCGCTCTCGCGTTCATCGCCGCGGCAGTCGCTGCCGGGGTGCTCTTTGCCCGTGCGGGCGCCCAACCGGGCGAGGCCGCCAAGCACTGGAAAGCCGTAGGCCTGGCGTTCGCCGCACTCGCTGTGCTGACCGCCGTCTTCGACTCCGTGATGATCGGCATGGAGCTTTTCCACTACGACACCTCGCACATCCTCGGCATCAGGATAGGCCTGGCGCCCATTGAGGACTTCGCGTACCCGTTGGCGGGCGTCGTGGCGCTTCCCGGGTTATGGATGTGGCTGACGCGCAAGCGCAAAGGTGCCAGTTCCCACGGCGCCGAACCCCACCTCAAAGGCCTCGTCCCCCAGGCCTTACTCGCCTCCCGCCCGGTCAGCTGGATCAATACCGCCTACCCGTTTGCCGCGGCCATGCTCCTGACCACCCGCGAGATCGACTGGGTCCTGATCGTGGGCACCTTCTACTTCCTGATCCCCTACAACCTGGCCATGTACGGCATCAACGACGTCTTCGACTACGAGTCGGACCTGCAAAATCCGCGCAAGGGCGGTATCGAAGGCGCCCTCCTCCAACCCCATCTGCACCGGCCCATGCTGTGGCTCGCAGCCATTACCAACGTGCCCTTCCTGCTGGTGCTCGCCTTCGCGGCCGGCCCCGCCACGTGGCTCGCCCTGGGCGTGAGCGCATTCGCTGTGGTGGCTTACTCCGTTGCGGGACTCCGCTTCAAAGAGCGCCCGGTCTTGGACTCGCTGACGTCCAGTACGCACTTCGTGAGTCCCGCCGTCGTCGGCTTGACGCTTGCCGGCGCCGACGTGACGCCGGGGCTTCTCACCCTGCTGGCCGCGTTCTTCCTGTGGGGCATGGCTGCCCACGCCTTCGGCGCCGTCCAGGACATCGAACCCGACCGGCAGGCCGGCATCGGCTCCATAGCAACTGTCATCGGCGCCCGCCGGACGGTGAGGCTCGCCGTCGTGCTCTGGCTTGTTGCCGGTCTCGCAATGCTGGCTACGCCGTGGCCCGGGCCGCTGGCGGCGATCATCGCCTTCCCATACATCGTCAACTGCGCACCCTACTGGAAAGTCACTGATACGACGGCGGCACGCACCAATGTGGCATGGCGCCGGTTCATCTGGCTCAACTACGGATCAGGATTCGTGGTGACGCTCGTTTTCATCCTGCAGTGGAGCCTCACGTCATGACTGGGACGGTTCCTCTGGCTCTTCGTCGATGGTGTCCAGTGCCTCGCGCATGTGCTGAAGGAAGTTCACCACGATCTGCGATTCATCCGGATTCAAGGCACAGGCCGCGTCCAGCATCCGTCGGTGCATTCCGCCCAGCGTGTGCCGCACTTCCTGATCGGAACCGGGAGTCGGCTTCAGGATCAGCGCGCGGCGATCTGTTGGATGGGGTTCGCGGCGGATGTGGCCCGACTCCACCAAGCGATCGATCAAAGTGGTCATGGACGCCGACGTTATCCCGAGCTTGTCGCCAAGGTCCTTCGGTTTCATCACTTTGCCGGCGGCCTCGGCTTCGAACAAATAGCGCAGGGCCAGCAAGTCCTTTTCCCCCATCCCCATGGACGAGCGGGTCCGTCGACGCATCGCTTGCTCGGAGGCACGGTAGTCCCGCAAGGCGTTCAGCACGTCAATGGCAATGGCCTTCTGACCTGGGTCTTTGCCGTACCAATAGCCCTTTGCGTGGCCTTCCGAGTCCATCCGATGTTCCTTCGATAAACGTAAAGCTTGAATCACTAGCATTTTGATACTAGGTCACCTACCTCGTGAATGCATGACACCGCACATCCGATAAGGAAAGAGGCCCTGCACATGACGACAAGATCCCAGGATCCCGCCCGACAAATCACCGTCACGCTGAGCCTGGTGGTGTGCATCGTTGGCTCGATGATCGGCGTCGGAGTGTTCGGCGGAACCCCGATTGCACAGGCCGCCGGCGGTGCCCTGGCCGCCGACTCCACCCTCCTTGCCCCAGCCACGCCTGCCTTCTCCATCTGGTCAGTGATCTACGCCGGGCTTGTTGCCTACACCGTGTGGCAGTGGTTGCCGTCCCAGCGGGCCAACACTCGACAACGGTCTTTGGGGTGGGTTGTGGCCTTGTCCATGGTCCTCAACGCGGCGTGGATCCTGTCAGTCCAGGCCGGCTGGCTCTTTATCAGTGTCCTGGTGATCCTTGCGCTGCTGGTGACCCTGGTGGCGGCGTTCCTCCGCTACAGCCAGACCCGCGCATCATCATGGATTGAGGCCGTGGTGGTGGACGGGACCCTGGGGCTGTACCTCGGCTGGACCAGCGTGGCCGTGTGCGCCAACATTGCGGCTGCATTGAAGGCCTCAGGTTTCTCCGGGTTCGGCTTCCGACCTGAAATCTGGTCCGTCGCGGTGCTGGTAGTGGTCGCCGTTGTCGGTATCGCTTTGGCTATCAAGGGCCACGGGCGGCTGGCATTGGCCGCCGCCATCGCGTGGGGCCTCGTGTGGATCACGGTCGGCCGCAGCGTTGACGCACCCGAGTCATTTCCGACGGCGATCGCAGCCGCTGTTGCTGCTGCGGTGGTTCTCGGAGCTGCGATCACGGTGCGGGCCCGAACGGCGCTGGCTGGGGTTTCAGCGCGGCGTTGACCCGCATTTGCTGCCCTCGCTAGCGCCGCATGAAGAGTGCCGTCTTCGCGTGCATGGCGCTCGCGGCGAGTTCATAGAACACGACAATCAGCCCGAGGACTTGGCCGGCATCCGTTACGGTGCATTCGACCGAGCGGTCGCTGGTGCGTCGCGCACCCGGAATCGACATGGCAAGCTCGGCGGCGTTTGCCGTCGGCATGTCCACAGCAACCGTGAATTGCTCGGGCACGTCCGCAACGGTGAGAGTTGCCGCGTTGCGCACGGCGCGCGCCGCGGCTTCGCGGATGGCTTCGCGGGCCACGGACGGCGCTACCGATGCGGTGGACGTGTAGCCGTGCGCTACCTTGACCTCGACTGCCTCGACTCCAGCGAACTGCTCCCGTGCGATGCGGCAGATCACGTCATCGCCGCTGACGAGCCCGACGGGTACACCGAGCGAAGCCGCGTACATGGCGTTGACCTCGGCCTCCGAGACCACCGCACCGTTCACCCGTACCTCCGTGAAGTGGCTCGAAAAGGTGTGCGCAAGCACCCCGTATTCCCCTGCGGGGGCGTGGTAGCCGATGAACAAGGCGACGTCGCAATCCGCGGTGAGTCCCTCGGCCATGCACTGTGCCTTCGGACTGCCGAACACGACGATGGCCCGGGGGTCCAGACGCTCGTGGATGAGGTTGTCCATCGTGCCGTGCGAATCGTTGATGACAACCTCATCCGCCCCACCGTCGAAGGCGCCCGCGATTGCGGCGTTCGCCTCAAGGGTCATCAATTCCTGCGCGCGTGGATAGCCATGGCCGCCGCGGGCGACCTGGTCAAACGTCGCGACGCCGGCGACGCCCTCCATGTCGATCGAGATGAATGTCTTGATGCTCACGAGCTCTCCTTCGAAGGTGGCGGGCGCGCGGACAGGATTGCACCCATGACCTCAGTATTGCGCCCACACACGTCATCGCTCTTGAGACTTGGAAACCAAAAAGGGCATCAATATTGTACGATCCAACGAACTTCAGAGGCAGTGGAGCGTCGAAGGTAGAGGGACAAGACACTAGTGGACTCACCGCCACGAGAAGGGGAATCACCGTGACGCCCAACACCTTAACGAACCGCCCGCTTGAGCTCGAAGATATCGCGCGCTTCGTCGTGCCAGCCGAGACCGCGATCTCGCCAGATGGCACCCTCGTGGTCTTCACCCGCACGGAAACCTTGAACGGCAACGCGCACAGCTCACTCTGGGCGGTCAGCGACGGCTCCGAGGCCTGGCCTCTGACGAGCGGCCCGGCCGATTCCGCGCCGCAATTCGTCCCCGACGGTTCCGCGGTGCTCTTCCTGCGGGCCTCGGATGGACCAGCCCAGGTGTACCTGCTGCCCATCGGAGGAGGCGAAGCACGGGCCCTTAGCCGCACCGCTGACTTCCCCCGGGGTGTTGCGGCCGTGCGCGTCAGCCCCGACGGCCTCCGCCTCGCCATCACCGCGCCGGTTTCACGCAACGCAAAGGTATCGGCGGTGGAAGAGCCGATCGTGATCGACAGGCTCGGCTTCAAGACCGATGGGCTCGGCTGGAACGCCGCCGTTCGACTGCACCTCTTTGTCAGTGAGATCGCATCCGGCCGGGTGCGGCGCCTCAGCGACGGCGACTGGAACGCCAGCGAGGCAAACTGGTCGCCCGACGGTCTGCTGATCGCCTTCACGGCCGCAATCGAACCTGGCAGTGACCTCGATTGGACGAGCGGCGCCTACGTGCTCGACGTCGACGCCAAAATGCCGCTGCCGCGCCGCATCGGCCAGGCCACCAGCGTCGGCGGGGCACTGGCATGGTCACCGGATGGTGGCTCAGTGATCGCGGTCGGGAATCGCGCGCCGCGCACCGGCAACGCCGAACTCCTTCGTCTATACCTCGGCACGGATACGGCCGACGCCTCGCTCACTGCCCCGCTGGATCGCAATGTCATGGCCGGCTTCCCGGGCTACCCGGGCGGGCGCCCGGCGTTTCGTGCCGACGGCTCCGAGGTCCTCTACTGCTCACGCGACCGCGGCTGGACGCAGCTGCATGCGCTCGCCCCCGATGGCACGGGCTCACGGGCACTGCTCGCAGGGCCCCACCAGGTGGTCTCTGCCCTGTCCGTGGCGTCCGCTTGCGAACGTGTCGCCTTCGTGCTTACGACCCGGCAGAGCCTGGGTGAGGTCGCGACGCTCGACCTGGCAACCGGCGTCGTTACGGTGCTGACGAAATTGCGCGAGAGCACCCTGGCCGGCATCGAGCTGTTCGAGGCCGAAGAACGCGAGTTCACCATCACCGATGGCACACGCGTTCATGGCTGGGTGCTCTCGGCCCCGGAGACCGATGGCGCGGCGCCCCTGCTTCTCGACATCCACGGTGGCCCTCACAACGCCTGGAGCGGTGTCGCTGACGGCGTTCATCTTTACCACCAGGTCCTGGCAGCGAAGGGCTGGCGCATCCTGATGGTGAACCCACGCGGCTCGGATGGCTACGGGGACGCCTTCTACCGGGCCGTAAACGGGGGCTGGGGCACCGCCGATGCACGCGACTTCCTCGAGCCGATCGACACACTCGTTGCCGAGGGCCTCGCCGACCCCGACCGCCTCGCCGTGACCGGTTACAGCTACGGAGGCTTCGGCACCTGTGCGCTCACGGCAGCGACCACCCGATTTGCCGCGGCCGTCGCCGGTGGCCTGATCTGCAACTTCTCCAGCATGGCCGCCGATGGCGAGCACGCCGCGTACTTCTCCGAGATGAGCACGGGGGTTGCGCCGCTGGGCCACTACCGCGAGCTCCTCGATGGCTCACCGATCGCCCAGGTCACCAATGTCAGAACGCCGACCCTCATCCTGCACGGAGCCGAGGACGCAACCTGTCCCGTCGGGCAGGCAGAGGAATGGTTCAAGGCCCTGCGCCTGGCCGGGGTGCCGGCCCGCCTTGTCGTCTACCCGGGCGGGAGCCACCTGTTCATCCTGGACGGCCCGATCGAGTATCGCATCGACTACAACCGCCGTCTCATCGAGTGGCTCGAAAGCTACACGCGGCCCGTCTCGCGCGCACGGCCGCACGGCCTCACCGCCGCCGGTCACGGCGCCGGCTTCTGGCGCCGCCGCCTGGACGTTCTCCGCACCCGCTACGGGGTCACAGCTGCACAGTTCGGCATCGTGCGGCTCAACGAGAACGGCACCCCGATCGAATGCACCACGGCGAGCTCGGGAGTACTCGACACCGGCTCCGGGGTATCCACGACGGACGACGCGCTTTTCCAGATCGGCTCGATCACCAAGGTCTGGACAACGGTCCTCATCATGCAACTCGTCGACGAGGGGCGCCTGGAGCTGGATGCACCGGTGCAGAGCATCCTGCCCGATTTCGCCCTCGCGGATCACGCCACCGCCGCCGCCGTCACGGTGCGGCACCTTCTGATTCACACGAGCGGCATCGACGGGGACCTCTTCACCGACACCGGCCCCGGCGACGACTGCGTCGAGCGCTACGTCGAGTCACTGAAGAGCGCCAGGCAGGTGCACCCGATCGACGAGCGTTTCTCGTACTGCAACGCAGGCTTCGTCGTCGCAGGGCGGATCATCGAAGTGCTGCGAGGCACCACCTGGGACGCCGCGCTACGCAAGCACATCATCGCACCCATGGGACTCGAACACACGATCACCCTGACCTCGGACGCCCCACGCTTCGCCACCGCAACGGGGCACTCCGGGTTCGGCGATGCAGCCGCGCCGGTTTCGACGTGGCCGATCACGCGCTCCATGGGGCCAGCCGGCCTGATCACGGCGAGCATCGGGGACCTGCTCAGCTTCGCCCAGACCGCGCTCCGCGGCGGTCTCGCGCCCAACGGCACACGCATACTCTCCGCCGAATCGGCCAGCGCCATGCTCGAGGAACAGGTAAGCCTGCGCGCAGTGTCGCCCTCCACCGCTGGCTGGGGGCTCGGTTGGTTCCTCGAAGACTGGAAAGGAACATTCGTCTACGGACACGATGGGGGCACCATTGGCCAACGCGCCTATCTGCGGGTCTTCCCGGAGGACGGTTTCGCGCTCGCGCTGCTGACCACCGGGGGCCAACCGGATGGCCTCTACCGGGAATTGTTCGGCGATGCCGCCAGTGCCATCTCGGCGGCGCGGATCCCGGATGCCTTGCAGGCGGACTCGAACGGCGCGTCCGCCGCGCTTGCCCGAGAGATCGCCCGGACACCGCGCAGCTACGCCTCCGGCGGAGCGGCGCTCATGTTCGAGAACGCCGGGAATGGTCCGCAGCTCACCATGCGCGAACTCACCGACATCCTGCAGGACGGCGCGGAGCCCAAAGCAACCACCCTTAAGCTTGTGCCCGCCACCGAGCCCGGCGTCTTGCTCTACACCTCGCCCGACTCCGCGGGCTGGGCACAATTCCGTCCGCTCGAGAAGGGCGCCTACCTCGGCTACCGCTACATGCCCCACGGTGATGCCTCGTGACCGGTGCTCTGCTCACGAGCCAGGCCAGGCTCGACCAGATCGCCTCACGTGCCGAGGCCCAGGCCCAGGCACTGGCCGTGGCCAGCGGGGTCAGCGTCCGCACCCTGCACGACCCGACCGACATGGAGCTGGCCTCTGCTCTTCTCGCGACGATCTGGAAGGCCAAAGGAAACGAGCCCCTCATCGACCCGGGCTTCCTTGTCGCGCTCGCGCACGCGCACAACTACGTCGCAGGCGCATACCGCGGCACGGAACTGGTTGGCGTGTGCGTCGGATTCTTCCACCCGCCGCCGGACCGGACGCTGCACTCACACATCGCGGGCGTCCGCGGCGGGAGCATCGGGGCGGGGGTCGGCAAGGCACTCAAACACCATGAGCGGGCCTGGTGCCTTCGCCGCGGGACCGACACCATGACGTGGACCTTTGATCCACTAGTTGCGCGCAACGCCTACTTCAATATTCACAGGCTCGGGACAGCCGCAATGAACTACTTGCCCAATTTCTACGGAGAGATGACAGACAGCATAAACCGCGGCCAGGACAGCGACCGGATGCTACTGGCCTGGGATCTGCTGCGGGAGCCCGGTGCCCGCATAGCGGCGGGCACCCCGGAACCGGAGGCCTGTGTCCTGCACAACGAGGACGGTGTGCCGCACCTCTCCCCCGACTCCCTGGGCTCAGCGCAGCGCGTCCGGGTCGAGATCCCCTCCGACATAGAAACAATGCGGATCGAGCATCCCGATCGAGCCGCTTGCTGGCGCCCCGCGCTCCGTGACGCCCTTGCAACACTCATGAACGACGGCTGGCAGGTCACCGACTTCGCCCGCCAAGGCCACTACAGTCTCGAAAGGACCCCCGCACGTGCGCATTCTCAGCATTGACCTCATCGATATCACCCTGCCCCTCGTGTCACCATTCACCACCTCGTTCAGCACCCAAACCTCGCGCTCACCGCTGCTCGTCAAGGTGACGGCCGAGCACAATGGCCGTGAGGTGACCGGCTGGGGCGAGTGCGTCGTCCTCGACGGGCCCGTGTACTCGCCCGAGTATCTCGATGGCGCGCGCGAGGTGTTGCAGCGCTTCCTGATTCCGGCGCTCTACGCCTGGCAGGAGGCGGGCAAGACGCTCACCGCCGAGCTTGTAGGCCACGTCCTTGAGCACATCGTTGGCCACCGCATGGCGAAGGCCGCGCTCGAGATGGCGATCCTCGATGCCCAGCTGCGGGCGACGGATATTTCCTTCGCCTCCTATTTCGGCGCGACTGTCGACACGGTCCCGTCCGGCGTTTCGGTCGGAATCCAGAAGTCAATCCCGGATTTGCTCTCCGCGGTAGGCGGCTATCTCGACCAGGGCTACGTGCGCATCAAGCTCAAGATCCAGCACGGCTGGGACATCGAGCCCGTCCGTGCAGTGCGCGAGCGCTTTGGCGATATCCCGTTGCAGGTGGACGCGAATACCGCCTACCGGCTCGTCGACGCCCCGCATCTGCGCAAGCTGGACCCCTTCAACTTGCTGCTGATCGAGCAGCCGCTCGCTGAGGACGATCTGCGCCAGCATGCCCTCCTTGCCCGTGAAATCTCGACACCGATGTGCCTTGACGAGTCGATTGTCTCTGCGGCCTCCGCCGCCGACGCCATCGCCATGGGAGCCGCAGCAATTATCAACATCAAGCCCGGACGCGTTGGTGGATACCTCGAAGCCAAACGCATTCACGACATCGCCGTGGCCCATGGGGTCGCTGTGTGGTGCGGCGGGATGCTCGAGACCGGCCTCGGCCGTGCGGCAAATGCGGCACTCGCCGGCCTGCCCGGATTCACTTTGCCGGGAGACATCTCCGCATCAGACCGTTTCTACAAGCAGGACATCACCGAACCCTTCCGAATCGAAGACGGCCAGATCCGGATCCCGGGCGGGCCGGGCATCGGCGTCGAACCGATCCCTGCGATGCTCGCCGAGGCGACGACAGCGACCGTCACGGTCGCCCCACGGCGAGCTCAGACACTTACAGCGAGCGCTCGCCGTGGGTGAGTAGGCGCAACTGGATCATGGCTGCGAAACGCGCTTCCGGGTCGCTCAGGTCGATCTGTCCAATGGCGGAGAGCCTGCCCAGGCGGTAGCGGAAGGTGTTCGGGTGGGTGTACACGAGCGCGGACGCCGCGGCAACGTCGCCGAAGGCATCCAGCCAGGCGCGGAGAGTTTCAACAAGTTTTGCGTTGCGCACCCGGTCGTACTCAAGCAAGCGTGCGACCGGGCCGCTTGGGCGGTCGCCGCGAGCGGCGGCAAGATCTCCGAGTTCGACGAGAAGTGCCTCAACTTGCACATCGTCGAAGATCACGACCTGCGCATGCGATCGGCCTAGTTGAAGCACGCGCAGGGCGCGATCCGCGCTGACGCGGGAAGCGGGCAGTGCTGCATGGCCCTCGGCGATGGTGCCGATACCGAGCAGCAGGCGCCGGTCGCCGCCGATGCGGGCGAGGAATTCTTTGGCGACCCGTGCGGTGCGTCGGTCGGCATCCGCTTGGTCCGGGCGAACGCTGACGACACCGTAGATGATGTTGCCGATGAGAGCGGCGGCGGAGCGGGGATATACCGCGCTCAGGTGCATCGAGAAGGCGTCGGCGATGCGTTGCCGTGCGGGGAGAAGACGCGCATGCGCGGCCCCGTCTTCCTCGTCCTCTTCGGACTCTGCGGCAGCGAGCGCAAGCACAACGCAGCGGTGATCGGTGAGACGCAACTGTGAGGCGGCATCGGCCGCGCCCGGCCCGCCTTCAAGCAGCGTGGCAAGTAGATCAGCCCGCAGCCTGCGCTCAACGTCGGCACCGGCGCGTATCCGCAGCATGTGCAGCGCTACGAGCTTCGCGGCATCCTTCAGCGCCACGATCCGATCTTCGGGCATTGGTTCGCGCACCGCAACCCAGATGGAGCCGAGAATCTCGTCGCCCGCACGCACGGCGAGCGCCACACGAGGGTAGGAGGCCACTTGGGGGTCGGCATCTACGGGAGCTACCTGGATGGGGTCGGTGCTGCGATACATGTCGCGGAACACACCGCGCTGCTCCAACTGGCGCGTGTAGCGTTCGGGAACCTGACGACCGAGGATTGTCTCCACTCGGGCGGGATCGGCTTCGTCTTGCTTGCCGGAGAAGGCGAGGACCCGGGAGTTGCGGTCCTCGATCGTGACGGGAGCATTGAGAAGTGTCGAAATTGCATTGGCGAGCGAGAAGAGGTCACCGGCGGGCATTCCACCGAGGCCGCTCTCGCCGACGTCGCCTTCCGCGATGAGCGAGCGCAGCATCGAAGTGAGTTGGGCCCAGGAGGCGCCGCGGGTCAGTGCCAGCACGGGAATGCCGGATTCTTCGGACGCGCGTATGATCGCCGGGTCTGCGGTCACTGGCGCCCGGAGCACGAGGCCCGCGGCGTCTTGGGTGGCGAGGGTTGTGAGCAGCTCGACGATTTCCCCGGTCTCGCGCATCCCAACGCCGAGCACGAGCGCACCGTGTGAGGGGAGGGCATCGTCGAGGGAGTCGTGGATGATCACCGTCTCGATCTGTTGTTGGCCCTCCGCTTTTCCGCAGACGAGCTCAAGAAGGGTCGTTCCGAGGTCTTCGAGCACCCGGCCCAGGCTTGATCGCGGACGTATCGTCATTGACATGAGCACGCCTCTGACACTACGGGCGGACGGTACGACTCGACATTGTTGCGCACGATGAAATCGTACCCCGATTTCGTCCGATATTACGGAATGCAGCCCGACGGTGTACCGCGGACGACCAGGGCGCCCGGGTCAGGACCGCGCCTTCGTGACGATGACATAGCGGTGCGAGGAATCGAATCCGAGCACCCGCCCACCATCATCCATGAGCGCGCCCAAGCTCTCGCGCAGGGCGGCCCGCCAGCGCGAAGCTGTCTCGGGCGCCCTGCGGCGCAGCGCCTCGATGTCATTCGGGAGGCGAGCAAGCACGAGCCCCGCATCGGTTTTCCGCACGGTCGGTTCGTCGTGCGCCGAGGGCTCGAGCAGCGTCTCAGCCTCATCGGCCCGGTGCGCGCTCGTCTCGAGAGTCGCGGGCTTTCCGTGGCAGGCCGCAGCCACACTCCCCGAGAGCAGGTCCCACGTCACGAGTAACCTATCGGTGTCATCGCCACCGTTGAGAACATCGCTCATCTGCCCGTAGTAGTTGCAGTGGTAGGTACTCGCGCGGGCGCCGAGCTTCACGAGGTTGAAGTGGGCATTGCGGCTGATGAGCGGGTCGAAGGTCCAGGAGATCTCATGGATGCCCTCGCCCAACGCCCAAGCCCGCTGGTGCGCTTTGATCGCGAAGCCGACATTGCGGCCACGCATTCGGCCGTCGACGCCAGCGATATGGCTGTGCACTGCCTGCCGCGAGGGTGCGGCAAAGAACCCCATGCACGCACCAACCAACTGGTCGCCGTCGAAAGCGCCGGCGAGATAGCTTCCCGCCGTCGAAATTGCCCTCAGGGTTTCCGTATTAACCGGCCCCCTGGCGTGATCCGAGGTCCATATGCGCTCGAAGAGCGCCACGACCTCGGAGAATTCCTCGACCTGGTGCAGCATACGGATCGTGATGCCCGCGGAGTCCGCGGCGGCCCGCGCCGCCTGACGGGCGTCCTCGACGAGACCTTCGCTTATACCGATGGTGCTCATCGTGCCGATACCGATGCGGCGGGATCCGTCTGTGCAAACTCGTGTATGAGCTCGGCGATGAGCGCATGCACGAGGCCAGTGCGTTCGATCAATGCCCCAACGAGCGCGTGTTCATGGCTCGCGTGCGCACCACCGCCCACGGCGCCGAGCCCGTCGAGCGTTGGAACGCCGATCCCGGCAGTGAAATTGCCATCGGAGGCTCCTCCCACCGAGGCGCCCTCGAGGCGGCCAAGCCCGAGCTCCGCAGCCAACCGGCTGGCGCGGGCGAACAATTCCAGCGCGGCCGATTCCTCGAGTGGCGGACGGTTCGCTCCACCCGTGATGCTCAGCACGGCATCGGGTAACGTCGCCGTGAGAGCACGCATGGCGGTGTCCACCCTGTCTTGCTCGGCGAGCGTGCGCACGCGCACGTCCACTGCGAAGCTGGATGCGGCCGGGACGGTGTTGGTGGTCGTGCCGGAGCGCAGCAACGTCGGTGTTACCGTCGTGCCCAGTTCCGCGTCGCCGAGGCTTGCAACGGCAAGGATCTGGTGCGCGGCCTCGATCGAAGCGTTGACCCCCCGCTCGGGCTCAAGCCCGGCGTGCGCCGCCCGCCCCTGCACCGCGACCTCGTACAGTGAGACACCCTTGCGGGCAACCTTGAGCGCGCCGCCGTCGGCCGATGCCTCAAGAACGAGGGCGGCGGCGCAGCCCTGGGCCTCCTCTTCGATGAGCTGCCGGGAGCTGGGCGAACCAAGCTCCTCGTCGCCGGTTATCAGGAGGCTCACGCCTTCGCGGTTCGGAAGGGCCGCAATGGCGTGGAGCGCCATCACGAGTCCCACCTTCATATCGAAGGAGCCCGGCCCACGCAACACGTCGCCGTTGATCTCAAACGGATGCTCGATGAGCGACCCGATCGGCCAGACTGTGTCGTGGTGGCAGAGTACGAGAACCCGGGGGGTACCGAAGCGCCAGCGCAGGTGGGTGCGTCCCTCGATCACGATCCGCTCGGGGGAGCGGCCGAGCAGGCGTTGCCCGATCTCGGTGATCGTGTCCGCGCTGCGGGCGATGGCAGCCAGGTCCGTGGAGGGCGACTCGCATTCGATGACTGTCCGCAGGTCTTCGAGCATCTGTTGGGTGTCGATGTTCACGACGCCACCTTGGGCATGGCCCGTGCACCGAAATGCACGTACTGCTCGCCCGTCGGCAGGGCGTAGAACACCAGCGAGAGCCACCCTTGGGTGCCGGGCGCCCGGAGCGCGAATTGGCCATCGCTTACCGGGGTGAGGGTGTACTCTTCGACGGGATTCGGCATGGATTTGGCGACGACGCCGCTCACGGTCGTGCGCATGCGCACGGCCTCCTCCTCCTTGAAGACCTCCATGAGGACGCCGGAGCGCTCGTAGGTACCGAGGTACGGTGACGTGTCGCCCGTGTACGGCTCCGCTGGCGGGCCGAACGATTCCGCAATTGAAATCTCGGCCAGCTCGCCGAAAATCTCGTTGTAGAGCTCGACGTACAGATCCCGTGTGTTGCCGCCGTTGGTAAGCAGCGTCACGGCGATGCCGTCTTCTGGCAGGATGCGCAGGAAGGCGGCCTGGCCGATCGTGTTGCCGTCGTGACCGTAGAGGCGCTTTCCGCCCCAGTCGAAGCGGATCCAGCCCAGGCCCCAGGAATCGCCGAGCACGTGCGGGTCCGGAACGTCGCTCTGGTGTGTGGTCATGAGCTCGGCGCTCTGTGCCGAGAGAATGCGGGTGCCGTCGGCCGCGAGCCCGGATCCCAGATGCATGCGGGCGAACTCGAGCACGTCTGCCGCGCTGGCATCGATGAGCCCGGCGGGGCCAAGGGCACGCGGCAGTGACCACATCGGGGCGAGAATGGGGCCATTCTCATCTGCGCCCACATGCCCGGCGGCGGCACGGTGGAGCAGAGCCTCCTCCGGCAGCGTCACAGTGTGCTTGAGGCCAAGCGGTGTGAACAGGCGATCGCGAAGGGCGTCATCCCAGCTGAGACCGGTGAGCTTCTCGATCACGCGGCCCATGAGGGAGAAGCCGGAGTTGCAGTACGAGAAGGTCGCCCCGATGGGGTGGTTCTGCTTGACCTCGGAGAGGGCCTCGACGTATTTTTCGAGGCAGTCGTCGCCACGGCCGGTGTCGGTGAAAACGTCACCGTCTATGCCGCTGGTGTGGTTGAGCAGGTGGCGCATTGTCACCTGCTTGCTCACCTCGGCGTCGGCGACCCGGAACTCGGGGACCACGTCGATGATCGGAGCGTCGAGGTCGAGCTTGCCCTCGTCGACGAGCTGCATGATGACGGTCGCCGTCCATACCTTCGAGATCGAGCCGATCTGGAAGACGGAGTCCTCGGTGGTCTCGACACCGGTGTTGATGTTGAGAACGCCGTGACTGGCCAGGACAGGGTCCTCGCCGAGGCGCAGGATGCCGAGCGTGGCCCCAGGAACTTTGTGGGCGGCCGCCAGCTCGCTCAGGCGCTGCTGCCAGTGCCCGGCGTTGAGGGCTTTCTTGCGAACGGGGGCGCCGGCGGCCGGGGCGTAGCGTTCCACCCAGTCGACGATGCGCTGGTTCCAGTCGGCGCGGTGCGAGGGGGCCCCGTTGAGAATAAACAGGTGCGACCCGCCCGGGTAGAGCACGAGCTCGCTGGGTACGTCCTGTTCGCGGAGGGCGGTGAACCACTGCTCGGCCTGGCCGACGGGGCAGCGGTGGTCCTCGCCGCCCTGCACGATCAAGGTCGGGGTGCGGACCTGGCCCACCTGGCTGTAGGGCGATTGCGGGGCGAGGAGTTCCGGGCTCTTCCACGGCATGGCACCGTTCTCGAGGCGCGACATATAGTGGCCGGCGTCCGATGTGCCCGCGACGCTCGTGAGGTCGGCGACAACCCCGCCGGCGACGGCAGCGGCGAAGCGGCTCTCGCGTGAGGTGAGATAGCAGGTCATGAACCCGCCGTAGCTGTAGCCGGTGACCGCGAGGCGGGCAGGGTCGGCAACACCCTCGGCGAGGAGATCATCGATCGGCTCGAGGAAGTCCTTGGCATCGCTCGTGCCCCAGCCGCCGAGAGCTCCGCGGTAGAAGTCGTTGCCGTAGCCGTCGCTGCCGCGCGGGTTGAGCGTGAGCACGGCCCAGCCGCGGGCAACGAGTTCGTGGTGGTAGGCGTGGAAGGGGTCCGCGGCCCCGTTCCAGGCATTGTGCGGCCCCCCGTGCACATCGAGCAGGAGCGGCAGGGGGCCGGTGCGCTGCGGGTCCCGGCGCAGCCAGCCGTGCACGACGACGCCATCCGAGATCGTGAAGCTCCGCGGCTCGGCGACGATGAGGCCGGCCTCCTCCGGAGAGTAGCTCGTGAGCACCGTAGCGGCGCCAGAGCGCAGATCGACGGTGGCGATTTCACCGAAGGACGTTTCCGTTGCGAGCACGATCGCGGCGGTGTTGCCGGCGACGGATACGCCGGACACGTTGGCCGCTCCGCCAACGATGACACGCTGCACCGCACCATCGATGCCCGTAGCGTAGAGGTGAGTGTAACCGCCGTCGCGCAGGCAGAAGAAGACAGTCTGGCCATCGGCGCTCAGTTGCGGGAAAGCGCCCGGGTAGCCCGCACCGCCCGGCATGACATTGCGGTCCAGGGCCGAGGTGATGTCTCGCGGCGCTTCGCCGTCCAGGGGAAGGAGCAGCACGCTCGCGTTTCCCACCTGGGCATCGGTGCGACCCACGGCGATGAGCTTGCCGCCATCAGGAGTCCAGCCGGTGACCGAGAGCTGCACACCGGCGGCACCCACCAGGCGTGGCCTGGCATTGCCATCGCTCGAGGACACCACATAGGCGGCCGACTCGAAGGTGAGGTCTGAATCGGCCTCTTTGCCGGTGGAGAAAGCGATCCGTTCGCCGTCCGGAGACCAGACCGGATCACCGGCGTGCCAGTCGCCACGGGTCAGCTGGGTGATCTCGCCGCTGCCCAGGCTCACCACATGGATGTGCATGCGCATCGTGCCAAGGAGACCGGTACCGTCGGCCTTGTAGCCGAGCCTGTTTGTGACGATTGGTGCCGTGCGGCGCTTCGCGACGTCATCGCTGCCTTCGCCAGGCAACGCAGCAGAGTCGATAGGGCCGGCGAACGCGATACGTGTGCCGTCGCCGCTCCACACCGGGGCGCCGGCACCGAAGGCCTGCGTCGTGACCTGCTCGGCTTCGCCGCCGCCGACCGGCAGAACCCAAATCTGAGGCGGGCCATCCTGGGCGCGCAGGAAGGCCAGACGCGTCCCATCCGGGCTCCACCTCGGTGAGGAGTCACCGGTTCCTCGGGTCAACCGGCGCGGTTCGCCGCCCCCGGCGGCCACGAGCCACAGCGAGCGTTCGTCGCGGTCCTCGGCGCGGTTGGTGCTCTTCAGAACATAAGCGATGCTGCCGCCATCCGGCGACAGGGCAGGCTGCTCTGGAAGCTGCGTGGCAACGAGGTCATCAATGCTTACACGTTGTTGTGCCATCGTGTGGGTCTCCTGTTCAAGAGGTACGTTGTGCGGGGTCTAGCGTGAGCGGATGTTGTTGCCGACCGGGGTCGACAGTTCGGGGGAGCTTGTGAGCTCAGCGAAGTGGCAGGCTGCGGCGTGCGCCTGCGTCGTGGGAAGCGGTGGCGGGCTCTGCACGCAGATCTGACGGTCGGGGTGGACCAGCGGCCCGATCGGGCAACGGGGGTTGAAGCGGCACCCGCTCGGCGGGTGATGGGGGTCTGCGGGTTCGACGTCCAACAGGGCGGCCGGGTCAACGGCAAGAAGGTTGCCGTGGCGGGTCGGCACGGATGCGAGCAGCTCGCGGGTATAAGGGTGCTTGGCGTTGTTCAGCACCTCATCGACCGGTCCGAGCTCGACGATGTTGCCGAGGTACATCACGGCGATGTAGTCGCTCAGATAGCGCACCACCGAGAGGTTGTGCGAGATGAACAACATCGTGAGCTCCAGCTCGGCGCAGACATCGCGCACGAGGTTCAGCACCGAGCCCTGCACCGAGACGTCAAGAGCCGAGGTGATCTCATCGGCGATGATGACCTCTGGTCGTGCGGCGAGCGCCCGGGCCAGGCCAATGCGCTGGCGTTGGCCGCCCGAGAGGTCGCCCGGAAGCGAACCCGCGCGGGCGGGGTCAAGGTTGACAAGCTCAAGCAAGCGCCCCACCTCCGCACGCTTGGCTGCGCTTGAGGAGAACGTGCCGCGCGGAATCATCTCGGCGATGGACTCGCCGATCGTCATCCGTGGATCGAGCGAGGAGAACGGGTCCTGGAAGACCATCTGAATTGGATGCCGGCGCCGCAGTTTCCTGACATCGACACCGTCGAGCGTGATCGTGCCGCCCGTGACAGGGGCGAGCCCGATGGCGGCGCGGGCGAGCGTGGACTTGCCCGAGCCTGATTCGCCAACCAGGCCGACGACGGACCCGGA
Source organism: Paenarthrobacter sp. NPDC056912 (assembly GCF_042786555.1). Lineage (NCBI taxonomy): Bacteria > Bacillati > Actinomycetota > Actinomycetes > Micrococcales > Micrococcaceae > Paenarthrobacter > Paenarthrobacter sp. NPDC056912. The sequence goes on from NZ_JBHUCD010000007.1 coordinate 70,275, forward strand.
GGGGATGGTCAGCGAGGCGCCATCGACGGCGGTCAGGCCCGTGCTGCGGGATCCATACCTCACGCTGACATGATCGAAACGTAGCTCGCTCACTTCATGCCTCCCGCGGTTGCGACCGGCGCAGCTTCGGCGTGCGCGCCGGGGGTACTTAGTCCAGACAGTGTCACGCGGGTACCACTCTCTACGGGGTTCCAGCAGGCAACCCTGTGCTTGTGGTTGTGGATCTCCAGCTCGGGGTCGGATTCGCGGCACTGTGCCGTCGCCAGCGGGCAACGAGCGGCGAAGGCGCATCCGGGCGGTACCTCCCCGGGTGCCGGCGGGCGGCCGGGAATCACACCGAGGGGCTGTTCGCGGTCGGTGTCCAGATCGGGCACGACCTCAAGCAGGGCCCGGGTATAGGGGTGGCGTGCGCCCGTGTAGAGTTCCGCCGTCGGAAGGTCTTCGACGATGCGCCCGGCGTACATGACAAGCACACGCTCGCAGCTTTGCGAGACGACGGCGATGTCGTGGCTGATCAGCAGGATCGCTGCATTAGTTTCGGTGCGCACCCGCTCGAGGAGCCGAAGCACCTGGCGCTGTACCGTGACATCGAGGGCGGTGGTCGGTTCGTCGGCGATGATCAGCCTGGGGCTGTTCATGAGGCCCATTGCGATCATCGCGCGCTGTCGCATCCCGCCGGAGAACTCGTGCGGGTACTGTTCGGCGCGACGGGCGGCTGCGGGCACGCGCACTGCCTGGAGCCGCTCGACGGCGCGTTCCATGGCATCCTGTCTGCTTATGGCCTGGTGTTCCAGAGCGGCTTCGGCGAGTTGGCTGCCAACGCGTCGGGTGGGGTTGAACGAGGTCAGCGGGTCCTGAAACACCATTGCCAGTGACGTGCCAAGCAGCCTACGAATGGTCTTCTCCGGTGCGGTCAGTATCTGGACGCCATTGAACTCGAGGCGATCGGCGGCCACAACCCCTGGTGGTTCGATGAGTCGGGAGGCGGCCAGCGCGGTCAGGCTCTTGCCCGAGCCGGATTCTCCGACCACTCCCAGAGACTCACCCTCCCTGATCTCGAAGCTGACTCCGCGAACGGGGTGTACCAGGCCGCTGTGTGTCGGGTAAGAGATGCGAAGGTTTTCGATGCTCAGGATCGTGCCGGTGGAAACGGTGGGAACCGCACGGGTGGTGGGCTGCGGCAGCCGCGGGATCGTCCAACGACGGATGGCGACGCGGCCACCGGCAACGGATGCGGCGCTCTCGCCGAGCAGGTTGAACGCGAGGCCGGCAACGATGACGGCGGCGGCCGGGCCGAAGGCTGCGGCGGGGTTAATGTAGATCCGGTTGAGTCCCTCGCTGAGCAGCTTGCCCCAGTCGTAGGCGGGAAGCTGTACGCCGATACCGAGAAAAGACAGTCCGGCGAAGGCCAGCAGCGCACCGCCGGCGGCAACGGTCGCATTGACGATGAGAGGCTCGGCAATGTTTGGCAGTACGTGCCGGATGAGGATGCGCAGGCGCGAGACACCGGCGGTGCGCGCAGCGGAGATGAAGTCGCGGCCGGCGATCGCGGCGGACATGGTCTGGGTGAGGCGGGCGAAGCTGGGGGCCATGGCAAAGCCGATGGCGAGCACAGCCCCGGTGGTGCCGACGCCGAAGATCACGGCGAAGAACAGCGCGAGCAGGAGGCCGGGAAAGGCGACGGCAACGTTGACGATGCCGACCACGATGCGTCCGGCCCAGCGCGGGAGCACGGATGGGGCGGTACCGAGGAGGGTTCCGACCGTGACGCCGATGACGACTGCGACGACGGCGAGTGTGACCGAGAGCTGGGTGGCAACCAACACGCGAGCGAGGACGTCGCGCCCCAGCGCATCCGTTCCAAGGAGGTGTTCAGCGCTTGGACCCTGCTGTGTGCCGGAGGTGTCAATGGCCTGGGCCTGTGCGCCCCAGATCAGGGGGGCAAAGATCGCGAGCAGTGCAACGAGAAGGACGAGAACCGTGGCGGTGACCCCGACCGGGCTACGGACGATGGAAAGCCACTTCAGACGAGCGGGCATCAGGACTCCCGGATTGTTGAGCGCGGATCGAGAAGTGCAAGCACGATATCGATGAGGAGGTTGACGAGAAGTACACCGATTCCATAGATGAGCACGATGGACTGCACCACCGGGTAGTCCTTGGACAGGATGGACTGCACGATCATGGTGCCAAGGCCGGGCCAGGCGAAGATGTTTTCGACAAGCACGGTGCCCGCGACCATGCCGCTGAGGAGGAGGCCGGTGAGGGTGAGCGTGGCCGTCATGGCGTTGGGGAGGGCATGGCGGATATAGATCTTGCGCGGCGCCAGGCGCTTGGCGCGAGCGGTGCGAACGAAGTCCTGGCTGAGGACGCTGAGGACCTCGACGCGGATGATTCGCGAGAAGACGGCGATTGGCCCGACGGCCAGGGCGACAACGGGTAACACCAGCGCTGACGGGCTGTCATTGCCGGCGATAGGGAACCATCCCAGGTTGACCGCGAAGATGTAGACGAGCCCGACACCGAGGAGGAACTCGGGGATTGCGGCGAACACCACGCAAATGATGGCGAAGGTGAGTTCAAGCCCGCGTCTGCGGCCGCTGCGGGTCGCCACGGCCATGGTGACGCCGAGCGGAAGGGCGACCAGTAGAACAAGGAGGCAGGCGAGCAGGGCGAGCTGCAGGGTGGCAGGGAACCGTGTAGCGATAATGTGGGCGACCGGCTCGTTGGTGATGGTGGAAACCCCGAGATCGCCGGTAAAGAGCTTGGCGAAGTAGTTCACGTATTGCACCATCAGCGGCTGGTCGAGACCGAGCGCTGCGCGCCGGGCCTCGACCAGCTCCGCTGGTGCGTTCATGCCCAGTGCCGCGCGAACCGGATCACCGGGCACGAGGTGGATCATGAGGAAGGCCGCCGTGATCAGCACCCACAGCGAGAGGATGAACTGTCCGCCGCGTCGCAGCGCGAAGGTCAGCCAGGGGCTGAGTCCTGGACGCAGTGCGGCGGCGGGTGCGGCCACTGTTTCGGTCATGGTGCTGGTCATCGGGCTACCAACTTCTCGGGTTATTTGAACAGACGGATAGACGCGGGCTCGAGGCTGTCGCTCACAGTGAACTTCGCCTTGCTGCCGAACACTGACACAACCGAGTTCGCGAACGGGATGACGTCTGCGGCGCCGATCAGTGCTGCCTCGGCGTGCGACCAGTCCTCACAACCTTCTTTACCCGGCTTCATCGCGGCAGAGCTCGCGGCGGCGACGTACTCCGCGTTATCGGTGTAGCCGAAGTTTGAGCCGTTCGGCGGGGTTTTGCCGGAGAAGAATGGCACGATCTGGCTGGGCAGGCCAACGCCGAGTGAGATGAGTGAAACGTCCCAGTCGCCGGTACTGAAGAGCGCCTCGCTCACACCGTTGGCATCGACACCCTTGGGGGTCGCCTCAACGCCGATCTCTTTCCACATTGACTGCAGCAGCTCTGCGGTCGGGCCGAAGGAAGCGGAAAGATACGGGGGGTACATGACGGTGAGTGAGAGCCTCGCCCCGTTCTTCTGGCGGATGCCGTCGGATCCGGGCTTCCAGCCGGCGGAATCGAGTGCGTCGGCTGCGGCCTTCACATCGAATGCCGGGATGCTGGCCGCCGCCACGTCGGCATTGCAGGGGTTCGGCGCCATATTGACGAGATTGGTCGGCGCGGTGCCCGTGCCGCTTGTGAGAACCGAGCGCAGCCTTCCGAGGTCCAGACCCTGGGTGAGGGCAATGCGAAGTGCCTCATCAGAAAGCAGCTTCTTGGGGTTCTTGTTGAAGTGAAGCTGTCCCAAACCAACTTGGATATCACTGGAGAATAGCTTCTTGGCGCGCAGCCGCTCGGAATCGGGCCCCACAACCTGTGCGGCGTTCAGCTCGCCTGAAACCAGCAGATTTGTCACAGTGGTCTCGTTGGGCAAGACCTTGAAAATGACCGTGGCGGGGATGCCGGCCTGCTTCGGGTCCCAGTCGCCGGGCCCCCAAACAAACTCCTTGCGCCGTGTCAGTGTGTACTGCGAGTTCGGGGCGATCTCCGTGATCGTGTACATGCCGGTTGCGCCTTCGCCCTTGGCGAGCGCATCCGGGTTGGCGAGAGCCGGCCCGCAGACCATGTGCACGCTGCCAACGTTTTCGAGGAGGAAGGCGTCGGGCGCGCCGCTCGTCACACTCAGCACGCCGGTGGCGTCGTCGCCTGTCGCGACGGTGCCGGCCTGTACGTTCAGCCCGACGAGGGGTGAGCCGTTCTTCGGGTCCGCAATGAAGTTGATGTTCTCCGCGAGCATTGATGCGGTGATCGCGGTGCCGTCAGCGCAGGTGGCGTCCTTGCGCAGAGTGAAGGTGGCGTTGGTGGTGCCGGCCTTCCACGCGCTCGCCAGCCCGGAAAGGATGGTGCCGTCCTTGCCTACCTCGACGAGGCGCGAATAGAGGAAGCGGTCAATAGTGCGCGCACCACTCATCGCGGTGATCATGGGGTTGAGGTTTCCCGGGTCGGCGCCGATTGCCATCGTGAAGGTACCGTCGGTGGCAAGCTCGCCGCCGGCGTCGTTGCCGGAAGCGCCGGGCGCGGTGCAGGCCGTGAGAGTGAGTGCTGCCGCCCCAACGAGGGCGACGAGTGGGGTGATGGAACGCATTGGATGCTCCAGCTGGTCGTGTGCGGGATGGGATGTGTGCGGGTGGAGTTATGAGGAAAGCGTCCGGAGGTGCTCAACCGCGAGGTGACCGGCGACGCCGATGGAGGCGTCGACGGCGGGCAACCGGTCTGCCAGCGAGTCGGCTCTGGTGAAGACGGCGACCGCATACTGCCGTCCGTCCGGGTAGGTGACGACGCCTGCCTCATTGCGCACTGCGGGCACGGTTCCCGTCTTCGCGGCAATCTGTACATCACTCGGGAATCCTGACGACAGCCGGTGCGGCCAGATCTGCTGCGCCATGATGTCTCTGGCGATCTTGCAGGCCGCCGGAGAGGCCGCGGTGTCAGTCCAGATTGCATTCAGCAGTGTGGTGATGTCCCGCGGAGTCGACGCGGCAGTGCGCAGCGGATCAAGGATCGACAGGCTCCAGATCTGCTCGGCCGTCGCCGCTTCCAGCAGCTCCTTAAGGTCGCTCGCCGACCCGCCGCCGAGGTCTTCGCCGACCGAAGCGAACAAGTCTTCGCAGCAGCCGATCAGACGCGTTTCGCTGAGCCCCAGATCACTCACGACCTGGTCAACTGCCTCCCGGCCGAGCCGGTGGTAGAGGACGTCGGTTGCGGCGTTATCGCTCATCACCATCATGTTGTGGGCAAGGTCGCGCCAGCTGGCCTCGACGTCGTCGGTGAATCCCGCGGTGCCAACTCCGCCGGTGCGGTAGCGGGCAGTGACAGTTGTCCGCCCGCTTGGATCCAACTGGCCGGCATCAACCGCGCGGACGAAGGCGACCAGGACGAAAACCTTGAAAACGGACGCCAGAACTACGCGCTCGTCGGAGCGGACGGAAACCTCGTTGCCGCCGTCGGCTCCGATTTCACGCGCGTGCAGGAAACCGCAGGCTCCAACCCGCGTGAAGACATCCGAGATCGCGGCGCTCATGCCGACACCCGCCGGTCGGCGCGACCGGTGTGCAGGTACAGCGCGTTGCCGTTGCCGTCGTTGCCCACGAAGGCGTGCGGTGTGTGCATTCCGTTACGGGCTTCACGCGGGATAAGGGTGTCGCCCTTCCAATGCACCAGCTCGACCGGGGGCCGCTCCGGGGACAGCCCGGCGAAGATTCCCTTCATCTTCTGTTCGATCCAGATCCGCCCCTCTGTGTCCTGGGTGACGTGGGAGTCGGCCACCTGTGAGCTGTAGGTGCCTACGTAGCGCGAGGCATCGATGGCGTGGACGTCGTCGGCGGGGGCCGGAAGCCCCGGCACGACAACGCCAGTGAGACGGTTGATGACTGGGCGGATGAGCTCCTCGTAAAGGCCAAGAACATCGCCGCCGTTTGTCAGCACCGCAACCGCGGCCTGCTGCCCAGGGATCACGCGAAGGAAGGCGCTCTGGCCGATTGTTCCTCCGTCATGGCCGATGACGGGGCCGCCGTCCCAATTGAACAGCTCCCAGCCAAGTCCCCAGCTATCGCCCATGAGACCGAGCTCCGGAAGCTTGACCTGCTGTTCCTGCATTGCAGCTACGCTTTCGGCGCTTAGGATCTGCTTGCCATCCGGGCCAACTCCGCCGTCGATGTGCATCTTCGCGAAGGCGATAAGGTTGCTCGCACTCATGGCGAATACGGATCCGGCCGGAGCGTTGGAACGCACCAGCGACCAGACGTGTGCCGGCTCCGGGGCGACGCCCTCGGCCGGGCTGAGGTGACCAAGCGCTGCACGGAACATGATTGCCTCGCCCGCCCCCGTGGCCGCATGCTTGAGCTGCAGCGGGTCGATCAGGTATTCGCGCAAGCAGGCCTCATAGTGCTTGCCACGAACAACCTCCACGATCCGGCCCAGAACCGAGAAAGCCGCGTTGTTATAGGAGAACATTTCGCCGGGTTCGAAAAGCTGCGGCACATCGGCCAGGATCGGCATGAACTTCTCGACGGCGTCTTCGCCCTCTGTCGTGGCCGTGAAGATATCGCCCTCAAAACCGGAAAGGTGGCTGAGGAGCTGACGAACGGTGATCCTCGCCGCGGCGGCTTCGTCGGCGATGACGAAGTCCTTGACGTAACGGCGAACAGGCGCATCAAGGTCGACGAGCCCCTCATCGACAAGCTGCATGACGAGCGAGGTTGTCCAGACCTTGGTGATGGAACCAATCTGGAAGACCGAATCGGTGGTGGCCTCAACACCGGTTGCTTTGTTCAAGATGCCTGCCGCGGTCCGGACCACCTCGCCACCACTGAGAATTGCCACAGATGCGGCGGGCACCTGGTATTTGGCGATGAGTTCGGGCAGCATTTCCTCGACCCAAGCACCGATCCGTGAAAGTGAATCCACCATGAAAGTTCCTCCTCGTTGAGAATGCGAATTCGCTCAGCGTACTCGCCGCTGCCGCCCTATAAATGGTAGGAACCGACGGGACTTGCGTACATTTTGGTTCGATCCAACAAAAAACTGCCCGGCACCACCGATGTACCGCCGACGAAGAGATGACACTGTTCGATGACCGGTGGAAAACCCACCTGGCCGACAAGACTCAGGGCACCGGTCCGGGCCCCTCAAGCAAAAAAGGGATGGAGAACGCCGAGACTATGCGGCAAACACTGAATCCGGGGAGCACCGTCAACGGTCAACTGCCGGCCGCGCTCGCGGTTCCGGTGCGGCCCGGGGGTCTGCCGCCTACGGCGCGCAAGCCTCTTTTAGTGCCTGAACCGACTCGGCCGGCACTTCGTCGCCGGCTTCCGCGATCTGCTTCAACGGCGTCGTGATTTCTGCGGGGACACCGGCAGCACTGGCGGAGGAGACCAAGCCAGCCAGCAGTTGCTTGTCCTGAACGCTGACCAAGCCGTCCTGGACCACGGCACAGACCTGCTTGGTCACTTCATCGGCGGCGGCAGTGGCCACTTTGGAGGCTGCCTCGCTGGCTGCGCTTGTCGCTGCTTCCTCCACGGCACCGCAGCCTACGAGCAGCAGCAACAGGGGAACGGCGGAAAGTGCAGCGAGTCGACGGGTCATGAGTCCAGACTAGCTGCGGGAGTTGATACGCTCGCCGAATGCGGCTCCGTCCGATCGATCTTGTAGATGTGTTCGTCTATCTTGTAGTGCTGGGCATGTTCATTCAGCTGTTCCCAGCCGTCATTTCCGAGTCCTTCCTCTTGGCCCTTCTGACGGCAATCCTGCTCAAGGTTGTCCTCGAGGTTGTGATGCTGGCCAAGAAGAAGATCGTCGGACGCATTCGGGGTGGAACAACTGTGGCCGTACGCATCATTAACGTGGTCGCGTTGCTCTTCGTGATGCCCGGGAGCAAGTTCCTGGTTCTTGAGTTAGTCGATTTCGCATTCGGCGACGCCGTCCAACTTGGCGGCTTCTTCCCAGTGACTGCCCTGATCATTGTCCTGATGCTGGCGCGCGGAGGCATGCGGCGCCTCTTGCTGAAGACGGAAAACGCAGCTTCAAGCTAGCGTCAGTCGTGCCCGGTCCTTATGTTTCGGAAATGAGGGGGTCTCCCTCCCCCGACTCGCTCCGACGCCAGGACCTCAACGGTTCGCGACCGGAGAGTTATAAAAACGGGCCCGCGTGAGGGGTAAAGACTTCCACTCCGTACGTAGAACAGCAGCGGCTCTCCCTGCGGCCCCCTCATCGGGTGCGCTTCCAAAAACCAGGGCTACTTGTTTCCGGGCTGGTCGGCCGGAACCGACACATTCTCGACGGCGGGAGGGAGCCGGTAGACCGACACGTGGCTGCGGGACTCTGCTGTGAAGTCGCTGCGGTCCCAGTCCGCCCACCTGGACTCCAGCTCAAACCCTGCCAAGCGCGCCATGAGATCAAGCTCGCTGGGCCAGATGTACCTATGCGGCGTCCGCCCGATCCGGGCATCCCGCCCGTCCGATAGGCCCGGGCCGAATCGCACGTGATGGGAGACGACGTGCTGGCGCAGTACGTCGTAGGTGTCCACCAGGAGATACCCGGATTCGCTGACCTCCACCGTTCCGCCATGCCCGGGCGGGAGGGAGCGCAGTTGCGGCACCCAGAGCTCAACCACGAACCGCCCGCCCGGGGCAAGGTGTCGGGCCGCGTTTTGGAAGCAGCGGACCTGCTCGTCCTGTGTCAGGAGGTTGGAGATGGTGTTGAACACCAGGAACGCCAGCGAGAAGTCCTCACCCGCCCGCGCCTCGGTCATATCACCCTGCACCACGGGAATCTGGTCCTCACCGACCTTCTCACGAAGGCGGGAGATCATCGCGTGGGAAAGTTCGACGCCGGCGACCCGGACTCCCGCCTCGGAGAGCGGGATAGCCACCCGACCCGTACCAATGGCGAACTCAACTGCCCGGCCGGTGCCCGCGAGCCGGGAGAGGACCTCCACAGTGGGGCCCAGGACGGCTGCGGAGAACATGCCTTCCCCTGGAGTGTCGTACTGCTTCGCGGCGTCGTCGTCCCAGAGCTGCTGCTGGTTGATCATGGCTCCACTATTGCAGGCAGGTAGCGGCCGCGCTGCTACGCCCAGGCGCCGCAGTGCGGAAAAGTGAATTACGACGGCGGACCACTCACCTAAACATTGGCGTGAGGTAACTCACATTCTGTAAGCTAATTTCAAAGTCACGCAGCCGGCTTCGCTTATTCTCTTCCTGGAGGTCCACATGGCCCCCCATTCCCTCAAGGCCGAAATCCTTCTGGCCCACGGAGCACCGCCTTCCGCGGCCACTGTCGCTCGACGAAGAGCAGCAGGAGCCCACGGAAACCACGGTGCACTCAGCAAACCCGACGCCCTCCTCGGAGCCATCGCCGTCAGGCAGCTGTTTCACCGCTGGCCACTGGTTCCGTCCCGCGAATTGGAACGCATCCGCCACGTACTCATCCACTGCGATCAGCTGGGCTCAGCCGACACCCATCATTTGTCCGAGCCGGCCCAAGCGCTGCTGGACCTCATCAACAGTGAGTTGGACCGGCGTCGGGCTTCCGGCAAGACGCCGGAAGCCGACATCAGCAGCAACTGACTACGGGATGACCGCCACGACGTCGATCTCCACAAGGAAGTCGCCCAGGAACGAGCCAACAGTGGTGCGGGCCGGATAAGGGGCCACAACGTACTGCTCGTAGATGCCATTGAACCCGTCAAAGTCGCGCCCCGGGTGGTGCAGGTGCACGGTTGCCTTGACCACGTGGGAGAAGTCGAGCCCGTGGGCGCCGAGGACCTCACCCAGGTTCTTCATTGCTTGGATCGTTTGTTCTTCGATGGTGATCCCAACGCGTTCGCCCGTGACGGGATGGTGGGGCGTCTGGCCGGCTGTGAAGAGGAATCCGTTGGCCACAATGGCCTGGGAGTAGGGGCCGGCCGGGCTGGGTGCGAGCTCGGTGATGACTTGCTGGCGGGACATGTGGTGCCTTTCGTTGTGCTTGGAGAACTTACAAAACCTTGGAGAGGAACGCCTTGGTTCGCTCCTGCTGTGGGTTGTCCAGGACTTCCTCGGGCGGGCCGCTTTCCACCACCACGCCGCCGTCCATGAACACCACTTGGTCCGCCACTTGCCGGGCGAAACCGAGTTCGTGGGTGACCACCACCATGGTCATCCCGGCCTCAGCCAGGGATTTCATGACATCCAGGACTTCGCCAACAAGCTCAGGGTCCAGGGCGGACGTCGGCTCGTCGAAAAGCATCAGCTTGGGCTTCATGGCCAGCGCCCGTGCGATCGCTATGCGCTGCTGCTGGCCGCCGGAGAGTTCCTGCGGGTAGGAGTGCCCGCGGTTGCCAAGCCCCACGCGGTCCAGGAGGGCTTGTGCCTCCACTGCAACTTCACGCCGTGGGCGTCCCAGCACGTGCACGGGTGCCTCGATGATGTTCTCCAGTACGGTCATGTGCGGGAAAAGGTTGAAGCGTTGGAACACCATGCCGGCGTTGAGCCGTGAACGTGCGGTCTGGCGTTCCTTCATCTCGTAGAGCTTGCCGTTGCGCTCTGCGTAACCCACCAGGTGCTCGTCCACGTACAAGCGGCCGGCGTCCACCTTTTCCAAATGGTTGATGCAGCGCAGGAAAGTGGTCTTTCCGGACCCGGACGGGCCGATCAGGCAGGTCACGGATCCTTTTTCAACCCTGAGGTCGATGCCTTTCAGGATTTCGATAACGCCGAAGTTCTTCCGGACTCCCCGGGCTTCCACCATGGCAGTAGTCATCATGCTGTCCTTGTCTTAGGCTTGCGGATCCGTCGCGGCGCCGAGTCGAAGCCGCGCCCGTACCGGCGTTCAAGTTTGTTTTGGAAGAAGCTCAAGATAGTGGTCATGAGCAGGTACCAGAGGCTGGCAACGATCAGCAGCGGAATGGTCTGGTAGTTGGTCGCGTAGATGATCTGCGCCGAGTAGAGCAGGTCCGAGATCGCCAGGACACTCACAAGAGAAGTGCCTTTCAGCATCGAAATGACCTGGTTGCCGGTGGGAGGCAGCACCACGCGCATGGCCTGGGGCAGGATCACCCTGTTCATGAGCTTGCCGCCGCTCATTCCCAGTGCGCGGGCGGCGTCGTACTGGCCCTTGTCCACGGAGCCGATGCCACCGCGGATGATCTCTGCCATGTACGCGGCCTCGTTCAGCGACAACCCCAGGAGGGCGGCACCCAGCGGAGAGATCAGCACGTTCGCGGAGCCCAGGACCATGGAGGGCCCGCCGAACGGAAGCCCGAACGCGATCACCGGGTACAGGGCCGCGATGTTGTACCAAAAGATCAGTTGGACCAGCAGCGGGGTTCCACGGAAGAACCAGATGTACCCGCGGCTGATGGTGCTCAGGATCGGATTGTCGGAGAGCCGCATGATCGCAAGCAGCGTGCCCAGGGCAATGCCAACTGTCATGGAAACCACGGTCAGCAACAGCGTCAGCCCGGCTCCGGCAAGGATCTGCGGGGCGAACAGATAGGACAGCACAACGTCCCAGCGGTAGCGTTCGTTCACGGCCACATCCCATGCCGCGCTGAGCGCCACCAGGATGAGGACAATTGCCAGGGCCAAACGGACCGGATGCTTCAACGGCACCACGGGGATGGAGTCACCGGCAGCCGCTGTAGCCGGCTCCTTGGTGTCGGGGACTGAGGGTTGCTGATGCATGGCCGTCACCTCTCTACTTGGGGATTTCACTACTGCGCGAAGTTGACGCGTGCGTCGGTGATGGCACTGGATTCAAGTCCGTACTTGCCAAGAACCTTGGTGTACGACTCGCTCTTGATCACAGCGTCCAGGGCAGCGGAGACCGACTTCACCAGCCCGGATTCCTTGGGCACACCCACGCCCACGGGGGCGAACTCGTACGTCCGGGCAACCTCAATCTGCGGGTTCTGCGTGGCAGCGAAGTTCAGGATGGGCGAGTCAGCCAACACGGTGTCCAAGCGGCCGCTGGTCAGTGCGGAAATGGCCTGCCGGGTGTCCTGGAATTCACTCTTCTGGAGGGCTTCCTTGCCGGCAGCTGCGCAGGCTTCATCGTATGAAGGAACGTTCACGGTCAGCTGGTACGAGCCCGTGAGTAGCCCCACCTTCTTGCCGCAGAGTGCTGTCTCGTCCTTGATTCCCCCGGGGTTTCCCTTGGGGACTGCGATCGCGTTGCCGATCTGCATGTAGTCAACAAAGTCCAGGACTTCCATGCGCTTCTCGGTGGGGGTCATGGAGGAGACGGTCATGTCGTAGCGGTTGGCCGCCAAGCCGGGAATGATGGAGTCGAAATTGGCCACCTGGATATCCACTTTGACACCCAATGCCTCGCCGATGAGACGGGCCACGTCCGGGTTTGTTCCGGTCATTTCCTGCGTGCCTTCGCGGTAGAACTGCGTTGGCGGTTCGTTGGTGGGGATTGCCACGCGCAGCACCTTGGACGCCTTGATGGAGTCCGGGAGAAGCTCGACGGCGGCCTGGTTGACTTCCAGCGCGGGGACGCCGGTTCCCGCTGCGGCAGCGTCGCCGGACGGATTCGACGCCGAGGCGTTGCCTGTGGGGCTGCACGCCGTCACCGCGAGCATCAGCGCTGCGGTGCTGGCGACGATGCCCGGTGCGATGAACCGGTTCCGACGGGTTAATGGGGGATTCTTCATGTCAGGGTGCTCATTTCTGCAAAGCCCAGGTGGGCTCGGTGGGTTGGGTGCGGGCGAAGGCTTCGTTGCGGTGCCGGATCAGTTCCCGGCCTTCCGTCCGCAGTTCCTCGATGGTGGACACTCCGAGGAGCATCATGGTGCGTGTCATTTCGGCGTGGAACATTTTCAGGACGTGGGCGACGCCTGCCTGGCTGGCGGCCGCGAGCCCGTAAAGGTAAGGGCGTCCGATGGAGCAGGCATCTGCGCCGAGGGCCAGCGCCTTGACCACGTCGGAGCCCCGGCGGATGCCGCCGTCGACGATGATTTCCATGCGGCCCGCAGCCCTGTCAACGATGTCCTGGAGGACATCAAGCGGCGCCGCCATGTGGTCCAACTGGCGTCCGCCATGGTTGCTGACCTGGATGGCGTCGATTCCCATGTCCGCTGCCAGGGCGGCGTCGTTCGGGTTGACGACGCCCTTGAGGACGATCGGACCATTCCAGCGTTCCCGTAACTCCCGGATGTCGTCCCAGTCCGTGGGTTCATAGGAGCCGGCGAGCAGTGTCCGCCACATGTCCGGGGAGCTGGCGAGCGGACCCTCTGGAATCTCGGCGTCCAGGTTGGGGAAGGCGATTGCGTCGTTGGCAAGGAATCCCAGCGCCCAGGCGGGGTGCAGCATTCCCTCCACCACGGTCTTGGGCTTGATGGACGGCGGGGCGGTGAAACCATTCCGGTAGTCCCGCTCGCGGTGTCCGATTGCCCGGCAGTCCACGTTGACCAGCAGGGCCTCATAGCCGGCGTTTGAAACGCGGTCCAGGACTGCCTGCAGCAGGCCTTTGTCCGAGGTTGGTTCCAGGTTGAACCAACGCCGAAGCCCGGGCGCTGCCGCGCTGACATCCTCCATGGTGGTGGTGCTCAGGTGCGCCAAGCCGTAGGGAATACCTGCGGCGAGCGCGGCCCGGGCGACGGCGGACTCTCCCTCGGGGTGGAAAAGCCGGGTACCGCCTGTGGGCGAGAGGGTCACAGGCATGGAAACCGGTCCGCCGAGGAGGGTTGAGCTCAGGTCCAGGTTGTCCACGGAACCCCACTTGGGGAGGAAGGACCAGTCGTCGAACGAGGACCGGTTGCGGCGCAGCGAGACCTCGTCTTCGCCACCGCCCTCGATGTATTCGAAGATGCTCTTGGGCAGGCGTTTGGCGGCCAGTTTCCGCATGTCTTCAACGCTGTAGCAGCTCCTGGACAGGCGCTCCGCGACGGATCGGGCCGGTCCTTGCACCGAGGCGAGCGCCTTGATGTCCTTGAGTTTCATGGTGTGTCCTTTGCGTTCCTGCTGGGGTAACCCGTCCAGCTCCTTTCCCAATGGTGACGCAGATCTCCTCCACGCTATATGTGAATTCCTCCACAAGATTGCTGATTGCCTTGTGATAACTTCCATAGATGGAATCAGATCCCCAGACCGCCGCCACGCCAGCAGAGTCAGGCCTGCAGCAATCCGTGGTGAGGCTCTCCGATTGCCTCCAGCTCATGCAGGCGGACCTGGTGCACGCCAATCCGACGCCGGAGAACCTTGGGCACCTCGTCTCGGACGTCCTGATGTACGACCCCCTGGACAACTGGTCCAGCGTGGATGACCGCATCATCCTCGCCGTCGGGTGCACCTACGGAACGCCGGACTTCGACCAGCTTTTGCACAGGGCGGCTAACAGCAATGCGGCCGCGGTGATCGTCAAGGCCCACGGCGCCCTCATGGAACAACTCCGCTCTGCTGCTGTCCGGCACAGCCTTGCCGTGCTCGTGGCACCGGATGGGGCCGACTGGACACGGTTGGTCACCCTTGCCAGGGCCTCGGTCATGGGCGCGGCCGCGGATTCAGTCTCCGGGGTGCGGCTCGGAGACCTCTATGCTTTCGCCAACGCAGCGGCGTCCATCACCAACGGTGCGGCCAGCATCGTGGACCCCTTGGGCCGGATTTTGGGTTACTCAACCCTGCCGGGCCAGCCCATCGACGAGCTTCGCAGGATCACCACGCTCACTCTGGAGGAAACCACCCAGCCGGCGTTCGATCCGGACTTCAAAAGGGTCTACGCCTCACCGGGAGCTGTGCTGGTGGACGCGTTGGATGACGGCATGGCCCGCCTGGCACTGGCCGTGCGGGCAGGCGGAGAGCTTCTTGGTTCCATCTGGATCATCGATCCCGGGGAGGAAAGACGGGAAGCATCCTTGCAGGCGTTGGACCGGATGGCCCCCCTCGCGGGACTGCACATGCTTCACGCCCGTTCGGCCTCCGACTTCGGGGAGCGACGCAACGCGGACCTGATCCGCACGCTCATGGACGATGCGCCGCACGCTTCCTTTGCCGCCGCACAATTGGGGCTGGACGCCGCGAACGGACTCGCGGTCGCGGCGTTCTCGATCGCCCGTCCCGAGACCGGCAGCCTGGAGTCGGTGCGTGACATCCACCGGCTGCTGCACCTGGTGACCACAGTGTGCAACGTGCAGTTCAATACCAGCCACAGCGCCCTTATCGGCTCCGTAGTGTACGCCCTGTTGCCTTGCCAGGGGGGTGCCCCCAGGGCCGTCCAAGGGCGGATCATCCAGGAAATCGCCGCCTACTCGCACACCATTTCCTCCCACCCGCTCATTGCGACGGTGGGAGGAATCGCAGCGCGCGTAGAAGACCTGCCCCGGTCCAGGTCCGAGGCCATGCAGACCATGCACCACCTGATGAACCAGCAATCACGGGGCGGTGAAGCACCCAGGGTGGCCCTGTTCGAGGACTTTCAAGTACCGCTGAACCTGTTGAAGATCGGCCAGTTCATTGAGGAAAGCGGGCTGGCCGGCGTGGATGACATCGCCAGGATCCAAACCCGCGATGCAGAACAGCAAACGGATTACCTCGACACCTTGCGGGCGTACCTGGCGAGCAACGGAAATATCTCCGCCATGGCCGCCCAGTTGCATGTGCACAACAACACCGTCCGGTATCGCGTGGCCCGCCTGGCCGAGGACTTCAACCTCGACCTGGCGGACCCGCAGAAGCGGCTCTGGCTGTGGTTGCGGCTGACCACCATGGACCTCGCCGCGAAGTAGCCGCGCGCAGCCGGCCTATCGAACCCGCACTATCGAACTATGGGGAGTCCCGCCGTCGGGAAGACGCTGGGGAAGATCGACGGCGGCGGCACCGGCACGGTATCCAGCGGCACCGTGACGGTGTCCCCGCCCACGGTGACGTGCTGATCCCGCACGTTCAGGCGCAACGGCTCGTCACTGTAGTCCGGACCGGACACGAGTGCCAAGGCGATGGAACCCTGCGAAAGGTCCACGGACAACAGGCGCCCCTGCACCTTGAGCCTGAACGAGAGCCCTTCCCATTCGACGGGCAGGCGGGGATCGAAACGCAGGACTTCGCCTTGGTCCCGCATGCCGGCAAAACCGCAGACCAGCGAACTCCAGATGCCACCCGTGGAGGCGATGTGGACGCCGTCGATCGTGTTGCCGTGCGAGTTATCCAGATCGATGAACAGGGCCTCGGTGAAATGCTTCAACGCGACGTCGCCGTAGCCGACCTCCGCCGCCATGATGCCTTGAACGCAGGCGGAGAGGGTGGAATCGCCCGTGGTGATGGGATCGTAGAAGTCGAACGCACGCTGCTTTTCCTCAGCATTGAAGTCCTGCCACTGAAGGAACATGGCCAGCACGGTGTCCGCCTGCTTGAGGACCTGGTGCCGGTAAATCACCAACGGGTGGAAGTTCAGCAGCAGCGGGTACTTGGACTTCGGCGTGTTCCAGTCCCACGGCTCCAGGGTCATGAAGTCGTTGTCCTGGCTGAAGACCTCCAAGTGAGGGTCATACGGCAGCGACATCCGCTCGGCCGCCTGCCGCCACACCATGCGCTCGGTATCGGTGCTCCCCTCGTGTTCCAGGGCAGCGGCGGCACGGAGGTTGAAGCGCGCCATGACGTTGGTGTACAGGTTGTCGTTGACCACGGCCGTGTACTCATCCGGGCCGGTGACGCCGTGGATGTGGAACATGCCGTCCTTGCCGAAGAAGCCCAGCGAAGCCCACATGCGCGCCGTCTCGATCAAGAGGTCGGCACCCAGTTCGGTCCGGAACGTCTCATCGCCGCTGGCCCATTCGTAGCGGTTGGCCGCGAAAGCGATGGCCGCGGCGATGTGGAACTGGGCCGTACCCGCTGCGTAGTAGGCGCTGGCCTCCAGGCCGTTGATGGTGCGCCACGGGAAGAGTGCGCCGTCCACACTGAGTTCCTTGGCACGAACCCGGGCGTCCGGAAGCATGGCGTGCCGCGATTCCAGCACCTTTCGGGCGCCGCACGGGTTGGTGTACGTCAGGTACGGCAGGAGGTAGACCTCCTGGTCCCAGAAGTAGTGCCCTTCATACCCGGAACCGCTGACGCCCTTGGCCGGGATTCCCGCCACGCCCGCCCGCGCAGTGGCCTGCGCCAACTGGAACAGGGCCCATCGTACGGCCTGCTGGAGTTCAGGCTGTCCACCGATTGAAACGTCCGCCGTGGTCCAATACTGCTGATAATGCTCCCTGCTCTGCGCAAGGATGTCCAAGAACGGCACCAGGTTGGCTTCCGCCTCGGCGGCAAGGGTCTCGCCGACGTCCTCAGCATCGCCCTTCGAGCCCGCCACCACGTAGCTGACGGTCTTTTCCACGCGGAACTCTTCGCCGGCGTGGATGGCCAGAACGTAGCGAACGGACGACTCGTCCTCCGCGACGACGGTCTCGAACGGCTGGCCCTCGGCGGAGATCCAGTGATCCACGGCCATGGCAACGCGTTGACGTGATTCAGAGGTCTCCCAGGCGAGGCGAAGGGAGCCATCGGCGCCCTGCAGGTGCAGCGGCAGGAGGACCCGGCCGGCGTGCCGGCCGGAGCGGCGGGGATCGTGGACCGAGTGGTCCTCCACAGGCTGGTCCTGGCGGTTCACGACGCCGGACGTTATGTCCGCGGACACGTCACGGTCAGCGCTGATGGTCAGTTCCAGGCCAAGGCATCCGCGGGAATCGAACCCCACAGCGCGGCGTTCGGCCGTGGTGACAGTAGCGCCCGACCGGCACGCCCACGTGGTGGATTCCTCATAGACGCCTGTGGAGAAGTCGACGCTGCGGTGATAGTCCAGCACCGTGGATTCGGCCAGGCTCAGGGCCTCGCCGTCAATGGACACGGTGAAGTTATTGGCGTCCGGAACGTAGACGATCCTCTGGCCCGTGCGGGCAAAACCGTAGGCATTCTCGGCGTGCTTGATGTCCCAGATCTCGTGGAAACCGTTGATGAACGTGCCGGGGAGTTCGCCGTCGCCGGCTGTTGAGTGGGAGCCTCGGATGCCGAGGTGGCCGTTGCCTAGCGCGAACAGCGTCTCCAAGGTTCCCTCGTCACCGGGGACGTGGATGTTTTCCACGAGCTTCCAGGGCTCGCAGGGGAAGCGCAGCCGATCGGAGCTGATGAGTGCCATGGGCGGATGAAGTCCTTCGAAAAGTAGGGTCAGAGAAGATCGTTGAGGTCGTCGACAACCAGCGTGGCGCCAGCGTCCAGCAGGGTTTTGCGGCCCGCCCCGCGGTCCACGCCGATCACGGCGTAAAACGCAGCGCCCGCACCGGCTTGCACGCCGGAGACTGCATCCTCCACCACGATGCATTCCTCCACAGGCACGCCCAACAGGCCCGCTGCGTAGACGTAGGTTGCCGGGTCCGGTTTACCGGGAAGCCCGACGTCGGCAGCCACCAGCCCATCGACCACAACCTCGAAGTGGTGGTCGAGTCCGGCGGCTTTCAGTACCGCGGGCGCGTTCCGGGATGAGGACACAACAGCCACTTGGAGCCCAAGCTCAACGGCCGCGTTGATGAATTTGACCGACCCGACGTACGGCTCAACGCCCCGGGAACCCACGATCTCGTTGAAAATGGCGTTCTTGCGGTTGCCCAGGCCCTGCACGGTGGTGTTGGTGGGATCGTCGTCCGCCGGGCCTTCCGGCAGCGTGATGCCGCGGGAGGTCAGGAAATCGCGGACGCCATCGAAGCGCGGCTTGCCGTCGATGTGATCAAAGTAGTCGCTCTCCTGGTAGCCCTCAGGATGTCCGGCCTCGGCCAGGTAACCATCGAACAGTTCCTGCCAGGCCTGCTCATGCACTACGGCCGTGGGCGTCAGCACGCCGTCGAGGTCGAACAGCAGCGCCGTGGCGCCGGTCCAGGCATTACGAAGATCAGTCATGTGCATAGTTCCGTTCAGCGCTTGTGGCGCGTGGTTTTGCGTTCGATGAGCTTGGTATCGAGCAGGTGGTTGGAGGGCTGGTGGGGGTTCTCGGAATTCAGGAGCCGTTCACACAGCAGGTTCGCCGCGAAGGCCCCTTGGTCGGCAACGGGTTGCGCCACTGTGCTCAGGCCAAGGAACCAGCTCATGGGATGGTCATCAATACCGATCACGGACACGTTCTTGGGCACGGACAGGCCGTATTCACGGAGCGCCATGAGGGCACCGAATGCGGCCTCGTCGCAATGGGCAAACACTGCCGTGGGCCGGGCACCGCGGGTAATGAGTTCCGTCATGGCCCGCCGGCCGTCTTCGATGCTTGGACCGGCGCCCACCACAAGGTCCGGGTGGACGGTGAGGTGGTGTTCATCCAGTGCACGCTTGAAGCCGCGGAACCGTGGAGTCTCAGTGAGAACGGGGTGTTCATTGCTCGAGAGGACGGCCAAGTCCCAATGGCCAAGCCCCAGCAGGTGTTGGGTTGCCTGCCAGGCTGCGTGTTCGTCGTCGATACCTACATTGTCCCACGGAACATTTCCCATGCCCACGCTGGCCAGGGCCAGGCCGGACGCTTCCAAGGCTTCCAACTCCTCCGGCTCGAGGTCGATATTGAGCAGCAGCAGGCCATCAACTCTCTGCGCGAGGTTCTCGAGGTCGCCAAAAACCTGGCGCCTCACACTGGCCTTGTTGCGGAGGCTGATCAGGACCGTGTCATAGCCGCTGTCGCCGAAGACCTCTTCCGCTGCTTCCACGGCTTGGGCGAAGAACCAAGCCGTAGCTGTCGGGGCCACGATTGCCACCGAACCTGTGCTGCCGCCGGCCAGGCGGGATGCTGCCGCGGAGGCTTTGTAACCGAGTTTGCTCGCGGCTTCCGCCACCGTTCGTTGGGCCTTTTCGGAAACGTTGGGGAGATTCCTCAGGGCCCGCGACACCGTGCAAATGGACAACCCGGAGAGGACTGCAACGTCCTGGATTGTCACCTTGTGAGTCCTAACCATGCAACACGGCCTCAACCCTTTCCATACTCGCCTGCCCCTTGGAGGGGAGTCCTGAACGGGACTCCAGCCAAAAGTGTAAGCGCTTACAATTTTGTCATTCAATAGAGTGTGCGTGAATGCGAAATTGTGACGCGAATCTCACCAAGGGATTGATTCTGGGGGCAAGATGCCTTCTAATCGGCGGCTATCAGCCGATCGTTCCGCTCCCGTTCAGCACATAGAACTTGAGGAACGCACTGACATCTACCAGTTCGGGGGGCTCAATCCTGTGGCCCATGCCGGGATAGGTCCGTGCGGTCAAGGCAACATTGGCATTCAGCCACTCTTTGGTGTGGGACACCGCGTCCTCGTTGATCACGGGATCGGCCTTGTCCCTCCCCCAGAAAAAAGGCGGAGGAGCGTCGAACGATTCGCTCAGGGCCAGGAGGTCGTTGTCCATGACAAACCCGGACAATCCCACGGTTGCCGCGAACTCGTGGGGACGCAACCGCAGGAGCGTGCTGGCCATGGCCATGCCCTGCGAATAACCCAGCAGGCTCACGCTGCTGTGGTTGTGCTTCACGGAGTTGATCCAGTCGAACACCCGGTTGGTGGATGAAATCACATCCGCGAAATCGTTGGTCAGGAAGTAGTCCAGCAGGAACCAGCCGTAGTCGTCGCCGATGACTTTCGGACCCCGCAAGGCCGCGCAGCTGAACTCCCCGGGAAGGTGCGGAAAGAGATTCACCATCCGTTGCTCACTGGTGCCGTATCCGTGGAGCATCACCAGCAAGGGGGTGCCCGCGCGCTCGTTCTCGGCCCTAGACCAAACCACTGAATCCATGGGAACGAGACTAGTAGACTTGCCGCATGACACCGCAGGAACTGGCCAACCTGGCCCATCTGCGGCGCGCCCGCGATTTCATCGACCGCGAGTACGCGCGGCCGCTGGACGTTCCCACCATGGCCGCCGGCGCCCTCATGTCCCCCGCGCATTTCTCCAGGCAGTTCAAGGCGGCCTATGGCGAATCGCCGTACAACTACCTGATGACCAGGCGGATCGAACGGGCCATGGCCCTGCTCCGCTCGGGAATGACCGTGACCGATGCCTGCATGGAAGTCGGCTGTACGTCTTTGGGATCCTTCAGTACCCGCTTCACGGAAATCGTCGGCATCACCCCCAGCGACTACCGCTCCCGGGAGCACCACGCAGTGAAAGCGATGCCCAACTGCATCGCCAAACAGCACACACGGCCGGAACGCAAGAACACCAGGAATCTGAGCAGGATTGAAGAAGCGCCCACGTCAGAGCTGCAATAGCGTGTGAAACATGAACATTTCATTGAAGTACGCACACGTCACTGTCAACGATCTCGACGAGTCCCTCGCCTTCTACCGGGACGCCCTCGGCTTGGAGGTCAGGAACGACGTCGGCTCGGACGGACAGCGCTGGGTCACCCTCGGCAGCACCGCCCAGCCCGATCTTGAGATTGTCCTCTCGCCTCCGCACGCCGGCCGTTCACAGGCCGACGGCGACGCCATCCAGGAACTGCTCACCAAGGGCGTCATGCCCATGCTCGTGTTCAATACGGACGATCTCGATGCCACGTTCGAGAAACTCCGCGCTTCCGGCGCCGAAGTCCTTCAGGAACCCATCGTCCAGCCCTGGGGCCCCAAGGACTGCGCCTTCCGCGACCCCTCCGGCAACATGATCCGCATCAACCAGGGCTGACTGCTTGACCCGACGCCGGCCCGCTAGCGGCTTAGCAGGCCGGCGTCGGACAGTTCGCCGTCCTGGTGCGTCGATGCAATGGCGGCGGACACCACATCGGACAACCGCAGCCGCCGGCTGTAGGCCTGCCGCTGGAGCCGTTCTCCCGTGCCGCGCCGGAGGATGTTCGCAGTCCCGGCCCGCGCGAGTGCCAGGTCCCCGGAATCCGTGAGGGCAGGACCTACGTGCCGGAGCAGCGCGTCCACTACATCGGCGGCTGGATACGGCTTCAATTCCAGTGGGTGCAGAAGCTGGTGGTTCACGCCGAAACGGCTGGACTTCCAGTTCGCCATGCGCAGGACGGGCGTCACCATGCTCGACGCCGGCTCCCCCCTGCGCCATTCGCCCGCCGAAGTTTCCACCAAGGCGCGGGCGATGACCGCTATGGTGAGGGCATCCTCGGCGTACAGGCAGACGTCGGCGATCCGCAGCTCAACGGTGGGGTGCCCCCTGGAGAGCCGGGCGTCGAAGTAGATCATGCCCTCGTCCAGCGGAACCCCTGTGCCCAGCAGGTCCGCCAGGACACCACGGTATTGGTCCGCCGAGCCGAAAACGTCCATGGGACCGGCAGTGGGCCACCTGTTCCAGATCTGCGTCCGGTAGCTGGCAAAACCGGTGTCTGCACCCATCCAAAACGGCGAGTTGGTGCTGAGCGCCAGGAGCACGGGAAGCCAGTGGCGCATGCGATCGAGTACAGCGACGCCTTCATCGGGCGACTCGATGGACACGTGCACATGGAACCCACAGGTGAGCTGTTCACGCGCTATCAACCCGAACTCGTTGCCCATGGTGGCGTAGCGCTGATTGCCCTGTGTGGGTGTCGCGTGAAACACCGGGGGCGTGGCCAGTGCCGCCACACGGGCACCCAACGCCCGTGCAGCCGTGTCAGCCACGGCCCGGCCGTTCCGGATTTCGGACCGCAACTCCGTGGCCGTAGTGCAGGGCCGTGAATTGACCTCCACTTGTTCCTGCTTGAATTCCGACTTCAGCGAAGGTTCATCACCGGAATCGGTGTCCTCGCCGGGATAGACCGCCACGTCCAGGACACCAGAGGCCAAGGCCAAGGGCATGCCGTCCGCAGGATCGGCAATCAGCAGCTCCTCCTCGACACCAAACGTCCGCATAGCTGGCCCTCTCCACGCTGGATTTACTAGAGACGGCGGTTATCCGACGTGACGCGGAACCTCCATTTGGAAACCGCAACGGCAGTGAAGTACCTGTGTTTGCAAGTACACCTCCAGCAGGCTCGGGCTGCTCGGATCGTCAGTGCTCCGGGGCGCCTCGATAACGCGTTCGGTGGGACGGCCCAACGTCATGGGATCGCCGCAATGGGTGCAGCTGAACCAGAGTCCGGCTGCGGAGATGGAGAGGAACTCGTGTTGGATCTCAGGTATCAGCGCGTCCAAACGCACTGCATGGGCGTAAAACGTATCGCATTCACTGCAGGTGTAGCTGACTTCAACAATCTCCGAGCGATCCTGCCCTGCTTCAACAACCGTCTCCACGAAGACGTAGGAATCGGTATCGCACACCGTGCACCACGGACGGTTTCCGGTATCCACAGTTGCGGGTTCCGCGCCCAATAAAGGTTCCGGGGCGGGAATCGGGGATGTAAGCGTCATTGCCATTCTCCTTTGATGCACGTATCCACCGTGAGGTGTTTTCCGACAACAGGCCCTAGCGGGAAGCACTGAACATGTCGGGCAAAGCTGATTTGTCCCATTGGAAAGCCTGCGTGAATGCACACGGCGAGCCGGCCGATAGAGGCCGCGGCTAAAAGGTGCAGTTCTTGTACCAACTCGAATGGCTCAAGTCACGAGGCTCCAAGGGCTATCTGCTTAACCCACCTATGAATGTAGTTCACTAGTGGCGGACGTCACAAGTGAAAGATTGCCACCCCGGCGGCTCAGGGCTCGAAGTGAGCGACGGGCGCCTGGTTGGCGACAGATTCTATGAGCGTCTGTGCCACGTCCCGAAGCTTCTGGTTGCGGCTGCTCGAAGCCTTCTTCAGGATCTGGAAAGCCTGGTCCTGGGTACAGCGGTTTTGGCCCATGATGATCCCGCACGCAAGGTCGATCACGGTCCGGTTCTGCATGGCATCCTGGAGGTCGTCCGCGTGCTGCTGCTTCACGCCGATCCGCACCGCCAACCGCAACGATCGTTCGGCTTGGCTGGCATAGAGCTCACAGCTGCGGATGGTGGCCTCGTCATAGACGTTGGCCTGCGGGGCGAAGAAGTTGAGCGCCGCCGTGGCCCCTTCATCCAACTCCAAGGGCACGCAGAGTGCAGCGAGGTGGCCCCGCTGTGCAATGACAGTGCAGTAATCGGACCATCGTTCTTCCGTGGACGTGTCCGGCACATGGACGGTGGTGTGGCTGCGCATGGCTTCCAGGCAGGGCCCGTCGCCGTACGCCTGCTGGACTTCGTCGATCAGCCGGGCTTCATGGGTGCTGCCGGCCACGGTAGCGGTGCGGCGACGCCGGCTCAGCGTGATGCCGCAGAGCACGGGGAATCCAACCGCTTCGGACACGGCAGCTGCAGAGAACACCGCGAGTTCCCCAAGGAATCCACCCACGTCTTCGCTGTCGATGACAAGGTCCTGCAGCTGCTCTGGCACCGAGACGTCGTTGGGTGCGGAGACATCTTCAGGCACCGCAAATTCAACGTTCATCTCGTCCATGCCTTAGTTTACGATTGCCGGGACCTCAGTGTTGAGCCTTTTCCGGGCGAAGGCAAATCCTTGCATTCCACGGACCCTTCAGTGCAGAATCTAGCTACGGTCATGCAACATTAGATCGTCATTCGCTCAAGCAGATGGGCGCCCCGTGTTTTTGATGCCGAGGTGACCCATGCCGGCCCAGCCAGCATCCCGAGTTCCGGACGAAGCCCAACAGCCGCCCGACGAACCGCTCTGGTGCGCGCGCTGCAACACCGATCAGCATCTACTGGTGAACTCGATCCAGTCGCATTATCCGCCGGTGCCCAACGTTGTTGACGTCTCCTACGAATGCCTCGCCTGCCGGTTCTCCTACCGGAAGCTTGCCTCCGTCCAGAAAGTTGCCGTGGTACTGAACCGGCCCGGCATTACCCAGGGACTACTCCAGTTTGGCGGCCAATACCTTCACTGCGGGGAGCCCATGAAAACCAAAAGCTGCGAGCTGCGGCGCATACAGGCCTCCCTTTCGCTCAGTCATGGCGTCCGGGAGCGGCTCTACGAGGTTTACATCAATACCCGCATTCTGGGATGTCACTGCGGTTTCCGCATGGAAATCCCTGACTGAGGATCCTGAAAGCAATCAACTGCAGCACCCCTGATGGAACTACCGCGAGGGACACAATGTACGCAGAATCCAAGAGGAACGAATTTTCGGCCGGCACGTCAGAGCGCAGGTTGTCCGGCAAGCACAAACTGCCGGACCCGCCCGATCCCGACAACCTCCCCATCGACTACCCGGGGACCGGGTATGCCAGCAGGTATCCTTCCAGCGCCACGGGAAGTTCCCGGCTGCCGCGCCAGGACTACCAGGGGAGCTCAAAAGCATGAGCGAATTCCCACCGGATCCCTCGCACCCTGATCCAACACGCGATCCGAACCCCGACCCCACCCGGGAGCCCCCACCCACCCCCGAGCCCGTTCCCTTGCCCGAGCCCGGGCCGCCACCGGTCCCGGACCCTACGCCAAAACCCACCCCATAGACCGGATCCTGGCAAATCCCCCAGTCAGGATCCGAACGAGGGCATGCCGCACTACAGGGAGTGCGGCATGCCCTTTTGCCCGCCCGCACCCGGCCCTCGGTCGCTCCATGCCCACATATCTGTGTTTGTGTTGTTTTCTATTGACTTACCAACATAAACAAAGATAGAGTCAAGCAATTCCACATCGTTGTGACAGCAGTCACGCAAGTGGTTGCACTGAAAATTGGCATTACCGCAATGGAGGGTAAGTGTTCGCCGAAGAGCGCCAGCAATTGATCTCCGCACTCGTCGCAGAGCGCGGACGGGTGAGCGTCACAGACCTCGCCGACCGTTTCAGCATCACCACTGAGACCATCCGCCGCGACCTCGCGGCCCTTGAGGTCTCCGGAAACCTCCGCCGGGTACACGGCGGTGCAGTCCCCTCCGATCGCCTGAGCACCCGCGAGGAAAGCATCCTCGAACGCGCCGTCCAGCGCCAGTCGGAGAAGCTTCGCATCGCTAACGCCGCCCTTGCACTGATCCCCGATCCAACCACCGGCAGCATCCTGCTGGACGCCGGTTCCACCACTGAAATCCTTGCGGACCTACTGGCGGCCAGGACCCCCTCCCCCAACGGCGGCGACGAACTCGTAGTCATCACCCATGCCATTCCCATCGCCGGCAAGCTCTCGTCCACGCCGGGCATCGCTCTGCAGATCCTCGGTGGCCGTGTCCGCGGACTGACGCAGGCCGCCGTCGGGCAGTCCACCGTGGAGGCGGCCTACCGCCTGCGTCCGGACATCGCCTTTGTGGGAACCAACGGGATCCACTCCGCTTTCGGGCTCAGCACGCCCGATCCCGAGGAAGCTGCCGTGAAGGCAGCCTTCGTCAAGTCGGCCCGCCGCGTGGTGGCCCTGGCCGACTCTTCCAAGCTGGACGCCGAAACACTGGTCCAGTTCGCCACTTTGAAGGATGTTGACACCTTGATCACAGACAGCGAACCCTCAGCGGAACTCGCAGCAGCCCTGGCTGACGCCGGCGTCGACGTGGTGATCGCATGATCGTCACGCTCACCGCCAATCCCAGCTTGGACCGAACTGTGGAACTCCCGGGAGCCTTGGCTCGCGGCGAGGTTCAGCGCGCGGTGGCCGTCCACCAGGAGTCCGGCGGGAAGGGCGTGAACGTGTCCCGCGCTCTCGTGGCCTCCGGCCTCGAAACACTGGCAGTCCTTCCGGGCGCCGATTCGGATCCGGTCCTTTCCGGACTGCACGACGGCGGCGTTCCGTTTGCGGCCCTGCCCATCGGTCAGGCGCTGCGCAGCAATGTCACACTCACCGAACCGGACGGCGTCACCACCAAGATCAACGAACCCGGCCCGGAGCTGAGCGGTGAACAGCAGGAAGCCCTGATCGGGCTGCTGCTGGAGCGCTCCCGTGGCGCCAGCTGGGTGGTTCTCGCGGGCTCGCTCCCACCAGGAGTGCCCGCGGACTTCTACGCCACAATCGCGCGTCGGCTCCGGTCGAACGCGGATGGAACGGCCGCCCCCGGCATCGCCATCGACTCCTCGGGGGCTCCGCTTGCGGCAGCCCTGGTGGGCGATGCCGCAGGAAAGCCGGACCTGCTCAAGCCGAACGCGGAGGAGCTCGCGGAGCTCGCCGCCGCTGCCGGTTTCGCCAACGTCTCCACAGCTGACGAACTGGAAGCGGATCCGGCCAAAGCCGCCCAAGCCGCTGCCGCCGTCGTCGCCAGCGGTGTAGGCGCCGTTCTCGCAACACTCGGGTCCAAGGGCGCAGTCCTGGTGACCGCGGACGGAGCGTGGCTCGCCACGCATCCGCCCATCAAGGCAGTCAGCACGGTAGGCGCCGGGGATTCCTCCCTGGCCGGCTATCTACTGGCCGCAACCCAGGGTGGTTCCCCTCAGGACTGCCTCCGTCAAGCCGTGGCACATGGTGCCGCTGCTGCTTCGCTGCCGGGCTCCACTGTCCCTGCAGTCCACCAGACAACCCCCGACGCCGTAACCATCACGGCCCTCCAGAAGGACTAACAGTGACCCAGCTGATCACAACCCAATTGGTCACCCTCGACCAGAACCTGGGCGACTCCCCTGCCGACGTCATCCGCGTCCTGGCCGGCAAAGTTGCCGCCGCGGGCCGTGCTTCCGAGGTTGAAGGGCTCTTCACCGATGCCTTCGCCCGCGAGCAGAAAACCGCAACCGGCGTCCCCGGCGGCATCGCGATCCCGCACTGCCGCTCAGCCGCAGTCACGGAACCTGCCCTTGCCATGGCCCGGTTGTCCCACAAGGTGGACTTCGGTGCCAAGGATGGCCCGGCGGACCTCATCTTCTTCATCGCAGCCCCGGACGGCGCGGACCAGGAACACCTGAAACTGCTCTCCAAGCTGGCACGATCGCTGATCAAGAAGGACTTCACCGCGGCGCTGCGTGCAGCGTCTTCTCCTGAAGAGATCGTGGACCTGGTTGATGGCGCCATCGGTGACGCTCCGAGCACCAGCGAAGCCGGGAATGGGGGTCGCGGAGTGGTTGGGCATCGCGAAGCGGGCACGACCCCCATTGCCGGCGAAGCGGCCGCTGCGTCAGCACCCAAGCGCATCGTGGCAGTGACCGCTTGCCCCACCGGCATTGCGCACACCTATATGGCAGCTGACTCCCTGGTTGCCGCTGCCAAGGAGATGGGCGTCGACCTCCAGGTCGAAACCCAGGGTTCCTCGGGCGCCAAGCCGCTGGACCCGGCAGTGATTGCTGCGGCTGACGCGGTGATCTTCGCCGTCGACGTCGACGTCCGCGGCAAGGAGCGCTTCGCGGGAAAGCCGGTCATCAACGCTCCGGTCAAGCGCGGCATCGACGAGCCCGCCAAGATGGTCCAGGAAGCGTTGGCCGCTGCGGATGACCCGCACGCACGCCGCGTTCCGCACTTTGGCGCTGAAGAGCAGGCCGAGCGCCAGGCGGAAGAGAGCAGCGAGCACATCGGCCAGAAGCTGAAGCGCGCACTCCTCACGGGCGTCTCCTACATGATCCCGTTCGTGGCCGGTGGCGGTTTGCTGATTGCCCTGGGCTTCCTGCTGGGCGGCTACGACATCACCGCTGTCGCGGACAAGGTGGTGTTGGAGAACAACCTCTTCAACCTGCCTGAAGGCGGACTTTCCATCTACCTTGGCGCCGTGGCGTTCAAGATCGGCGCCCTGTCCATCGGATTCCTGGTCCCCGCGTTGGCGGGCTACATCGCTTACGGCATCGCGGACCGTCCCGGTATCGCACCGGGCTTCACCGCAGGAGCCGTTGCGGGCTTCATGGGTGCAGGCTTCCTGGGCGGCCTGGTCGGCGGCCTCCTGGCCGGCGTGGTGGCCCACTGGATCGGCACCTGGCAGGTTCCGCGCTGGCTGCGCGGCCTCATGCCCGTGGTCATCATTCCGCTACTCGCCTCCATTGTGGCTTCCGGCCTCATGTTCCTGGTCCTTGGTGGACCGATCAAGAACCTCACTGTCGCCCTGAACACCTGGTTGTCGGGCATGACGGGTGCATCCGCAGTAGTGCTCGGCATCATCCTGGGCCTCATGATGTGCTTCGACCTGGGTGGCCCGGTCAACAAGGTTGCCTACTCCTTCGCAGTGGCAGGCCTCGGTGCCGGTGCGGTTGCCAACCAGGCACCATGGCAGATCATGGCCACGGTCATGGCTGCCGGCATGGTTCCCCCACTCGCAATGGCCCTTGCGACAGTGCTGGACAAGAAGCGCTTCAGCCTGGCCGAGCGTGAAAACGGCAAGGCCGCCTGGCTCCTCGGCGCCTCGTTCATCTCCGAAGGCGCCATCCCGTTCGCAGCAGCCGATCCGCTGCGCGTCATCCCGGCCAGCATGGTGGGCGGCGCACTGACCGGCGCCTTGTGCATGGCAACCGGTGTAACGTCGCAGGCTCCCCACGGTGGCATCTTCGTCTTCTTCGCCATCGGCAACCTGGCCATGTTCGTCATCTCCATCCTGGCCGGCACCGTGGTCTCCGCGCTGATCGTGGTTGCCCTCAAGCGTTGGGCAGTCCGGAAGCCGGTGGAAGCAGAACCCGTTCCAGTCACCGCCAGCGTCTAGACTTCCCACAAAACCAACCTCACCAAAGGAGCACCAATGCCTGAACGTACAGCCACCATCGCAAGCCGCGTCGGCCTCCACGCCCGCCCGGCCGCCATCTTCGCCGAGGCTGCCGGAGACCTGGACCTCGATGTCACCATCGCCCGCCAGGGCGAGCCCGCCGACGACGCCATGGACGCTGCCAGCATCCTGTCCCTGATGAGCTTGGGCGCGGCCCACGGCGACGTTGTGGTGCTGCGCGCCGAAGGCGACGGGGCCGACGCAGCCCTGGACAGCCTGGTGAAGATCCTCGAAACGGACCACGACGCCTAGGGGTCACGAACCCCTCAGCGATACTGAAAGAGCCTGGCGACACCCGGATGTGGGTGTCGCCAGGCTCTTTCTGTGTCTCGCTAAGGCCCGGCGAGCTCGTCGAGATGGCGTGCGAGCACGCTGGGCATTTGGCTCGACTCCGGCAGTTCCCCGCTCCACAGCCCGTGCATGGCGATTCCGTCCAGAAGTGCACGGAGCCGCTGTGCTTCATACGCGGGATCGCGGCCATTGTAGAACTGGTCCGCTTCGGTCAGGATCTGTAGAGCAGCGTGACATGCGCGATCAACTGCGTCGCTAAGCCTGATCGCAGCAGGACGAAGCTCGCTGTCGGTCAGCGAAAGGACCCCTAGCTGGACTTGCGCAACCAGTTCCAGGCGCCGTTCTTTGTCGAGAGGGAGCAACTGCAGCAGCAGCTCATCAACGAGTGCCCGGCCGGTTAACTCGAGTGCGGCGACCCTTGCGGTCACTCGGTCCTCAATGAGTTGCAGGCAGTACTCCCGAAGGGCATGCTGCGTGGCAAATGCTCGGCGCAACGAAGCGGCGGCAATGCCCGCTTCCGCTGCGACCCCGCGCACTGACAGCCCGGAGAGCCCATCACGTTCGAGGACTCGTAAGGAAGCCTCCGCAATCGCTGCCGTACGTTCCTCTGCGTCGATTCTCCGGGGCATGGGCTTCAGCGCGAAGGAGTAGCAGCCGGCAACACGCGGGCGGCCTTTTTCGGCCAAATCGTGTAGCTCACAGCCCACAGGAAGTCGATTGCGAAGATGATGCCCAGAATGCGAAAGAACCCCGAGAGGGCTGAGGTTCGTTCCGCGTCGTTGACCAGAAGGATGATCGCTCCCAGGGTCGCCGCGGCGATCACGACCGCCAATGCAGTGAGAAGTACATCCCGCCAGCACTTGATCGTGTAGCGGGTTCCCGTGAGTCGTTCCGGCGCAGGTCCGCCGGCGAATCGGTGCTGGAAGCGCGCATCGGCCCATGCCACCATGCGTTTGCCGTAGGCGATGGAAACGCCAATGTAGATCGCCGCCAGTCCGTGCTGCCATGAGGCAGTTCCCCCGCCAAGCAGATCCACGGCGACCAAGGCAAGCAACACAGCATCGATCACCGGGGCAAGGACCAGGAGAGCTCCCCCAAGGCGGGGACGCCGCAGGAGATACCGAGCCGCGAGCCCGGCGAGAATAGCCACCCAGAACGCAACTTCGCACACCACGATTGCGAACAGAATCATTTACGGCCCCCAGACGCTATGCCCCGTCAATCCTTATTAGTACGAGTGTACTCACAAAACTCTTGGAACCGTCTCAAGGCACTTGGTCTACCGCGGCGTTTAGCCGTTCAAATAGGCGGCAATCGATGCTTCCGTGGGCTTGACGTCCTTCAGCTCTTCCGACAGGTAACCCTCGATGATCCGGGGGTCCACGTAGGAGGAACGTGCCACCGAGGGGGTGTTGCCCAAGAGGTCGGAAGTCTCCTTGATGGCCCGCACAATTGCCTGCCTCGGAGTTCCCTTATGGCCGGACTTGATGAGGCACATGGCCGCCGCGGCCGTCCCCTTCCACGTTCGGAAATCCTTGGACGTGTAGGCCTCTCCTGCGATGTCGCGCAGGTATTCGTTGATCATGGACGCATCCACAGAAACCCACGTGCCGTTGGCCTGGTAGGCCAGCAGGCGCTCCTTGCCGGGACGCTCCGCCAGCGGTTCCAGGAAGGATGCCAAGGCGGGATCGTGAATGGAGGTGTCCCACAGCTGGCCGCTCTTGCCCGGGAATTTGAGGAAGACGTCCGGCCCGTCCACGCGCGCGTGGCGGCAGCGGAGGGTGGTGAGGCCGTAGGAGCCGTTCTGCTTCATGTAGATCTCGGAACCGACGCGGAGCGCGCCAAGGTCCATGAACCTCACCGCGGCGGCGAGGGTCTGCTGCCGCGGGTCTGCGGTGCCCTGGAGGTGGACCGTCACATTGCGGCGAACCGTTGGCAGGACAAGGCCCAGCTTGGCAGCCCGGATGAACTTCTCGGTGTCCTTCCGCTCCCGCCAACCAGGGTGGTAAATGTACTGGCTACGTCCCGCGGCATCGACGCCAGTGGCCAGGATGTGCCCGTGCTCGAAGGGGCTGATCCACACATCGGTCCATGCAGGCGGGATCGCCAGCGCATTGATGCGCTGGCGATCCTCCTTGCTGACCAAGCTCCCATCGGGGTGGCGATAGCTGAATCCCGTCCCTGCCCTGCGGCGGACAATACCGGGCCGGGAAAGGTCGCTGCGCTTAAGCCGCGGCACGATCTCTTAGCCCTCTTCGGGATCCGGCGGGTCCGGTTACTGTCAGGCCTCGTCCGGATCCGTCACGGCTGCGCCGGCGTTCATGATTTCGGCATTGATCATCCAGACCAACTGCTCAAGGCGGGCAATGAACGCGTGCAGCAGGTCCGCCGTCGTGGGATCTTCCTCGTCCACTTCGTCATGGACGTCGCGCATGGTCTGGACAGCCCGTTCCACACGATCGGTGACCAGCTTGACGGCGTTCTTGGTGTTGACCAGGCCGGCCGGGAATTCCTCCAATCGCGTGCCCTTGGCGATGGTCGCACTGCGGCCGTCGGGAAGGGCATGAAGGGCCCTCATGCGCTCGGCTGTGTCGTCAGCGAACTGGCGCGTGGCCAGGACGAGCTCGTCCAGTTGGAGGTGGAGGTCGCGGAAGTTCGGACCAACAATGTTCCAGTGGGCCTGCTTGCCCTGGAGCTGTAGCTCGATCAGGTCTGTCAGGACGATTTGAAGGTTGTCTGCAAGCTGCTGTGACGCTTTCATGTGTTCCTCTCTCGGACGGTCAAGTGAGCGAAAAACGTAACCGCCGGGAATTTCCGGCGGCTGCCCAATCATCAAGTGACGACTTCCCCAAGCCTTTCATAAGGGTGCTTAGTAGTACAATGAAGAGTGTTACTGTTCACGACCGGCGAACTTCGCCATCGGCGGAGGGCCGGCAGAACCGCATCGAAGTAAGTAGGAATGCATAGCTGGGAATCGGAGACGTTCGTCAAAGATTCCCCCAGAAAGGAATGTGCTGACCATGAATACGCTTCTGATCATTGCTGGTGTAGTGGCAATTGTCCTTCTCCTTGTGGGTGGCTTCACGCAAGCCCTCAACTGGTTGCTGTGGGTAGGCGTCATCCTCCTCGTAGTCGCGGCCATCGGCTGGCTGCTGAGCTTCATGTCAGGCCGCCGGGGACATACGGTATAGAGCTACGCGCCGCGACCAGAACCGCGCCGCCCGATTACTGATGGTCGGCACGCCTTGAACAATTGCGGACAGTGAGGGCTGTCCCCGCCCCAGCTCAGCTGCGGGCCGGGGCAGTCCTTTGGCGTACGGTCCCGATGCTGACAGTTCCGACCGTAGTCCGGTGCAACGTCGGCGTCCACCAAACAACTACGTGGAGGTGCGCGAATGGCAGAGCCGGACCAGGTTCCCAGGATCGGCAGGAACGAATCCACGGAAGAGCGAATGGACCGCAATTGGATGGAATTGATCCAGGAATTGCGCGTCCTTCAAACCGGAGTGCAAATTC
Source organism: Paenarthrobacter sp. NPDC056912 (assembly GCF_042786555.1). Classification (NCBI taxonomy): domain Bacteria; kingdom Bacillati; phylum Actinomycetota; class Actinomycetes; order Micrococcales; family Micrococcaceae; genus Paenarthrobacter; species Paenarthrobacter sp. NPDC056912. The sequence goes on from NZ_JBHUCD010000007.1 coordinate 103,612, forward strand.
TGGGCGGATTCCTGTTGACGCTCCCCTTCCAATCCCGATTCGCCGACCTGGACGACTGGCAACGGAATCTCTATCTGTTCAACGTGATGACGGCAGCCCTGACCACCGTCCTCATCGTGCTTCCCGTGAGCGTTCACCGCAGGCTCTTCCGCCGGGGGCTCAAAGCTGTCCTTGTCTCCAGCGCCGACATCATCACCAGATGGGCCTTGGCGGGTGTCGCCCTGCTGATTACCGGCTCCGCGTCACTGGTCTTCGACGTGACGGCCGGCAGGACCGCCGGGCTGGTGGCCGGTGCGTGCATCCTGCTGGTGGTCCTGGTCTTCGTGGTGGCAATGCCGCTGTGGCTGCAACGCCGCGCCATCCCCAATAACGGGGATAGCACCAACGGAACCGCCACGAACGGATGACCAGGCTGCGGCCCATCAAGCGAACCATGGAAAGGACGCTCAACCATGCCGGACAAGAAGAACCCCAGCATCAAAGACCCTGAACTTTACGAAGAACTGCGCGAGGACGGCGCGTCCAAGGAGAAAGCGGCCCGCATTTCCAACGCAGCTGCTGCGCAAGGCCGCAAGGAAATAGGCCGCAAGGGTGGAAAGTCCGGCGACTACGACGATTGGACAGTGGACAAGCTCAAGGCGCGGGCCAAGGAACTCGGCATTACGGGCTACTCCGGCAAGAAAAAGTCGGAAATCATCTCAATGCTCCGCAACCACTAGGCGCTAGTCCTGGAGCCGGGGAGCTGGCCTCAGCTTCTTCAACCAAGCTTCACTCTGTGCGATGTGCGCAGCCGTTGCGGTTGCTGCGAGCGTCGGATCCCTGCGGACAATCGCATCCACTATTGCGCTGTGCCCGGCGGTGCTGCCCTCCCGGACTGCCGCCCCTTCTTCGCCGTCGAAGATGTGGAAATGTCCACCCCGGGAACGGAAGAGGCTGACGAGCGCTGCAAGCGTCGAGTTGCCGCTCGCACGGCAGATTTCCTCGTGAAAGCGTGAATCGAGTTCTGAATACTCGGAGGGATTGTCCGTCGCCTCCATGCTGTCCACGAGCGCCGTCAGCCTGGCCAGGACTTCCGGCGTGGCATTCGCGGCCGCGGCTGCCGCAGCATGGGATTCCATCAGACGGCGGATCTCAAAGAGTTCAAGCAATCCGTCCAGCGGCAGCAGGTCCACCAGGAGGGCAAAATTCTGGAGGATGACGGTTGGTTCGAGCGAGGAGACATATGTCCCCGAGCCGTGCCGCGATTCCATGACACCAAGGGCGGACATGGCCCGCACAGCCTCCCGCAACGAACTCCGCGATACGCCGAGCTGGGCGGAGAGCTCTGCCTCCGGCGGGCACTTCTGACCCGCCGCTAGTTCGCCCGAGGCAATCTTGTTTCTTAGGCCCTGCATGGCCGTCTCAACAGCACCCAATGTGTCGCCTCCTCCAGATACCTGTAACACGCTACCGCACCAGCACAACCCCGCAGCCAGTACGTCACGCTGTCATACGTCTAAGCAAAGACATCGTACCTATCCTGATTAAAGATGCTGATTTGCGGTGATTTCGAGGCTTAAGCACTCAAGTCATCTTATGACTATTTCAAGTTGTCCGTTGTCTGGGGAGATTCTGTGATGTAACTTACAAAGCGTTCACTCCTCCCCGACCAAGAAGGACACCGTGTTCCCAGCACCGCTCACGGCACCGCATCCCATGACGACTCCAGAGGGCGAACCCTCAATAGCCGATTGGAGCCTCACCCCGTCCAAGGTCCACCTCAACCACGGTTCCTACGGTTCCGTTCCGCGGGCCGCCCAAGCCATGCAGCTGAGCCTGAAGGAGCGCATGGACGCCAATCCGTGCACGTGGTTCATGGGGCAATTCGAAATGGTCGCCGAGGCAAGGGCGGGGATCGCCGGCTTCCTCAGCGTCAGCCCCCAGGATGTGGCCCTGGTTCACAACGCCAGCGCCGGCGTCAGCACCGTGTACAACTCGCTGAATTTCCCGGCCGGTGCCGAGATCGTCACTACCAACCATGCCTACGGGGCAGTGCTGCAGGGCGCCGAGCGGGTTGCGCGGAAATGTGGCGGACGGGTCCGGATCGCGGATATCCCCCTCAATGCGGACGCTGAGACTGCCTGCGCCCTGGTGATGGCCGAGGTCACCGAAAGGACAGCCCTCATTGTGGTGGACCACATCACGTCCGCCACGGCCCGCGCTTTTCCCGTGGAGGCGATCGCCCAAGCAGCCTCGGTCCTTGGAGTGCCAGTCTTGGTGGACGGCGCCCATGCTCCAGGCGTCTTGGAGTTTCCCGTACCGGATATGGAGGGTTTCTGGGTGGGAAACCTCCACAAGTTCGCCTGCGCTCCCAGGGGCACCGCGGCGCTGGTCGCCCGTGGACCAATGGCCGGAAAGCTGGAGCCATTGATCGATTCCTGGGGGTTCCCCCATGCTTTTCCGGAGAACTTCGACCACGTGGGAACCCAGGACGTGACGTCGTGGATGGCAGCCAACAAGGCCTTCGACACCATCCAGGAACGGTACGGCTGGGCAACATTCCGCAGCTACGCCAAGGAACTCTGCGACTACGGCCAGTCCTTGATTGGCCGGTCCTTTGCGGATGCCACCGGCGAGGACCCACATGTTGAGGTCGGTATGCCGGTTGGGCCCCTTCGCCTTGTTCGGCTGCCGAAGGGTCTCGCCACGACGCACGAGGATTCGCATGCTGTCCGTGCCCACATTTCGGATCAGCTGGACATCGAAACGGCCATCACCACCTTCAACGGCCAAGGTTTCCTGCGGCTCTCTGCACACCTGTACAACTCGCCCCAGGACTACGAAACGTTCGCCGAGAGGGCGGTGCCGGAGCTCGTCCGGCTCGCCCGGGCTTCATAGGTACCCCACACACACAACCAACCACTACGCCGCTCCGCCGGTGCGACGATTGCCCACGCTCAAGACGATTGCCCACGCTCAACAAGTCAATGGAGGATCCACGTGAAATCCAGATTCATCATGTCTGCCGCAGCCGGCCTCGCGGCCGTCCTTGCGCTAGCCGGATGCGGCGGCGCTGAACCTGCCAAAGACGGCAAAGTCACGCTCAAGATGGTGGAAAGCCTCACCAATCCAACGCGGACAGAAACGTTGAAGAAGCTCATTTCCGGCTTCGAACAGGCGAACCCGGATATCAAGGTGGATCTGATCTCACCGCCGACCGATCAGGCTGACCAGAAGATCCAACAGATGCTCCAGTCGGGCAAGGGAATCGATGTCGTCGAGGCCCGTGACATCACCGTGGGATCGTTCGGTGCCAACGACTGGCTGTATGACATGACGGCCGACCTCAAGGGGTGGGATGGCTGGAACAACCTCACGGACAATGCCGTCACCTATTCGAAGCAAAACGGTAAGACCTACTACATTCCTTACGGGTTCTACGGCCTCTCGCTGTTCTACCGCTCCGATGTGGTCAAGGACGCCGGGTTCTCGGGTCCCCCCGCGAGCTGGTCCGAGATGCTGGAGCAAGCGTCCGCCATCAACAAACCGGCTGAAAACAAGTTCGGTTACGCCTTCCGCGGCGGCACCAACGCCAACTCCAACGCCGTCGCCATCATCGAGGCCTACGTGGCTGACGAGATCGACACCGAGAACGCCTTCAAGCTGACCAGCGGCAAGACGATCTTCTCCTCGCCAAAGGCACAAGAAGCCATGGACCTGTACATCGACCTCTTCAAGAAGGGTTCGCCTCCCTCATCCGTGGCTTGGGGTTATCCGGAAATGGTCCAGGGCTTCAGCAACGGCTCAACGTCGTTCCTGCTTCAGGACCCTGAGGTGATCGCCACCGTGCGGGAGTCAAAGTCCATCAAGGAAGATCAGTGGAACGTAGCACCGCTGCTCGTTGGTCCGAGCGGAAAAGCCATCCAACCCGTAGCGTCCGCCGGTTGGGGCGTTGCCCAGAGCAGCAAAACCAAGCCGGAGGCCGTGAAGCTGGTCAAGTATCTCGCCCAGGGTGATGCAGCCACCACGTTCAGCAAGGACAACAGCCTGGTGCCGATCCTGAAGTCGGCCGCCCAGGACAGTTTCTACAGCACCGGCCCTTGGGCCGCGTACGTCAAGATGACGGAAAACCCGCAGACTTACGTCTCTGCCGTCCAGCCGCGCAGTGTGTCGTGGTGGAACGAGTGGATCAAGAAGTCCGACGGCGAGCTCCAGCGCGTCCTGACGGGAAAGATGTCCACCAGCGAGCTCCTCTCCAGCTGGGACACGTACTGGTCCGAAAAGTTGAAAGGCTAGTCTCCAATGAGCCTCGACACAGAGCGCACGGCGCCGCTTCCCTCCCCAAGGAAGGAGGCGGCGCCGGGAGCAGGCCAGGGCAACCTGTCCAAAAGGCGGTTCAATTCCAGGACGGCTTTCACCCTGTTGATCTTCCTGGCTCCTGCGGCGGTGTTCGTCGGCATCTTCACTTACTATCCGATGATCGCCGGCAGCCAGATGGCATTCCGCAATTGGAACCTGAACGATCTCTCCGACACCTCATGGGTAGGGTTCGGCAACTTCGCGAGCCTGCTGGAAACGCCGGAATTCTGGGGAATCGTCCGCAACACGGTGGTGTGGGTGGTGGGTTCCTTGTTACCCCAGGTGGTCATCGGCTTCGCCGTGGCCTTGTTCCTGAAGCGGAAGTTCAGGATGCGCGGGGCGTACCAGGCCATGATCTTCTTCCCTTGGGCGGTGTCCGGATTCCTGATCGGCATGCTCTTCCGGTGGATGTTCAACGCGGAGTTCGGCGTCATCAATGACCTCCTGATGAAGGCGGGGATCATCGGCTCGCCCATCCCGTGGTTGTCCGACCCGGGCTTTGCGATGACCGCCATCATCATTGCCAACATCTGGTACGGCGTCACGTTCTTCGCCATCATGATCCTCGCCGCACTGCAATCCGTCTCCGACGAAATGTACGAGGCCGCGGCCTTGGACGGGGCCGGGAAGGTACGGACGTTCTTCAACATCACGTTGCCGAGCATCGCCACCACGTTGGCGTTGACCATCCTGCTGCGAGTGATCTGGATTTTCAATTTCCCTGACATCATCTTCGCCATGACCGGCGGCGGTCCAGCTGACCAGACGCACATCATCACCACCTACATGATCAAAATTACGCAGGAGGGCGACTACGGAAAGGCGTCCGCCCTCGGGCTGATCGTGGTGGTCACGCTTGTGCTTTTCGCCGCCTTCTACCTCATGGCCGTCCGTCTTCGAAAGAGTGCCCGATGATCAATCAACAGAGCCTCATGGGCCGCGCCGGAAAGATTGTTTTCCTCGGAGCCTGCCTCGTCGCCACGGTGTTTCCGCTGTACTGGATCATCCTGACTTCCCTCAAGGAGCCTGGCGCCATCTATTCGCTGCCTCTGGATTACTGGCCGCGGCAACTGTCCCTGGAAAACTACATCGGGCTCTTCACCAAGTCCGATTTCGGCCAGTACATGCTCAACAGCTTGGTGGTGGCCCTGGTGGCCTCGTCCGTGGCAACGCTGATCTCCTTGCTCTCGGCCTATGTCCTTGCCCGTTTCCATTTCGCCGGACGCGGCGCCGTGCTGGGTGCGTTCCTGATAACCCAGATGATTCCCGGCTTCATCGCCCTGGGACCGCTTTACCTGATGATGAGCAACTTCGGGCTGGTGGATTCCAAGACAGGCCTGATCCTGATCTACATCGCCATTTGCATCCCGTTCTGCACCATCATGCTCCGGGGATTCTTCGAAAACGTCCCTGACGCCCTTGAAGAAGCGGCGATGATTGATGGCTGTTCCCGGCTGGCTGCGCTTTTCAGGGTCATCGTTCCCGTGATGCTGCCCGGTATTGCAGCGAGTTTTGTCTTCAACTTCGTCAATTGCTGGAACGAACTGTTCTTGTCCGTGACCCTGATGAACAGCGACAGCAACAAGACTATTCCGACGGCGTTGGCCGGCTTTATCTCAAGTTTCAACATTGATTGGGGTTCCATGTCCGCTGCCGCGGTCCTGACGGTAGTGCCGACGCTGGTGATCTTCGCCTTTGCGAGCAAGTTCATTGTCCAAGGTCTGACAGCCGGCTCCGTCAAGGGTTAAGCCCCGTATGAACCGAACCGTCGGGCGCCCCTCAAGGCGCCCGACGCCGGTTCACGCCTTTTTCTTGGCCCGCGCCTTGGGCTTGCTGGCAGTCTTGCTGGCGGCAGCGTCGTCGTCGGACGCTTTTTCCTTGCCGCGCTTCTTGTCGAGGCTGCGCTTGAGCGCTTCCATGAGGTCGATGACGTCGCCGCCTTCGCCCTCGCCTTCCACCACGCCGAACGTGGCCTCAGTATCCAAGGCCTCGCCCTTCTCCAGCTTGGCCTCGATCAGGGTCTTCAACTGTGCCTGGTAGTCGTCGGTGTATTCGTCGGGATCAAAGTCATGCGCCATCGATTCCACCAAGGCCGAGGACATTTCGAGTTCCTTGTCAGAGATCTTGATGTCGGTTTCCAAGGACGGGAACTTGGCTTCGCGGACTTCATCTCCCCACAGGAGCGCCTGCAGCAGCAGCACATCGCCGCGCACCCGCAGCGCCCCCAGCCGGGTCTTCTGCCGCAGTGCATACTGGACGATCGCAATCCTGTCCGAGTCCTCCAGCGTCTGCCGCAGCAGCATGTAGGCCTTGGGAGACTTTGAATCCGGTTCAAGGAAATAGCTGCGCTCATACATGATGGGGTCCAACTGCTCGGCGGGGATGAACTCCACCACCTCGATTTCGCGGCTGTTCTCTTCCGGCAGGGACTTCAATTCGGCTGCAGTGAGGACTACTGTCCGGCCTTCTTCTTCGTAGGCCTTGTCGATATCCTCATAAGCCACCACTTCGCTGCAGATCTCGCACTTACGCTGGTACCGGATGCGGCCGCCGTCCTTGTTGTGGACCTGGTGCAGGCCAATATCGTGATCCTCCGTGGCACTGTAGAGCTTCACTGGTACGTTGACCAGACCGAACGCGATAGATCCCTTCCATATGGCCCTCATGCACACAGTCAACAGCACAAGACAGCAGAGGAGAAGAGGTGGCAGGCAAGCAACAAGAGCGGGTGAACGTGGAAGGCCACGAGCTCACCCTCACCAACCTGGGCAAAATCATCTACCCGGAAACCGGCACCACCAAGGCCGAAGTGCTGGAGTACTACGCCGCCGTGGCACCGTTCCTCATTCCGGCCGCGGCCAACAGGCCCGTCACCCGCAAGCGCTGGGTCAACGGCGTGGGCACGGCCGAGAACCCGGGCCAGGTGTTCTTCCAAAAGAACCTGGAGGACTCCGCGCCCAAGTGGATACCGCGTGCCACCATCCACCACTCCGACCACACCAACGACTACCCCATGGTCAACAACCTGGCCACGCTGACGTGGATGGCCCAGATCGCGTCCTTGGAGATCCACGTTCCGCAGTGGCAGGTGGACGCTTCCGGGAAGCCGCTCCGGCCTGATCGCTTTGTGCTGGACCTCGATCCCGGTCCCGGCGCGGGCCTCCCCGAGTGCGTCGAAGTGGCCAAGCTGGCCCGCTCCATCCTTCAGGACATGGGCATGGAACCGGTTCCCGTCACCAGCGGCAGCAAAGGCATCCACCTTTATACGGGGTTGGACGGCACACTGAAATCCGAGCAGGTTTCCGCTTTCGCCCACGAGCTCGCCCGCGCTTTGGAGTCCGATCATCCCGAGCTGGTAGTCAGCGACATGAAGAAGTCCCTCCGGCACGGCAAGGTGTTGGTGGACTGGAGCCAGAACAGCGGGAACAAGACCACCATCGTGCCTTACTCACTGCGAGGCCGAGCCTTCCCTACTGTTGCCGCGCCGCGCACCTGGCGGGAACTCGCCTCACCGTCGCTGGACCACCTCGATTACACCGCCGTGATGAAACGGGTGGCCACCGGCAAGGACCACTTCGCCTCGATTTCCGACCGGCACCTGCCGCCGCACGGCGAGGACGCGGATGACGACGGCGGCGCTGCCGGAGGCAGTTCGGGCACTGTCAGTTCGGGCACCGTCGGGTCCGTCTCCCGGGAGCGGCTGGTGACGGTGGAGAACCGTCTCGCCAAGTACGTCGGGATGCGCGATCCGGAGAAAACCCCGGAGCCGTTCCCGTCGTCGTCGGACGCTGTTGCCTGGGCCGCCACCGGCGGGGCACTGTCCGGCACCTCGTCCTCGGAGCAGCCGAAGCCGGGCGACCCACCGCCACCCGGCGGCATCTTCGTGATCCAGGAGCACCACGCCCGCCGGTACCACCTGGACTTCAGGCTGGAGCATGAGGGCGTGCTGGTGTCCTGGGCACTGCCGCGTGGCGTGCCCGAAACACCGGACCGCAACAACCTGGCCGTGCACACCGAGGACCACCCCATGGACTACGCGACCTTCGCGGGAGTGATTCCCAAGGGAGAGTACGGTGCGGGGACCATCAGCATCTGGGACCGCGGCGAGTTCACGTGCGAGAAGTGGCGCGACGGCAAGGAAGTGATCGCGACCCTCACGGGCGAGCCTGGCGGCGGACTGGGAGGGACCAAGCGTTTTGCGCTGATCAACACGGGTCAGAACTGGCTCATTCACCTGATGAAGGAGCAGCCGGGCGGGCGGCGGACAGCCAAGGCCATGCCAGCCAAGCCGGCCACCCAGGAGCCCACTCCCCAGCCCATGCCCGACTACGCACCCATGCTCGCCACCGCGGGATCCGCCGCTGAGCTGCACGGCGATGACTGGCTGTTCGAGCTGAAATGGGACGGCATCCGGGCGATCATCACGGGCACGGAGGGCAGGATCCGCTTGATGAGCCGCAACGGGAACGACCTCACAGCCACCTATCCCGAACTCATCGACCGCGCCTGCTGGCCTGAAGGCGACTTTGTGGCCGACGGCGAGATCGTGGCACTCGGAAAGGGCTCCCGGCCCGACTTTGGACGGCTGCAGCTTCGGATGAACCTGGTCAAAACCGCGGACATCGAGCGTGCCCGGGCATCGGTTCCGGTGCAGCTCATGCTGTTCGATCTTCTGTACGACGGCGGCACGGACCTGAGCGGCCTGCCTTTCAGCGAGCGCCGCGACAGGCTGGCAGGTTTCGCGGGACGATTGCGCGCGGGATGCCCGCTGCACCTTTCAGCCGTCCTGGACCACGATGCGGAGGACCTCATGTCAAGTGCCGCCGAGCTGGGCCTGGAAGGCGTGATGGCGAAGAAGGCCGATAGCCGCTACGTGAGCGGCCGCCGCAGCAGGTCCTGGATCAAGCTCAAGCTGGAGCAGAGCCAGGAAGTGGTGGTGGGTGGCTGGCGGCCCGGAGCTGGAGCCCGGAGCGGGACGTTTGGCGCGCTGCTGCTGGGCATCCCCGACGGCGACAAACTGCACTATGTGGGCCGGGTGGGCAGCGGATTCAAGGATTGGCAGCTGCGGGAAATCATGGAAAAACTGGAGCCACGCGTGGTGGCAGATTCTCCCTTCGCCGACATCCCCCGCGAGGACGCTGCGGGTGCCCAGTGGGTGAGTCCTGATCTCGTGGCCGAGGTGACTTTCGGTGAATGGACCGGCCCGGGGCGGCTGCGGCATCCCGTATGGCGTGGGTGGCGTCCGGACAAGTCCCCTTCAGACGTGAGCCAGCCCAACTAACTGGCATTAGCGGTTGTTCTGAGCGCTCAAAACAACCACAAATGCTAGTCAGTTGGGCTGGCTGCGCTGGGTGTGGCTACTAGGAGGAGTGCGGCATTTGCGGACGACTGGTCCGGTGGACGGCCGTCACAGCTGCTCCCTGACCCATGCGTCCGTGGGCCTGGCCCCGATCTTTCGGATGCCGGCGTTTACCGTTTCCGTCCGGCCACTGGGAGTTCTGGTCCGCGCCCAAGGCCACCGCAACGGTTGCCGGTTCGGGCATCGGAGCCATGTCCATGGACTCCGCCAAGTGACTGGCGACCTCGGGATTGATGTTCTCTGCTGCATGCTTCGCAGTCATTGTTCTTCCTTTCTGCAATGAAACGAAGGGACTTTCCATACTAGGTGTGCTGACGGCTGTTGTCTGCAGGAATTAACTGGCTGCAGGTTTTACCAGCGGACCTTCTTCTCCGTCTTGGCCTGCTTGCCGCTGGCGGACGTGGGCTTGTGGCCCTTGCCGGTGCTTTGCCAGCCGGCGGGGGCGCCACCTCCGGACTTGCTGGCGAGCATCGCCCTTTGGGCATCGGTCAGTTTGGATTTGATGCCACCGGAAGCGGGAGCCTTGGAGGTGCTCTCCGGCTCAGTGGTCTCCGGGGTGTTGTTGTCGGAAGGGTTGGCAGTCATACGTGGACTCCTAAAGGTGTGAGTCCTGTAGAGACACTTATCCCATGACGTTTGCGGTGCGAGAAAAGGCGTCGACAACGGGAACGGCATGGAGGCAGGGCCTCAACAGGCGTGGATTTTTGTCAGGTCAAACGCGGCAGCATGCTCAACGGCACACGCCGGTCTACTCAAAAATCAGTGTTCCCATGACTCATACCCTAACCAAGATCCTGCGGATTTGTGAACCCCTTGGCTAGCATGGCAAACGTGACCCGGAGAATGTCCATCGCCACCACCTTGCGCGCTGCCGGCTGTGTGTTCGCCGACGACGAAGCCCGCATCCTGATGGACGCCGCCCACACTTCGGAGGAACTGGCCCGCATGGTGGACCGGAGAGTCCGTGGATTGCCCCTGGAACACATCGTGGGGTGGGTGGATTTCTGCGGCAGCCGCATGGCCGTGGAGCCCGGCGTGTTTGTCCCGCGGCGTCGCACGGAGTTCCTGGTGCGGCAGGCATCGATGATCGCCAAGCCCGGTGCCGTCGTCGTCGATCTTTGCTGTGGCTCGGGTGCGGTAGGTGCGGCGCTCAGCGACCTCTTGGGGCGCTGCGAGCTACACGCAGCGGACGTGGATCCGGCGGCGACTCACTGTGCACGTCTCAACGTCGAGCCCCGTGGCGGCCGCGTCCATCAAGGTGACCTTTATGGGGCACTCCCGCTGGAACTCCTCGGGAAAGTGGACGTGCTGCTGGCCAACGCGCGCTATGTGCCCACAGGGTCCATAGGGATGATGCCGCCGGAAGCCCGGCTGCACGAGCCGATGGTGGCGCTCGACGGCGGCGCTGACGGTTTGGTCGTGCAGCGCCGGGTTGCGCATGGGGCAGCTGAGTGGCTGGCGCCGGGTGGGTCGCTGTTGATTGAAACGTCGGAGTCACAGGCCTTGGAGACCGCAAGGATCTTGGAGGAGTCCGGGCTGTTGGCAAGCGTGGTCTCGGACGGGGAACTGGACGCCACAGTGGTACTCGGGTCGAACCGCGGGATCCAGCAAACCATCAGTTTTTGACCCGTTTTTTACGCCGTTTGGTGGGCTTGGCTAAACAATTTGGTAACAACGTGCTCTGGAGGGCAAAAACGGGTCAACATCCGCGTCATTGCAGGGTAAGAGCGGGCAATGAGATGCAACACAGCTAGGCAATTTGCACCCTCAAACAGCCCAAAAATACGATCTCAACTCGGGTTTTGAGGCAAAACCACGTAAAATTGAAACCCTGCCCAGAGCGGGGCAGCAGAAGTCGCAAGCAAATGACCTCCCTAGGAGAAGCCCAAATGCCCACAGACCAAAGCAAGACCGTCTCTCCGGATGGCGCAAGGAACGCCACCGGGAACCAGGTATCGGCAGGCCACACCCCGGCCGCCGCAAACGCAGCAAACGCAGTAAAGAACGCCGCAAAGAAAACGAAGCTTCGCCCGAAGCGCCGGTTGAAAGAATCCGACGTCAACGTGGTGGACAAGCCGATGCTGAGGAAAGCACTCGGCGGCACGATCGTCGGCAACACCATGGAATGGTACGACGTCGGTGTTTTCGGCTACCTCATCACCACCATGGGCCCTGTCTTCCTGCCGGAAGCAGACAAGTCCGTCCAGACACTCTTCCTTCTGGGCACCTTCGCCGCAACCTTCATCGCGCGCCCCCTCGGTGGCGTCGTGTTCGGTTGGCTCGGCGACAAGGTTGGCCGCCAGAAGGTACTTGCAGCAACACTGATGCTGATGGCGGCAAGTACGTTCGCCGTCGGCCTCCTGCCCGGCTACGCGCAGATCGGCATCTGGGCCGCCGCGTTGCTGGTCATCCTGAAGCTCGTCCAGGGCTTCTCCACCGGTGGCGAGTACGCCGGTGCCACCACGTTCGTCAGCGAATATGCTCCGGACAAGCGCCGCGGCTACTTCGCGAGCTTCCTGGACATGGGCAGCTACATCGGCTTCGCCCTTGGTGCCGCGCTGGTGTCCGTTCTTCAGCTCACGCTGGGACAGGCCGCCATGGAGGAATGGGGTTGGAGGATTCCGTTCCTGATCGCTGGTCCCCTGGGCCTCATCGCGGTGTACTTCCGTAGCAAGATCGAGGAATCTCCCCAGTTCCAGGCCACCCTGGACGCCCAGGAAGCTTCTGCCAAGGACGCTGCATCGCAGGATGCAGCCGTCGCCAAGGGCCCCATTGGCATCATCAAGGCCTACTGGCGCCAGATCGTGCTGGCCATGATCCTCGCAGCCGCAGCCAACACCGTTGGTTACGCACTGACCTCGTACATGCCCACGTACCTCACGGACTCCAAGGGCTACGATCCCGTCCACGGCACCCTGCTGACCATCCCGGTCCTGGTGATCATGGCCGTCTGTATCCCCCTCACCGGCAAGTTGTCCGACCGTATCGGGCGCCGTCCGGTGCTGTGGATCGGCGCAGGCAGCACCATCGTCTTCGCCATCCCCGCCTTCCTGCTGATCGGCGTTGGCGAGATCTGGTCCACACTGGCCGGCCTTGCCCTCATCGCGTTCCCGGTAACGTTCTACATTGCCAACCTGGCCTCGGCCCTGCCGGCACTGTTCCCGACGTCCAGCCGCTACGGCGGAATGGGCATCGCTTACAACTTCTCGGTTGCGATCTTCGGTGGCACCACACCGTTCATCGTCCAGGGGCTCATCGAGGGCACCGGCGACGACATGATGCCGGCGTACTACCTGATGGCAACGTCCGTCGTGGGCGCGATCGCCATCTACTTCCTGCGTGAATCCGCCCAGCGCCCGCTGCCGGGCTCCATGCCCAGCGTGGACACCCAGGCAGAGGCACGCGAGCTCGTTGCCACGCAGGACACCAACCCGCTCATCAACCTGGACGAGATGCCGTTCGACGGCCAGCCCATTGATGACTCCGTGTTTGGCCGCCGCGACAAGGACTTGACCCCCGCTTAGGAATTCTTTGCCTGCAACTTCTGCATAGCGATTCAGCTGGTTCGCGGCAGCTTGCCGCCCACCGTAGCCACCAACCTCAAGGCGCTCTCCTTGATGTTGGTGGCTACGGCTGTTAAATCCCCAATTGGGATTGCACTGCCTCGCCAATAATGCGCGCACCTTCCGGGAATCCGCCGGGGTTTGGGCCGGCGTAGTTGAGCCTGATGTAGGGTCCCTCGGGTTCAGCGGGGAACCACTCCGTCCCTGCTGCAATGAGCACACCGGCTGCCTCGCAATCCTTGGTGAGTTGCTCGACGTCGAACCCGTCCGGCATCCGCAGCCACAAGTTCAAGCCGCCCTTGGGCAGGTGGCTGAGGTGCGCCTGCGGAACGTGGTCGCGCAGGCTGGTGACCAGGAGGTCGCGCCGGGACTGCAGCTGATGACTGAGTCCACGAAGGTGTGTTTGCCACCCCGGCTGAGTGACGACGTCGAGCGCTGCCGCCTGCAGCAGGCCGCTGACGTACATCGATTCTGCGGCCTGCGCGCCCATGATCCGCTCACGTGCGGGACCGCGGGCGATGACCGCCGCGATGCGGATGGACGGTGAGACGCTCTTGGTCAGGGAGCGGATGTACACCACGTGGCCGGAGTCGTCCTTGGCGGCAATCGGGACCGACGGAGTGGTGATGCCGAAGTCGTGCGCCCAGTCGTCCTCCACAAGGAACGCTCCGTGGCGCTGGACGATCCGCAGGACTTCCTCGCCGCGCTCGGCTGACCACTGGGCTCCCGTTGGATTCGCGAAGTTGGGCTGGGCATAGAACAGCCTCGCACCGGATTCCTCGAAGGCCCTGTCCAGTTCGTCGGGGTCCGGCCCATCGGGGCCGCTCGGCACAGGAATCACGTTCACCCCGGCCTGGCCGGCGGCCAGCAGCGCACCCCAGTAGCTGGGCGACTCCACCAACAATGGTTGCCCGTGTCCCACCAGCCCGCGGAAAATCGAGCTGAGTCCGCTCTGGCTTCCGGGAAGTACGACGACGTCGCTCGGCTGGGGCGGGGCGACGCCAACCGGCGTTGAGGTGCCGAGCTCCTGCGCGAACCAGGATTGCAGTTCCGGAAGGCCTTGCGCGGGCGGTCGCGACAGGGCCGCGTCTCCCCTCGCGGCGCGTGTCAGTGCGGCGCGGACCAGCCTTTCCGGCAGAAGCTCACGGGCCGGATAGCCGGAGTGGAAGGCGATGACGTCATTGGAGGCGCTGCGCATCGCGGCGGAGTTCAAGGGGCGCGCAGTTTGTGCCGAACGCAGGGCTGCGGTCTGCCAGCCGTAGTCGGCCGGCCTGGCGGTGCGATACGCCCGGACGAAGGTACCCACACCGGGACGGCTCTCAATCAGACCTTGTGCTGTAAGGGTCCTCAGTGCCTTCTGGACGGTGACCGGGCTCGCTTGGTACTCGGCCACGAGTTGGCGGGTGGATGGCAGCTTTGCCCCCGGAGCGGCTCCAGCGATCCATTCTTTTACTCGCGAGACGATGCGGGAGCTGCTATCGTTATTCATGAGTCACAATAGTAGCGCTACTACACTTTCGCGGCCAGTGGTATCCACAAAGACATCAACCGGTATCTGGTGGGGGCTCCTGGGAGTTGTTGCCTTTTCCTTCACTGTCCCACTCACACGGGTTGCTGTGGAGGGCATGTCTCCCCTTTTCATTGGGGCCGGCCGGGCAGTGGTTGCTGCAATCCTTGCAGCGCTTGCCCTCGGCCTGACACGTCAGCACTTTCCGCGCGGCATCCAATGGTTCCGGTTGGCAGTAGTTGCCGGCGGAATCGTTGCCGGCTTCCCGTTACTCACCACCTTCGCTCTCACCAGCACCTCCGCGAGCCACGGCGCCGTGGTGATCGCGCTACTGCCTGCGGCCACGGCAACGGTAGCGGTGATCCGGGGCCGCGAACGTCCACGTCCGCTGTTCTGGGTACTGACCGCGGTGGGCGTTGTAGCCGCACTGGTGTTTGCGCTGGTCCAGTCCGGCGGCTTCGGTTCGCTCCACTGGGCAGACTTGCTGTTGCTCGGGGCCGTACTGGCCGCAGCCATCGGTTATGCCGAAGGCGGGTTGCTGGCCCGCGAACTTGGTTCCTGGCAGACGATTTCCTGGGCCTTGGTGGTGGCGTCACCGGTAATGGTGCTGCTGACGATGGTTTCTTTGGGTTCGGGAATGCCTTCCGCAACACCCGTCCAATGGCTGTCCTTCGCGTACTTGGGCGTGGTGAGCATGTTCCTGGGCTTCTTCGCCTGGTACCGCGGACTCGCCATCGGGCCCATGGCGCAGGTCAGCCAGATTCAGCTGGTCCAGCCCGTCATGACCATCGCCTGGGCCGGTCTCCTGCTTGGCGAGTCGATGACGTGGACCACCGTGGTGGGTGGCTTGGCGGTGATCCTCTGCGCAGGTGCCGCTGTCCGCGTGAGGCTCAACCCGGCGTCGAGCTCTTAACGCACCTGCCGTTCCCAACGCACCTGAAAGGAAGTATTCCGTGTACACCCCAGCGCACTTCGCCGCCTCGGCGGAAGCCCTCGACTCGCTGCTCACCACTACCGGCGCCGCCAACCTCGTCACCATGTCTCCGGACGGGCTGCTGGCCACGCTCCTGCCCTTCGTATACGAACCTTCGGTTGGTGAGCACGGAGCTCTGCACGCCCATATGGCCCGCAACAACACGCAGTGGTCCTCCCCCGTTACCGGTGAGGCCCTGATGATCGTGCAAGGAGCGGATGCCTACATTTCGCCCTCTTGGTATGCCTCGAAAGCGGAGCATGGCCGCGTTGTCCCCACCTGGAACTACTCCACGGCCCACGTCTACGGCGAGCTGGTCATTCACGACGACGCCGACTGGCTGGGCAAGCATGTGCGGCGGCTGTCCAACCAGCACGAAGCCGGCATGCCGCGGCCCTGGACCGTTGACGAAGCACCGGAGCGGTTCATTGCCGGGCAGCTGAGGGCGATTGTCGGCGTCGAACTTGTGATCTCCCGGGTGGAGGCGAAGACGAAACTCAGCCAGAACCGCGCTCCAGCGGATGTCGACGGCGTGATCGCAGGGCTCCGTGCCGTGGGCGATCCGGCGAGCGCAGCCGATGTGGAACGGGCCCGGACCTCGTAGACTCGGCGCATGCGCGAGGTTGCTTCGGACTCCCCAGGGCCTAGGGGGTCCATCCACCATCTTGAGATCTGGGTGCCGCACCTTGAGCGGGCTCGGGAGGAGTGGGGCTGGCTGCTGGGCGAGCTCGGCTACGAGCCCTTCCAGGAGTGGCCCACCGGGTGCAGTTGGAAGCTCGGTGGCACCTACGTGGTGGTGGAAGGTTCCGACGTCATCACTGGAACTGCGCACCGCCGCACTGATCCGGGAGTCAACCACGTTGCCTTCCATGCGGGCACGCGGGAGAACGTGGACCGGATCCGGGCACTTGGCGCGGACGCAGGCTGGTACGAAATGTTCGAGTCCAAGTACCCCCACGCCGGCGGCCCGGACCACTACGCCGCGTACTTGATCAACACGGACAGCTATGAGGTTGAGTTGGTGGCGGGGTAAGTGGGGCGGGTTGTCCCGGGCTGCAACCGTGCCATCGTGGCCAGATGGTCCGTCCCTGGAGAGGAGATCACGGATGCACCGGTCATGGTAAAGCCGCGGAACAAAATGTGGTCCGGTCTCGTGGCGGGGAGGCGTGCCGGCCAGGTGAACCCGAAGCCGGCCCGGGCGTCGTCGAGGACTGCCAGCAATGGGGCGAAGGCGCGGTCGGTGTTGGCCGTATTAAAGTCGCCCACCACCAGCATGCGTGGCGAAGTGTCCGTTTCCACTATCCGGGTCAGTTTCTTAATCCCGTTGTTTCTGCTGCTGACGTCGCCGGGCCGGACAGAGGGCAAATGGACGGCGTAGAGCTGGACGGGACCGTCGGGCGATTCCAGCTGCACGCTCATGGCGCGTGACCAGCCGAGCCCCAAAGCGAGCGGCTCACCCTGGCTCAGCGGATACCGGCTCCATACGCCAACGGTTCCTGCCGTTTGTCGATGCCCGTATGTACCGTCCAGCAGGGGAGATATTCGTTCCAGGGTCGGCCCGGTGAGCTCCTGCAGGACCACAACGTCGGCACCTGACTCGATCAGCTCTTGGACGGCAGCGCCGGCATCGGGATTTCCTGCGCGCAGGTTTTGGGTAGCAATGGTCCATCCACTGGCCGCCTCCTGCTCCGTGGTGTCCACGGCCGATGCGGGGCCGACGCCCGCCACAAGGACTGGCAAAAAGACGACGCACCAGGCAATGAGTGCGGCGGCCACCGGAATGGCGCCGAACCAGGCTTTGGAAAGCAACGCCACCATCAGCAGTCCCGCCATGAACACTCCCAGCCAAGGCAGGAAGCTCTCGATGACCAGTGCCATCCCGTTGGCTTCCGGCACCAGTCCATGGCCGAAGAGCAATACTGTGAAAGCTCCCGCGAAGGCCCCTGCAACCCAGTCCCTGGCTCGTGGACGGCGCCGCCGGGCCTCAAGCAGCCCGCGCTGCGTGGCGGTTGCATAGGTGGTTCCGATGTCCTTATCCATGGCTCCATGGTTCAGAAAGGAACTTAAAGGATTCTGAAACCCTGCGAACTATGCTGGTGGCCATGACGGAGCCCATAACAGTCCTGGTCGTCGACGATGATCCGGACATCAGGAGCTCCCTGCAATCCTTGCTTGAAGCCTCCGGCTACCTGGTGGAATCGGCCGCTGACGGCAGGGAGGCACTCGAAAGGGTGGGCGCGACGTCCCCGGACCTGCTGGTGGCGGACGTTCTCATGCCGGTGATGGACGGACTCGGCCTCTGCCGGATGCTCCGGGCCGCCGGCAACACGGTTCCCGTGCTGCTGCTAACGGCCCGCAGCGACGTCGCTGACTGCGTTGCAGGTTTGGACGCGGGCGCGGATGACTACCTTTCCAAGCCCTTTGATCCTCATGAGTTGCTGGCACGGTTGCGCGCCATGGCACGGCGGACGGCCCACCTTCCGCATCGTCCCAACGGCTACCACGGTTTGGAACTGGTCCCGGAGGCTCATGCCGTGAGGTACAACGGGCGGTGGATTGACTTGAGCAGCACCGAGTACGCCCTTCTCTGCGTGCTGGCGGAAAATCCGGAGCAGGCGCTCAGCCGCGGCCAGATCAGTGACGCGGTGTGGGGATATGCCATGACTCCGGCGTCCAACTCCTTGGAGGTTTACATCAGCTACCTGCGCCGGAAACTCGAAGCTGACGGTGAACCGCGGCTCATCCAGACAGTGCGCGGAGTCGGCTACCGGCTGGCCGCGTCATGACGCTGAGATTGCGAATGACGCTGGTGATCGCTGCCGCCATCACCCTCACCGTCTTGGTGTTTGCTGTACTGGTTTACCTCCTGGTAGGGCACGAAGTGCGCAAGAACGAGGATCTTTCCCTGAGGCGTGAATCGGATCGCATCATCCAACTGATCCAAACCGATCCGAATTGGCAGGGCTTTTCACAATGCACCTGGGTCCGTTCGCCGGCATGCGCGCAGATCGTGGCGCCAACGCCCAGTGATGACCCGGACGCTGGTGACGGGCCGGCCTTGCCCATTACCGGGCAGATGCGGGAGGTGGCTTCGGGCGGGAGTGCCGCCTTCTTCACGGAAGCGGCCATCGGCGAAGATCCAATCCGCGTGTACGTCAGGCCGCTGCCAAATCAAAGGGCATTAGTGGTTGGAGTCAGGGACGACAGGGTGTTGGCGTCCTTTGAGCGCCTTGGTTGGCTGCTGGCGGCCACAGTGCTGGGCGCCCTCGTAGTTGCAGCGGGCACTGCCTACGTGGCCGCCAGACGCGGACTCCGACCCGTAGATCGGCTGACTGCCGTAGCCGAGAGCATCGCTCAAACCGGCAACACCGACGTCAGGATCCCTCGAAGCAACACCATCGAGATCGACAAGCTCGGCACCGCCTTCAACACAATGCTCGGCGAACTGGAACAATCCCGCCGCCAGCAGGAACAACTGATTGCCGATGCTTCCCACGAGCTGCGGACACCCCTGACCTCGCTTCGTACGAACGCTGCCATGCTCAAGAATCCCGACCTGGAACAGAGGAGTAGAGAACGCATCACAGGGGCCTTGGAGCATGAGCTGATAGGGATGCAGTCCCTCGTTGAGGACCTGATCGACTTGGCCCGCCATGAGGAGGCACCGTCCTTCGTCGAGGAAATGGACCTCAACGAACTTGTTCTCTATTGCTTGGACAACGCGCAACGGCGCTACCCGGTCATC
Source organism: Paenarthrobacter sp. NPDC056912 (assembly GCF_042786555.1). NCBI lineage: Bacteria > Bacillati > Actinomycetota > Actinomycetes > Micrococcales > Micrococcaceae > Paenarthrobacter > Paenarthrobacter sp. NPDC056912. The sequence continues at coordinate 123,097 of NZ_JBHUCD010000007.1, forward strand.
GCGTGGACTCTGGAGGGATCCCGGCAGCACATCCTGGTGACCGGAGAACGCGCAAGGCTGGCCCGTGCGATCGCGAATTTACTGGACAATGCTGGCAAATTTACACCCGAGGCTGGCAAATTTACCCCTGCGCCGGGACAGGTCAGGGTGGCGCTCACCGTGTCCGAACGCACTGTCACTCTGGATGTGCGGGATACCGGACCAGGCATCCCGGCGCAGGATCTGGCCCACGTTTTTGACAGGTTCTACCGTTCAACCAACGCGCGAAGCGTGGCCGGATCAGGCCTGGGACTCGCTGTGGTGCACAACGTAGCCAAAGCACACAACGGCACGGCCCGGGCACATCCGAGCCCAAGCGGAGCGCACCTCAGCCTGACCCTGCCGCTGGCCGGCGGCAGCTAAGCCTCTGGAGGGCTACTTCGGCGGGACCACAGGTCGCCACATGGCTACCCGTGGCCAGCGGGTCAGGCCCAACTCAGCCTCGTGCTCCATCAGGCGGGTCAGCTCGGGACCCCAGGTTCCGGCGTCGAGCACGTCGAACCCAAGGCGCCGATAGTACGGGGCGTTCCACGGCACATCCCGGAACGTGCTCAGGGTTTGCTGCTGCATTCCGTGACCCCTGGCCCACACCCGGGCAGCGTGCAAGAGCTCGCGGCCCAGGCCCTGATGTGCTTGATCGGGGTGAACGCTGACCTGCTCCACGTGTCCGTTGCCGTCAATGATGTCCGCCAGCAAGTACGCCACGGGGTAGTCGAGCCCGTCCACGTAGACCCATGCCCGACCACCTGCCACGTAGGCGCCCAGCTCATCGACGGAGAATGGCTCGTCGTCGGCAATCCGGTCCATCCCCAATGACCTGAATGCCTGGCCCGCGGCACGCTCGATGTCCTGCAGGATCAGCAGGTCGTCCGCATGCGCGAGCCTGATCATTGCCGTGGATCCAGCGCTGGCGGTGCCTGTGCCACGAGGAATTCGTTGCGCTTCTCGATCAGGTCCTGCAGGTACCGGGCCAGGATCAGCTTCTCCGCCAAACGGCCCAACGGACCAAACGGTGCAGCGAACTCCACAGTGTCCACCATGAGGGTCCCGCTGCCCTCGGGCCGGAACTCGTGCGTGTGGCGGAGGTACTTGAAGGGGCCCTTCACCTGTTCGTCGGAGAACGACGCCGGTGCCTCCATACGCGTGATGCGGCTGGTCATGCGGAACCGGACTCCGAGGTGCCACGCCTGCCAAGTGACGGTCTCGCCCTCGGAGATCAGGCCGGAGGTGATACCGGCGATGGCTTTCTCGCGGCTCTGCGTCATGGACCCCACGTGGGCGTCGATGTTCCGGGAGAGATCGAACAGCTCCTGCGGCGGCATGGCGGAGCGGGTGCGGCAGACGAATGCGACGGGCATACCTTGATCTTCGCAGACCTTCCGCGGTCCGTGTGGCCAAGCTTGCTACGGGTTGTGACCGGGCTTATGGCGGCCGGGATGGTGATCCTGATAATTTTCGAAGACAACCCTGAATGATTGGTGGTGTTCTCCTGTGCCCGCACTTATGGCGCATGCCCGCGAACTCCACCGCCTTGGACCGGCGAACAACGATCGCCTCTCCGCCGTCCGGGTTGCCCTGAGCGTCGCAGCCCCCGGGCTGGTGTTGATTTTCATCGGCCGCCCGGACCTCATGATGTACGCCGTCTTCGGTGCGCTGACCGGAATGTATGGCCGCAACGAAACGCACCAATTCCGGCTCAAGCACCAAGCCCAGGCAGCGCTGATCCTGGTGGGCGGGCTGACCATCGGCGTGTTCTTGTCGGTCAACCACATCCATTCCTGGTGGTTGGTGCTGGTGGCAACCTTATTCGCCGGAGCTGGATCACTGTACGCCGACGCCGTGCGCCTCAAGCCGATCGGACCGTTCTTCGGCATCCTTGCTCTGGGCGCCTGTGCTTCCGTGCCCACCGATGTTCCGTTCACGACGGCGGTACTCATCGGTGCGGCGTCTGCCGCCTTTTCCCTTCTGGTGGGCTTCGTGGGCTGGTTCCGGCACCGCACCTGGGTGGCCGGGGCAGCCCGTGACGTTCCGGTCCTCCGCGGCCCGCTTCGGCAGGCAGCCCTCGTCCACGCGGCCCGTTATTCCCTCGCGGTAAGTGCTGCCGGGGCCATTGGAGTGCTGAGCGGCAGCGGGCACCCGCACTGGGCCATGGCCGCAGCCGCCGTGCCGCTGGCCGGCGCCGACCTCCCTAGCCGCGTCCACCGAGGCATCCACCGCATTGTGGGGACGTTCCTCGGGTTGGCGGTGGTCGCCGTCGTACTTTTCCCCAGTCCGCTCTCGCCGCTGCAGTACTTCCCCGGCCAAACCGCGGTGGTCCTCGCCATCCTGGTGGTGTTGTGCCAGTTCCCCACCGAGCTGTTCATGGCGCGGCACTATGGGTGGGCCATGGTGTTCTTCACGCCCGTGATCCTGCTGATCGCACAGCTTGCTGCGCCCATGGATCCCGGGGTGCTGGTGATGGAGCGTGCCATTGAGACGTTTGTGGGAGCGGTAGTGGGGATTGCCGTTGCGGTGCTTGTGCGGGCTCCCCGAGCTACGGTTTCAGGGGCCGGCGCGGCGGTCCGGACGTAAGCTTCGCCGGCATGACGCGCGCGAAGAAGCTGACCACTTTGTATCGACGTGTCGGGATGGAAACTCCCTTGCCCTTGGCGTTGTCCTCCAGCCCCTCCCGCACAACGCGCTCCGCGGTGAGCCACAGGAAACGTGGAGCCACTGACTTGTCCATGCCCATGCGGTCGTGGAATTCGGTGTGCGTAAAACCGGGGCAGACGGCGGTGACCTGCACTCCGGACTTCGCGTAGGCGATGTTTGCCCAGCGGCTGAACGTCACTTGCCAGGCCTTGGCCGCCGAGTAGCTGCCGCGGTTGGCGAACGCCGCCACACTTGCCACGTTGATGATCCGGCCTTTGCCGCGGGCCAACATGACTTCCAGCGCCGCATGGCACAACTCCATGGGCGTCTGGACGTGCAGCCGGAGATGACGGACTTCCTCTGCCAACTCGTTTCGCTCGAACGACTTCAATAGCCCGATTCCGGCGTTGTTCACCAGGACGTCCACGGGCCTTCCGGCGTCCCTGAGACGGGCGGCTACCGCCAAAACCCCGACGTCGGTGGTCAGGTCAGCGGACAAGACCTCCGCCGAGATGCTGAAGTCGCGCTCGAACTCCTCGGCTTTGGCTTTCAGGCGTTCCTCGTCGCGGGCCACCAGGACCAGGTGATGCCCGGATTCGGCCAGTTGGCGGGCGAATTCCGCGCCGAGCCCAGCTGTGGCGCCGGTAACCAGGGCGGTGAGTTCATTGGCTCGAGTCGTCATGGGCCAAGACTAGCCGCCTCCCCACCCCGCGCCGAGATGGCAGTTAATACCAATGTCTGCGAGCACCATTGTCATTTACTGTCACCTCGGCGGGAGCTGGCTAGGCGAACTTGGCCAAAGGGTTGGCCAAGCGCCCGGCCATCTGCAGACCACCGGACGGATCCGAGATGTCGAGCATCTGCTGGTTGTTGCGCAGCTGCAGGCGGTTGAGGCAGGAGAGTTCGAAGTCCGCAGCAAAAAGATCGTGCATGGCGAACTGGTCGGCAAGCTCCGGGTGGCGCTGCTGGTACTCGCGCAGCACGGCCGCGGCGGTTCCCCAGAACTCGTCCTCGCGCAGCGTCCCGTCCTCCACAAGGATTGCTCCGAGGAAGCGGAAGATGCAGTCGAACACGTCCGTGAAGATGGCCAGGACCATTTCCTCGGCAGGGATCTCGGCCTTGACGCGGGAGACTTCCTCCGGCAGTTCCAGCCGGTCCCCCATGACCACGATTTCCTCGGCAATGTCCTTCATGATCGCCCGGACCGGCACGCCGTTTTCGAGGATCAGGATGACGTTCTCACCGTGCGGCATGAATGCGAGCTCGTACTCGTAGAGGCAGTGGACCAGCGGCACGAGGTAAGCCTCGAAGTAGCGGCGCAGCCATTCGGTTGGCGCCAGGCCGGACCGTTCGATCAAGGAAGTCACAACGGACTCGCCGGACGAATCCACGTGCAGCAGCGATGCCATGGTGGCCAGTTGCTGGCCCTCCTTGAGCAACGGCAGCGGACTTTCCCTCCACAGGGCCGAGAGCATCTTGCGGTAGGGCGAACCCTTGGCCGAGGCCGCCTCGTAGTAGTGGTTGTGGTACCCGATTGCCGCGGTTTCACGGATCATGGCCAGGCCCCGGTTCTGGAGCTCCTGGTCATTGCCGATCAGTTCCTGCAGCCAGTCATTGATGGCCGGAGTTGCCTTCATGTACTGCGGAGACAGTCCGCGCATGAAGCCCATGTTCAGCACGGACATGGCCGTCTTCACGTAGGCCTTCTCCGGTGAGGTGGTGTTGAAGAACGTACGGATGGACTGCTGTGCCTGGTAGGAATCTTCGCCCGTGCCCAGGTTCACGATGTGGCGCTGGGCAATTTCTGCCGCGAACGTCACGGTGAGCTTGTTGTCCCACTGCCAGGGGTGCACCGGCATGAGGAGGTAGTCCTCGGGATCCAGGCCGGATGCCGACAACTCCGCGTTGAACCAGGCCAGAGTGGCGGGCCCGAGTTCAGCCTCGAAGTGCGTCCGGTAGTCGAGCCCGGCGCTGGAGGTGAAAACGGCCTTGCTGCGGTGCACTGCGATCCACTGCAGCTTCACCGTGGCACCGGTTTCCGGCGCGAATGCGTGGTAGTCGGCAATCCCGAATCCGAGCCGGCCGTTGTTGGCCACGAAGCAAGGATGTCCCTCGGTCATGCTGTGTTCGATGGCTTGGAAATCCGCGGCCCGGTCAGCGCCGCCGGTAATGCCCGCAGCCAACTGGGCCGAGCTGAACGGTTTGCCTTGCTTGTACGCGTGGCTTGCCAGGGTGCTGCTGACTTCCTCGAGGTACACCGGCAGCATTTCCGTCCGGATGGCCAGTGCCTCGTGGAACTCGGCGATGAAGTCCAAAGCGTCAATGGGCAATTGCTCGCCGTCGCGCAAGCGAGCAATGGAGTCAGCAAACACAGACCAGTGCTCAAGCTGCAGCACCCGGGCGCGGAAACGGTATTCGGTTGCGTCGTCGTCGCTGACTACTTTGTAGAGCCCGACCCCGGCACCCTCGTCGCGGATCAGCTCCGGAACCAGGATGCGCTCGTGCGAGAACTCGGCGATCGCCTTGCGGACCAAGTGCCGGTTGGCGGCGGCCCAGCGCTCGGGAGTCAGGTGCGTTACGGAATCAACGGCGGTGGTGGTCGCGGTGTCGGCGGTGGTGGTCACAGGGATTCTCCTCTGGTCGCCGCGACAGGCGCGGCCAGAATCGGGGTCAGGGTGGCGAGGAAGTCCTCGCGCGTGCAGAAGCTCAGGAGCCCCTGCTTGTGGTCTTCGGCAGGATCGACGGCGGGAAGGGTCACCACGCCGTGCGGGCGGAAGCCCACCTTTTCGTTCAGGACATGGATCTTGTGGTTGCGGGCATCAGGCTCGACGACGACCCGCCGGGTTGCTGGGTCATCGAACAGTTCCGTCATCACGGACTGCATGACGGCCGTGGTGTACCCGGGCCGGGGTTCGCCGTTGGGCGGGGACACCAGGAGGTGCATACCGATGTCGCCGTCCTGGACGTCGTACACGTCAGCCAACGGTGAGGACTCGGGCCGGTACCGCTCCATCAGGAAGGCGGGGGCACCGTCGTCGAGCCCCAGGAACGCTTGGTGATGGCCCGACTCGGCGATCCGCGTGTATTCCTCCACAACATCCTGCTCGGTGGCCGAAACCATGCCCCAGAACCGTGCGTACTCCTGGCTCACCCAGCTGTGGAGGACAGGTGCGTCTGCTACGGGATCGACTGGCCGGAACGTGAAGCTCATACGGTTGCTCCAGCGGTTGCCGGAACAGGAGCGGGGACGGCAGCGGGAGCGCCGAACTGCTGGAAGGCGATGCTGCGCTCCACCGGGTAGACCTCACGGCCCGTGATCTCGCGCAGGATGCAGGAGTTGCGGTAAGCAGCCATGCCGAGGTCCGGCGTGACGAAACCGTGGGTGTGCAGCTCCGCGTTCTGGACGAAGATTTCGCCGGGTTCCACGCCGGTTCCGTAGTTGCGTTCGACGTCGAAGCGGCCCTTGGCGTCGCGGCGGATGCGGTCCTGGATGCCGGCCAGGAAGGCGGGCTCTTTGTAGGTGTAGCCCGTTGCCAGCACCACGGCTTCGGACTCCAGGCTGTAGTCGCGTCCGTGTTCCTCGTGGTGCAGCTGGAGCGTGTGGGTGCCTGTGGCGGGATCCCAGTCCGCGGCGGTGAGGGACGAGTGCGTGTGCAGCTGGGTGTCCACCATGCCGGAGAGGCTCTTCGTGTAGAGGAGATCGTAGATGTCGTCGATCAGGTCCGAGTTGATGCCCTTGTACAGGTTTTTCTGGCTCTTGATCAGCGAATCGCGCTGCTCGCCCGGGAGCGAGTGGAAGTAGTCAACATACTCCGGCGACGTCATCTCGAGCGTGAGCTTGGTGTACTCCAGCGGGAAGAAGCGGCCCGAACGGGTGACCCAGTTGAGCTGGTAGCCGTAGACGTCGATTTCCTGAAGGAGTTCGTAGTAAAGCTCTGCTGCGCTCTGGCCGCTGCCCACGATGGTGATGCTGCGCTTGGCCTGCAGCTCACTCTTCCTCGACAGGTAGTCGGCGTTGTGGAGGACAAGTCCGCCAGCCTCGACTATCCCTGCACAGGAGTCGGGAACGTAAGGGGACGTTCCCGTGCCCAGGACCAGCTTGCGGGCGCGAAGCACCTCGGCGCCGTCCGGGCCCTGCACGGAAAGGCGGTACACTCCGTCGTCGTACGACACATCCAGCACATCCGTGCTAAAACGAACGGACTCAAGCTGGCCGGCCACCCACTGGCAGTACTGGTTGTACTCGGCGCGCAGCGGGTAGAAATTCTCGCGGATATAGAAGCGGTAGAGGCGGCCCGTCTGCTTCAGGAAGTTCAGGAACGAGAAAGGCGACGTCGGGTCAGCCAAGGTGACGAGGTCCGCCATGAACGGGACCTGCAGGTGCGCCGGCTCCAACATCATGCCGGGGTGCCAGTCGAAGGACTCACGGCGGTCCAGGAACACGCAGTCCAGGTGTTCCACCGGTTGGCTCAGTGCGGCAAGGCCCAGGTTGAAGGGCCCGACGCCGATGCCCGCGACGTCGTAAATCTTGCTGTTGTCTGGGGTGCTCACGCGGCGGCCTCCGTGGTGTTTGCGAGGAGGCTGGCGCCGGTCCTGCGGATCAGTTCGATGATTTCCTGGATGTCCCTCAAGCTGGCTTCAGCGTTGAGGAGGGTGAATTTGAGGTAGTGGCGGCCAGCTACCTTGGTGCCTGCAACAACGGCTTCACCAGAGGCGAAGATCGCGGCGCGGATGGCGGGGTTGAGGGCGTCTGCGGCGTCCTCGTCGATGGCCACACCGTCAACTGCCGGGCGGTAGCGGAACACCAAAGTGCTCAGCTGCGGCGCGGCGGCGAGCTCAAACTCAGCGTCGTCCGCAAGCAACGTTCCCACGCGGCCGGCGAGATCGATCGCTTCGTCAAACAGCGCACCGATGGCATCGGCGCCCATGATTCGGAGGGTCAGCCACAGCTTCAGGGCGTCAAAGCGGCGGGTGGTCTGGATGCTCTTGTCCACCTGGTTGGGGATTTCGGCCTTCGCCGCACTCTCCGGATTCAGGTAGTCCGCGTAGTAGGTGACGTGGCCCATCATGGAGCCGTTGCGGACCAGGACAGCGCTGGAGCTGACCGGCTGGAAGAAGGTCTTGTGGAAGTCCACGGTGACGGAGTCGGCCAGGTGGATGCCGTTCAGGAGATGCCGGTGACCACTGGAAACGATGAGCCCTCCACCGTAGGCAGCGTCGACGTGCAGCCAGGAGTCGTAGGCACGAACCAAAGCGGCAAGCTCCGAGAGCGGGTCCACCGAACCGAAGTCCGTGGTCCCGGCGGTGGCCACAACCGCCATCGGCACCAGACCGGCGTCGTTCGCTTCCGCCAAAGCGGCAGCGAGCGCGGTGGGGTCCATTCGGTGGTCTTCGGCGGTGGGGATGGCGATGACGGCGTCGAACCCGAGGCCCAGCATGGACGCCGACTTCTGGATGCTGAAGTGGCTGTCCGCGGAGGTGAAGATTCGGAGCCGGTCCAGCAGATGCGGCAACCGGGCGTCCTTGTTCTCAACGCGCAGCTTGGAAACGGCGTGGTTGCGGGCGATCAGCAGGGCCTGGAAGTTGGACTGGCTGCCACCGGAGGTGAACACGCCGTCAGCGTCGGCGCCGAAACCGATCCGCTCGGCAGTCCAGTCGATGAGGCGGCGCTCAATCATGGTGGCACCGGCGCTCTGGTCCCAGGTGTCCATGGAGGAGTTCACGGCCGAAAGCACGGCCTCGCCGACCAGCGCGGGGATGACCACAGGGCAGTTCAGGTGTGCGGCGTAGCGGGAGTCGTGGAAGTAGATGGCGTCCTTGAGGTACAGCTCATCGAGCTCCTCCAAGGCAGCAGCCGTGTCCGGCAGCGGACGTTCGAGGTCGACGGCACCAACTTTGGCCTTCAGCTCTGCATGCGCGACGCCGGTGAACGGCTGGGTGGTCCGCTGCACCTTGGTGGAGACAGCGTTGACTCCCTGAAGCACCTGCGCCACGTAGCTGGGCGAATTTCGTGCGTTGAACAGCTGGTTTGTGGCAGCGAGGGCCAATTCCACTTTGGAGGCAAAATCCTGCTCCTGAGCGATCTGCTCTTCGACACTAGGTGACGTCACGTCAGCTTCCTTCCATTGCGTTGGGGCGCTTGATAGCAAAGGTAAGCCTTACTTAGGCATGCCTTTCCGTCAAACTTTTGTGACCTATTTCGCTTAGAAGGCGGTTTCTGGCGGATCTACCGCGCAGTAGCGCGTCATTGACTTTTTTTCGAGCGGGTTAAGGTGCAAAATATGGCACTCTTTTCGGCCAAGGAGTGACTTGTTTGGGCCACGCCCTTGGTCCGGAGCGGAGGAGTAGAGTGCTAGGACTATCCGCGGTCAAAAGGTTGGGGACCCATTGAAAGACCACGTTCACGAGCGCCTCGGTTTCAGCGAAATCGACGAGCAAGGCAACGCAGTCCGGGCGGTGAGTCCCCACGCGCCGGAGCCCGTGGAAAACCCTCGGAAGCGGGCCACCATCAACCCGTTCATCGTTGCACTGTGGGTGCTGGACGCAGCCTTGGTCTGGTTCTGCCTGTGGGCATTCGCCGAGACAATGCAGCCCAGCGGGCCTACCCTGGGACAATCCCTGCCCATCAATTTCGTTGTACTTTCGTCCGTCCCGTACGTCCTTCTGGGGGCCATCCTGATCACAGCCGGCCTCCTGCTCTGGCATGCAGTCCAGTGGCAGAATCGGCGTTCCCGGGGGTAGGCATCGGCCGACTGACCCACCAGCCCGGACACAAAGAAGCGGCCGGCCAGGGCTTTGCCTGCCTGGGTATCCTTGAAAGTCTGTTTCCGCGGGCGAGGACCGCGGAGGTCTTCGGGTGGCGTCGATGATGCCCTTGCCCACAGCAAAGAGCACGTCAAAGTTCACGTCGAGTCGTGACGCAGAATTAGAAAGTTTCTCTCAAAGCGCCGCCGGTCCTCACATCGGGGCTGCGGATGAGGCTAGTGGAACGTGTTCGCGAACGACTTAGAAACGATGCCCTGGCCGCCGAACTGGTACTTCAGCGTGCCCAATTCCGAGGCCTGCGGCATTGATACTCCCAGCGTGAAGCTGAGCCGATCCGGGTTCAATGAAGCACTGGTGCAGCGGATCTGCCGGGCGCTTGCCGGAGAATTGCCGCAGGTCCATCCCTCCGGAGCCACGGTCTTGCCGGGCACGAAAGTGGCTTCGTCCGGGAGCGTGAAGATTGCCTCACCGGTGGTGGGTGCGCCGTCACCCTGGAGCGCGAACTGAACCAGCAGCTCCCGCTCGGTCGGACCGGATCCCGAGCCGGCCGCGAATGTCGCCTCAACCGTTTGAGTCAAAGGTGCTGCTGACGCCGGAGCCTGCGGCGTCGTCGTCGAGGCGACCGTACCGGAGCCGACCACCACGGCATTCCGTTGTGGCAGCTCGGCCCGTGGAAGCACGACGGCGGGTTGCTCCGGCGCCGCTGCCACTGGCGGGTCCGCAGCGGGAACCGAAGGCGGATCCGACGTCGGTTCGGGCGCGGCGCTCTGCGCGGCACTTGGCGCGGGGGTCGGCGCCGCTTTTTCCAAAGCGGGCGGTGTAGGGAGGTTCGTAGATGCGTCCGCGGCGACCGAGGACTGGGGACTCACGTTGGACTGCAGGAGCCAGGCCAGGATTCCCACCAGCGCGACGGCTCCCAGAACAACTGCCGCAGTCAACTGCAACACCTTGCTGACGCCCCGGGGACCGGCCGCAATGCCGGACACTGCAGTACCGACGGCTCCCGAGCCCCCGGCAGCGGTGCTGGCTCCAAATGCGGCGACAGCGGCCGGCGTGAAGGCAATCCCGGTAACCAGGGGGAACAGGATGCCCCTCATGGCGCCCTCAACGTCGTTGAGTTCCATCAACAGGGCCGTGCACTTGGCGCAGGACTCCAGGTGGGCGCTGACCTTCTCCTCTGTTGTGCGCTTCAGGGCGTTTCTCGCGTATTTCCCAAGCTGTCCGGCAAACTCCGCACAGGAGCCGTCTACTGCTTGGCTGATGTGTTGTTGCAGGTATGCCTGCCGCAGCCCTTCCCGGGCCCGGATAGCCAGCGACGAAACGCCGTTAGGAGAGAGGCCTACAAATGGTGCAGCCGCAGCAGGCTTCAGGCCTTCAATGTCCAAGTGCCAGAGAACGGCCTGCCAGCGCTCCGGTAGTGATTTGAATGCCCTCGCCACGATGCTCGACTCAAGATCACCAAGGACAGGATCGCCGTCCACCACCGCCGAATCGAGGATCGCGTGATCGGTGGCCGGCGGCGTACGACGGGCCTTGCGGTTGCGGTCATGCGCCGTGCGGCGCACTACTGTCAGCAGGTAGGAGCGAAAGAAGTCCTTGGGCCCTTTCCCCTCTTTCAGGGATTGGAAGACCGATGCGAAGGATTCGGCAACGACGTCATCGGCGTCACTCGGGTTATCCGTCTGCGTGCGGGCAACGTATTGGGCGATCTGAAGGTGCCGGATGTAGAGGATGTCGAACGCATCCGTGACGCCTTGGCGGACCAAGGAAATGATGTGGGGATCGCTGTCCGTAGACATCGCCAAGGCCGGGAGAGCTCCATCAGCCCCTGCCGCAAATAGTTGATCCATAAACAATAGTGTGACATCACATGGCGTGTGACTTGAAACGGATGACGCAGCCCCTTAAATAACCTTCCTTTCGCATCACGATTCCGCCCTTGGCCCCACATTTAAGGCGTGAACCTCCCAAACCCCTGGAGCGATTCGAGGAGAAATGGATATCCGACGCCCCCGCCCCCTCCTGAAGCTGATGCGTGCCATCCACACTGATGCCACCCTGCAACAGAACATCATCGTTCGAGGACTGCCGCCCCGCCGCTCGAGCGTGCTCGCGCGAAAAAAGAACGCGGGACACGTAGCGCTCGTCTACGGAGCTGACAAGCCAGTGGCCATTCCTGGCGACACCGTCATTTTCACAGCGTGGATCACCAATGACTCCGCAAGCTACCTGCGTGATGTGACCCTGGTTCCTCGCTCGTTCACCAACGAGGGCATGGAGATGCTCCAGTACACGGCAGAACCCGTGGAGCGTGACCTGACAACAAACCTCTTGGCTCCCGGCCAATCCGTGATGCGGAGCTTCAGCTATCTGGTCACGGACTCGGACCATGTCCATGGCGGCAGCCTGATCAGCGCCATGCGGGTCCGTGCTGCATGCCGAGGCCAAGTGGTCCAGGACGAGCACGATGCCATAGTCTCCCTCAGCGGAACGCGGAGGGACTGGCCCTTTCCGCCTGCCAAGACCCGGCAGCAGCGAAGGCGGTGGAAAGGCTTCGATCAATCAGTGCTCGTGTAGGCCCTACTCGTTGTCGGGTTCCCCCACCGGCTTCTCAGCGGGCCAGTCCACATCCTGTTCGTAGCCCTCGTGCTTTTGCAGGTAGGCCGCTATGTACGGGCAATGGGGAATGATCCGTTTCCCGGACGCCACCACGTCATCCAGCGCAAAGTGGGCCAGCACTTTGGCAAGGCCCTGCCCTTTGAACTGGGGCTTTGTCTCGGTGTGAGTGAAGTCGATGTGACCGGGTCGGTCGATGAACTGGGAAATCACGGCCAGTTCTCCGTCTACGTGAAGCTCATAGCGGTGAAATTTGTCGTTGCGCACCGTGGTGACGCCAGCGCGGAACGACTCTGCCAGTGAATCCGTGTACTCGGTCATGTTTCGAGATTGGCACGTAAACCTGGCTCTGGCAACGTACCCGGCTGCCCTCCGCGCACTTCTTCGACTTTTACGTCAGGCATCGTCAATACCGGTACGGGAACCCTGCCGAGCAGCAGGACCGCCAACGCGAAGCACGCCGCTCCCCCACCCAACAAAGCCAACGTCAAACCATTGAACGCGGCGTCCGCCACGGGGATGAAGACCACGACGGCGGCCGTCACCACTGCGGTACGCGACGGCCCGCGGGCGTGGCTGGCCGCCGTCGGACGGTCCTCAAGGCGACCAAAAATCCAAATCACCGGCACCAGCACGGCAATGACAGCGCAGAAGACCGGGATCCTTGCCCACCACCACTCGGCAGTACCGGCCGCGGGCTGCCGGAAGGCCGTGAGCAGCATCAATCCTGACATTCCGACCAAGAGCGGGAGGTGCCAAAGATAGACGGTCATGGAGCGTCGTCCGGCAACGGCGATCACCGCTTGGATCCAGCGGATTCCCGCGATCCAGCGGATACCGGGCCCCAGCAGCTGCAGCGTCGCCGTCTGGGAAACAGCCAGAAGCAGCAGGCAAAGGTTGGGGGGATTGATGTTGTCAACCATGTTTCCCGGGTAGACGGCTACGCCGGTGACAAGCCCCAGCAGAAGGTTGCTGCACACAATCGCGCCAACCAACCACGTACGGCTGCGTTGTTCGAAGAAGCCATCGGCCATGAGGAAACCCAGCTGCTGGACAGCACACCAAACAAAGATCATGTTGGTGAAGGCGAGAACGGGCACGGCTCCGCGAAGGGAATCCACCGTGATGACCAGGACCACCAGTGAAGCGAATGTCAGCAGCGGGGCACGCTCATGGAGGCGGGCCAAAAGGGGAACGCTGAGTTGGGCAGTGAGGTAGGCGGCCAGAAACCACAGGGGCATTGCTGCGCCGGTGGTCATCAGTTGGATGACTTGGGGGTGGACGCCAAGGAGGAGCGCCACCCACAGCCCTCCCCACATGACCGCGAGCAGGGCCATGGCAGGGCGAACCAGGCGCAAAAGCCGGAGTTGGGCGAAGTCGAATCCGGTACCGCCCCGGGCCTTCAATCGCCGCCACGACTGGAGCCCGGTCACGCCGCCCATGACGAAGAACAGCGGGACGATCATCAGCACCCACGCAACGGGGACGAACCAGCCTTGCTCCATGAGGGTGTTCTCGGTGGAGACCGTCCCGTCCCTGTGCAGGACGGGGCCGACCATCATGCAGTGCGCGGCGATTACCAAGAGGAGGCAGAAAAAGCGGACAAGGTCGATCGCAGGATCCCTCTCCGCAGCCCTGTCCCGACTGGCGGAAAGGCGCGTTTGCCGTTCCCTCTCCATGGCTCTCCCAACGACGGCACGTGTCCGCGTGCTGACTCCATTCTCCGCCCGGGCGAGGAAAGGAGCCAGCATGCGGACCGCGGCCTTTAGTCTGCCGTCCGGTTAACGTGCCGTCCGGCGGAGCAGCCGCTCCCTTTGACCGGGGTCCATGGCGGCGGCACATGCAGCCGCGGCCATGCCGAACGAACTGTCCACCACCGCCTTGTCAGCGCCCGCAGAAGCGCCGAAAGCGGCGAACTCGGCGGTGTGGTGAACCGCGCCCCGCACGTCATAGCCCACAACAGGGTGGATGGACGGCACCAGCTGCGAGACATTGCCCATGTCGGTGGACGCCACCGGATCGGTGTTGAAGGCAACCTCCCGGCCCTTGGCCTTCATCCCTTCCTGGTAGGCCCTGGACAGGAAGGTGTCCTGACGCAGTTCGGCGTAGTCGTTGCCGGAGGGGGTGATCTGCACTGTGCAGCCGCTTGCGTGGGCACCTGCCTCGAGGCAGCGCCGGACCTTCTCTTGGATGACGCGCAGTTGTCCGATCGCGGGAGCCCGCATTTCCACGCTTGCCCGTGCACGCTCGGGAATGACGTTGACGGCACTTCCGCCTTCGGTGACGATCAGCGAAACAATCGAGCCTGCAGGTAGTTGCTGCCGCGCCAACGCAATGGCCGTCTGCGCAACCACCAGAGCGTCCAACGCGTTGACTCCCTGCGAGGGAGCCGCTGCCGCATGCGCGGGGCGGCCCTCAAATAAGACATCCCACATGGACATGGCCAAGGACGAGCCACCCACCACGTCCTCAGCACCGGCATGCGCCATCATGGCCAGGGATACGTCGTCGAAGAAGCCTTCCTCGATCAGGTCCACTTTGCCGCCGGTGGTCTCCTCGGCAGGAGTTCCGAGCACTTTGACGGTGATACCCAGCTCGTCTGCCACGGCCGCCAGGGCCAGCGCTGCTCCCACGGCACTTGCCGCGTTGACGTTGTGCCCGCACGCATGGCCGATATCGGGCAAGGCGTCATACTCAACGCAGAGCGCCACCACCAGCTCGCCGGAACCAAAGCGTGAAATGAAAGCCGTGGGCTGATCCGGCTGCGGGTCATCGAAGGTGAACCCTGCCTTCCTCAGCACCTGCCGCACCCTTTTGACGGCACGGAACTCCTGGCCGCCCAGCTCCGGATCCGCGTGGATGGCATGGCTGAGGTCCAGGATCTCCGGCTTCCAGCGCTGCAGCGCAGCCGTCAGGATGGACTCAATTTCGTCATTGGATACCGGCACGACGGCGGCATCTTGGGTTTGGGTGTTGTGTCCAGTCATCACGCTGTCACCTCAGCAGCCTGTCGCTTCGGGTACCGTGCACTGGCCGCCGCGGCGATCAGGGCGGCCACTGCCAAGGCGCCCCAGATGGAGAACAGTCCGGCTTCGGTAATGTGGCCGGACTCCGCAGAAGCGGAGGAGATCAGCTTGACCACAGCCGCGCCCACCGCGATTCCAACGGACAAAGCAAGCTCGTTGAGGCCGGCCGCCGTCGAGGTTTCTTCCAGGGGGACGCCTTCCACTGACAGCGAGCGCGTTCCTGCCTGGTACATCCCCAGGCTGAGGTTGAACATGGCGAACCCGATGCAGTATCCCGTGAACGATCCGTGGGCAACGACCATCACCAGGAAGCCCCCTGCCAGCAGGGCACCGGCGAAGACCAAGGTGGCGCGTTCACCGAAACGCCGGAGTGCCCGCGCCGTCAGGAGTGAGGAAACCAGGGAAAGTATTGAGGCCAGGGCCAGGACAATCGCGATCATCAGCGGGCTGAGGGCGAACCCGTAGCCTGTTTTGTCCGGGTTGGAATGCAGGAAGATGCCGTTGGTCCCGAAGTAGCTGATGGACGCGAAGCCGAAGAAGAACGTGGCCACGGATATGGCGCGGATGCGGGGATTGGCCAGCATGCGCAGATCCATGAACCGCTGTCCGGCGGCGCCGGTGTAGTCGCGTTTGGCCCAGAACGCCAGCAGGGCGAGCCCCAGCAGACCTGCGGCGATCGTACGGACGTCCAGCCAGCCCCATTCCGGCGCCATCGAGAGCGCCACAACAAAGCCAATGAGACCCAGCGAGCATGCCAGCAGTGGCGCCAGGGCGATGCCCTCACGGGTGGGGATCCCGGCGTCGGGCAGGAGGAAGGAACAGACGAAAGCGATCACCGCGAACGGCACGGCAACCCAGAAACCCAAGGTGGGATCAGTGACGCCGACAATTCCGGCAAGCAGTCCGCCGGCCCCCACCATGATCATGAGCATGCCGATCATGACGCTGACCCCCGTACGGGTGTGGGCCGGGCTGGTAACTCGGAGGATTCCCATCATGAGCGGGATGAAGCCCACCACGCAGGTGAGCATGACGACGCCGAGGGTCACCGTCCAGAGCGATGGCCACAGGGCCATCTGCAGCACGCCCAGCGTCACTACGCCCGTGGACCAACGGAGCACCAGGCGGTAGCCGTAGCTGTCGCCCAGCCTCGAAATGATGGGCGTGAGGACGGCGAAGCTGACGTTGGAGATGAGGAAAATGCCGTTGATGGTGGGGTCGTCAATGTCGAATACCGGTCCCAGCGCAGGCAGGATGGGGTTCAAGTACCCTTGCGTGACGCCGCTGAGCGATTCGATTAATGCCATTGCCAGGATCATCCCCGCAATGGTCCTGCGCGTGGTGGCCGCTGCCGCAGGAGGTGCTGTCTTGCTTGCCATGTGTTTCCTTGAGTCCAGGGCGGATTCGCCGGTGGTGATGCGAGTCACAACGTTAGAACCGTCGATTACACTGAGCCTCAGATTGTAAGAAAACCATTTGAGGCAGCAAATTTTGAACGAATCAACCACAATCTCAGAGTTAGACCTTGAAATCGTCAATGCCCTCCAGATCAATCCCCGGGCGGAATGGAGCCGCATTGCGGATGCGCTGGGGCTGTCCGGTCCCACGGTTGCCCGGCGCTGGAGCTCCATGGCCGAGCAGAGGCTGGCATGGATCACCCCGTCTCCAGGGCAGCGCTACCTCAGCGCCGGGTGGTCCGCGTTCATCCAACTGTCCTCATTGCCGGGCGAAAGCGAGGCGCTGATCCAGCGGCTGTGCGCGGAACCGGCTTTCGGCACGGTTTCCATGGTTACCGGCTCCCACGATGTCTTCATGGATTGCTTCGCTTCCAGCCATGAGGAACTCATGGACATTGTGACAGGGTCCTTCTCCAGGCTGCCCGGCGTCACTCACCGCGAGGTTGTCTTCGTCACCAAGCTGTACCGGCAGGCCTCCGAATGGCGCAGCGGAACACTCGAACCCGCCCGCGCACGGCTGGTCTCAACGGAAGCCAAGCCCGCGCCGGCAGGCTACTCCCCTGATCGATTGGACGTCGCACTGCTGGAGGAACTCGCCAAGGACGGCAGGGCCAACTGGGCTGAACTGGGTGCCGCCTGCGGTGTATCGCCCCAGACTGCCCGACGCCGGGTGGAACGGTTTCTCGCGTCCGGCTACATCACATTGAGGTGCGACGCGTCCACGGCTGCGAACAGGGGACTGCGGGAAGTGACGCTCATGCTCAACGTCCCTGCCCAGTATGTCGACGACGTCGGCCGCTACTTCGCCGCACAGACGAACTGCCGGCTGAGCGCCCAAGTACTCGGCGCCCAGAACCTGGTTGTCACGTTGTGGGTCCGCGACTATTTGGAAGCCCAGGCATTCGAGCGGGAACTGGCCGAACGTGCCCCCGGCAGCACGGTGATCTCACGGCAAGCGGTAGTCAGGACCTACAAGCGCCTTGGCCATATTCTCGACGAGACCGGACGCAGCCTGAGCGTGGTGCCGCTGCCTCTGTGGAGGAGTGATTCCTAGGCGATGTCCGCAAGCGGCCGCCCGGGGTCTGGACGAGGCGTCGAAACACCGGCAGGATCAGACGCATGACAACCTCCATTTTCGTGAACCTGCCCGTCAGCGACCTCGAGGCCTCCAAGGCGTTCTACACGGCTCTCGGCTACTCCATCAATCCGAACTTCACCGATGAAACTGCTGCCTGCGTGGTCTTCAGCGACACCATTTACGCCATGCTCCTGACTCATGCCAAGTTCGCCGAGTTCACCAAGCAGCCCATCGCGGACACGCAGAACTCGACGGCGGCAATTGTCGCCCTTTCGGCGGACAGCCGTGAAGCTGTGGATTCCCTGGCCACCAAAGCCCTCGAAGCCGGCGGCTCGGAGACTTACGACGCACAGGACCTCGGATTCATGTACAGCCGCGCGTTCCGGGACTTGGATGGCCACCACTGGGAAGTCCTGTGGATGGACGAGGCCGCTGCCCAGGCTGGTCCGCCGGCGTCCTAGTCAGTCTTTTTCAGTTCCTCGGCGAGCATCACCAGGATTCCACTGGGGCCCCGAAGATAGGTGAGCTTGTAGATGTCCTCGTAGTTCGCTACCCCGCGCAGGGGATGGCATCCGTGCTTTGCGGCTATCTCGAGGGCTTCTTCGATGTTGTCTACCGAGAAGGCCACACGGTGCATGCCAATGTCGTTGGGCAGGGTCGGGTCCGACTCGATCGCTTCGGGATGGATGTATTCGAAGAGTTCGAGTCGACCATGACCGTCCGGGGTCTGGAGCATCGCGATTTTGGCGTGGTTTCCGTCCAGTCCTACGGCAGTGTCGGTCCATTCGCCGCTGACCGTGTCACGGCCGACGACTTCCAGACCCAGATCGGTGAAAAAGGCGATGGTGGCTTCGAGGTCACGAACCGCAATGCCGACGTTCTCAAGTTTGATGGCCATGCGTTGAAAGCTACCAAGGCGAACCGAATAGCTCTAGTGGCGCTGGCTGTACCGAAAGCTAGCTGATGGTCACGGCCAGAACGCCAAGCACGACGGCGAGAAGCGGTGTGGTGCCTTGCAGCGTCGCTGCGCGGAGGTACTTCTTTCCGCTGGCGGCAAGCACCAAGGCGGCCAGAAGCATGGAACCGCAGCTGCTGAACACGAGGGTCCAGCCGACCTGCGGGGCACCCATGGCCACGGCGATGATGCCGATCAGCGCACCGATGGCCAGGAACAGGTTGTAGAAGCCCTGGTTGTAAGCAAGGGACTTGGTGGTCTCGGCGTCGGCCTGGGAGGTAAGGCTGAAGCGTTTCCAGGTGGCCGGTTTGGTCCAGGTGATGGACTCCATGGTGAAGATGTACACGTGCAGCACTGCCGCAAGCAAGGCAAAAATCAGGGAGGCCAGGATCATGGTTTGATCCTAGCCTCCCCGTGTTCTTGAGCCGGGCCGTTAGGCGCTGAGCAGCTCCAGCGTGGCGCCCGCGAACGTCGCCGCGGAAGTGTTCCAGCGAGCCAACAGGCCTTGGAGATTCTCCCCGTCGGCCCGGTGTGCGGCGGTTTCGGTCTCCAGGGTGGACAGGATTCCCGTGCGGAGCTCCGTGTTGAAGTTCACCTTGCCAACTTGCATTGCGGGAGCCTTCGCCAACTCGTCGGCGGGGATGCCGGAGGCTCCGTGGAGCACCAAGGGCACGCCGGTCCGGGCGGCGACATCCTGGAGCACGTCCCACCGGATGTTGGGCTCGCCTTTGTATTTGCCATGCACGTTGCCCACGGCAACAGCCAGCAGCTGCGCACCCGTGCGCTCCACGAAGTCGGCCACCTGCGCGGGGTTCGTCAGCCCCGCAACCGGAGTGCCGGCGTCGTGCGCTGGATCTTCGGCACCAAATGCCTTGTCCTCATCGCCCGCAAGGCCGCCGAGCTCCGCTTCGATCACGACGTCGGAAGCACCTTGGGCGTCCAGCTCGGCACGGACCTCGCGGACCAGGGCGATGTTGTCCTCGTAGGGCAGCGACGATCCGTCAGCCAGGACCGCATCGGCACCGGCGGACACGGAATCGCGGATGACCTGGAGGTCGGACGCGTGGTCCAGCTGGACGGAGACCGGGACGCCGGCAGAGTCAGCCAAGCCGCGGAGTGCCGTGATGAGCCTCAGGCCATTGCCGGTGGACGCAGTCTTCGGGGCGACGAGCAGGATCACGCCAAGCCGTGCTTCTTCCGCCGCCGAAACAACAGCTAGGGCGGTGGTGAAGTCGTAGCAGGTGAACGCCGGAACGGCTGAGCCTGAAGCCAGGGCAGAACTGACGAGGTGGTCGAGTTTGGCGCGCATCAGTGGGCCAGGCCTCCCACCAGGATCCAGGCAACGTAGCTCAGCGCGAAGCCGGCCAGGCCGAGGATGGTGGTGAGGACGGTCCAGGTCTTGAGTCCATCGGAGACGGTGAGCCCGTAGTAGCGGACCACGGTCCAGAAGCCGGCGTCGGTCACGTGCGACAGGCCCAGCGCGCCGAATCCGATGGCGATCACGATGACTGCGATTTGGGCGGGCGAATAGCCACCTTCCATGACGGCAGAGGTGAGCAGGCCCGTCGTCGTCACGATGGCGACGGTCGCCGAACCCTGGGCGGCACGGAGCGCCAGCGAGATGATGAAGCCGAGCACGATCACCGGCAAGCCCAGGCTGTCCAGGGTGTGGGACAGTGCTGCGCCGATGCCGGAGGTGCGGAGGACTTCACCGAACACGCCGCCGGCGGCAACAACCATGAGGATGGACGCAATGGGAGGCAGTGCGCCTTCGAAGATCTCGCCTGTTTCCTTGAGGGACCAGTTGCGGCGGACAGCAAGCAGGAAGAAGGACAGCGCTACCGCTACAAGGAGCGCGAAGAACGGGTTGCCGATGAACGCGGCCACGCCGTACCAGTAGCTGTCCTTGGCGATGGTCAACGTGCCAACGGTGCCAACCAGGATCTGGACGATCGGAGCGGCGATCAGGAACATGATCAGGCCGGGACGCGGAGGAGCAATGGCGCGGGCGCCGGGGCCGTCGTGGCCAACGTGGACCAGGGAGTCGGAACCGAATTCATCCACCTGGGCTTTGACGCCGGGGAGAAGCTCGTAGTCCTTGCGGTTCATGATGCTGGCAACCCAGTAGGACAGGAAACCGAGCGGCACGCAGATGATGAGCGAGATCAGGGTGATGAGCCCGATGTCCGCGCCGAAGACGCCAGCACCGGCAACGATGCCCGGGTGCGGCGGGACGGCAACGTGAATGGAGAGCATGATGCCGGCCATGGGCAGGCCGAATTTGATCGGGTGCACGTTCGCGATCTTGGCGAAGGCGTAGACGATCGGGACGAGGACGATCACGCCCACCTCGAAGAACACGGGGATCGCCACGAGGAAGCCGACCGCGGTCAAAGCGATGGCGACCCGCTTGGCGCCGAGCTTCTCAGTGAAGTGGGTGGCCAGCGACTGCACGCCACCGGAAACCTCGATCATGCGGCCAAGGATGGCGCCCAGGGCAATCAGCAATGCCACTTTGCCCATGGTGCTGCCCACACCGTTGGCCACCACGGTGAAGATGTCCTTCAGCGGAATCTGGGCTGCAACGCCTACCAGGATGCTGACGGCAAGGAGTGCAACGAAGGCCTGGATCTTGAAGCGAATGATCAGCACCAGGAGCAGGACGATGCCTGCTGCGGCGATGGTCAGCAGAAGGGGTGTTCCCAGCTCCACTGCGGGCTTGATGGCGGGGGCATCGGCCGCCCGAACCATCAACGAGTTAACGAGGGGATTCATTGGGGGTGTCTCCTTTGACAGACCAGTCTAAAGAAGACCGGCGGGAGGTGCGACGACGGCGAAGGGGGGACCGCCGTCGTCGCGGGTTCTTGTGGGGGTGGAGTTAGGCGGTGCGCTTGGAGGGCGCGACAACCTTGATGACGGCGGAGTCGTCGGCGGCGGCGAGGCCCTGGGCCTGACCGAGGAGGTAAAGCTGTTCTGCGGCTGCGGCAACGGGTGCGGCGAGTCCGGCGGCGCGGGTTGCCTTGCCCACGATGCCCATGTCCTTGACGAAGATGTCCAGGCGGCTGAGCACCTCGGCGCCGTCTTCGGAGTAGGCCTCGAGGATGCGCGGGCCGCGGTTGGAGAGCATGAAGGAACCGGCTGCTCCGGCTTCGAGGGCTGCGAGCGTCTTGGCCTGGTCGAGGCCGAGAGCGTCGGCGAGGGCCATCGCTTCGGCCGCAGCTGCGATGTGGACGCCGCACAGGAGCTGGTTGACGGTCTTGAGTGCCTGGCCGTCGCCGGGCTTGTCACCCACGATGCTCAGGGTGGAAGCCAGCAGTTCCAGCGCGGGACGCGCCTTTTCGAGTGCTTCGGGCTCGGCGCCCACGACGATCAGCAGGTCACCTTCGCCGGCACGCTTGGGGCCTCCGGACAGCGGAGCGTCCACCAGCGAAACGCCGTATTCGGCCAGCTTGGCCACCGTGGCCGGGATAGCCTCTGTGCCGACGGTGCTGCCGAGGATCACGACGGCGCCCGGCTTCAGTGACGAGGCCACGCCGCTCTCACCAAAGAGGACATCGTTGAGCTGCTCGCCGTTGCGGACCGCCAGGAGCAGCGCGTCAGCGCCCTGGGAAGCTTCGCGGGCCGAGGCGAACGTCTTGATTCCGGCCGCCGCGGCGAGCTCCAGGCGGGGCTCGGCGATGTCGAAACCGTGGACGGTCAGCTCGGATGCGAGCCGGGTTGCCATGGGCAGGCCCATGGCGCCGAGGCCCAGGACGGTGACGGTGTAGTTGCTGCTGGTCATGGTGTTCTCCATTGAATAGGGCCCACGCTTGCCGGGTTCCCTGGCCGAGCTTGCGAGGTTAGGGGGCTGGCGGGGATTTAGAAAGTGGCGCTGAGCTTGCGGGTGACCTGGGTCAGTGACTGGTCATCGCCCACGTTGCCTGCGAAGACGATGTACGGGATGCCCTTCGCAGGACCGTCCACCGGCTCCCACAGCGAGACAATGCCGGGGAGCATGGGGCCACCGACGATTGCGTGGCGGATTTCCAAGCCGTGCGCGGCCACGTCCGAGGACGTGATGCCGCCCTTGGCGATGACGAACCGCGGCGGGAAGGTCTTCAACGTCCGGTTCACAACAGCCACGACGGCGGCCGAGACGGTGCGGGCGATCTTCAGGCTCGCTGCGGCGTCGTCGGTCTTGATGAGCAGGCGGCTGGTGTGGACGATGACGTCGCCCTTGCGGAGGGCGTTCACGACGTCGGACACGACAGTTGCGATGTAGGTGTCGGCTTCTGCTTCGAGCAGCTTCTCGACATCGATCTCGATGGTGCGAGCCGAGCTGTGCTCTGCCGTGAGGTCATTGAGCTGGCGTGTGGTGACACCGACGTGCGAGCCCACCACAATCAATCCGCCGGCGGTGGAGGGAGTGTTGCCCGCGAAGGCTTCTTCGGGGGTCAGCGCGGTGCGGATTTCCTGGCCGATGCGGCCGCGGACGAACGGCGGACCAACGCGGTAGAGGAGCTTCTTGCCGCGGCGTTCCGCTTCCTCCAAGCCGAGGGCCAGTGCGCGGAAGTCGTTCTCGGTGACGATGTCGGCAACGATCGGGGTGGAGTTGGTAGCGGACTCAATGGCGTCGGCAATTGCCTTGGCGGAAATCATCGGGTCCTGGGCGGAGGCGCCGGCACGGATGATGTTCAGGTCAAGGACAATGACGTCGCTGGCGGGGAATCGGCCCTGCGACTTCTCCTCCACATACTTCGCCATCTCGGAGTTGGCGAAACCGAAGCTCGCGTCCTTGGCGAATTCCGTCTCGGCCACGGGAGTCAGGGAACCGAGGTTTTCTGCTGCGCCCCGCATGTAGTGCACCCCGCCGATGGTGACGCGACCGGCGTCGGGAAAGGCTGGAACGATCACCACGCCGTCGGTGGCTTCGCCGGTTTCAGCAGCCACGGTGGCGGCGATGACGTCCGGCTCCAGCGGGTAGTGGCCACGGAGGGTGGAGTCGCTCCGGCTGACGAACCCGAGGCGTACGTTGCCAGCCGCTGCGGCCAGTGCGTTGCGGACGATTTCCTCGTTGCGGGCTGCGGCTTCTGTCGGATCCAGGCTCCGGGTGTTGGTGAGGACGTAGACGGCCGGCTTGGTCTGGTTCTCACGGATGTGGGTAAACGCCCACGTAAAGTCTGCGACCTCCCAGCGGGTGAGGACCGCCAGATCTGCAACGGACTGCGTGCCGGTGGGGTCGTCGTCGAGAACTACCAGGACGCGGGGGGACGTTGCCGAGGACGCCGCAACGGCGTCGGCAACCAGCTGAGCAGGAATCTGGACTTCCGCCGGGAAAGCGGCCAGTACGTCGGCTTCAAGGGTCACTGTGCACTCCATCGTGGGAAATCTCTGTTGCGGTTAGTGAATGTAAGATGTCTGACATCTAACATTTGAATTAGTGTGACACACGGCTCCTCACGGCGCAAGGTGCCCGGCGTCACTACGCTGGACGCATGAGCAACAGCGCAGTTCCGCTCCCCTTCGTGGATGCCCGCACACCTGCGGCTTCCGCTGGGAAACAGATTCCAGCCGTGTTGATCCACGGTTGGGCGTCCGGCTCCATCTACTGGGAACCCCTCGCCGGGCGACTGCTCGACGCGGGCCGGCCCGTCTGGATTCTCGACCTTCCGGGCTATCACCCAGGGCAGGAGCTGCCGCTCGATTTCGAATGGACGTTGGACTCCGCGGCTGCTTCGGTAGCTGCGGCCGTGGACGCCCGGGGTGGCGGCCCCGTGCATTTGGTGGGACATTCCATGGGCGGCAGCGTCTCCCTGGCCCTGGCCGCAGCCCGTCCGGAGCTTGTGGCCACGTTGACGCTGGTGGGAATGGTTCCGGCTCCCCAAAATGAGGGCTTCAAGAACCTTCTCGTGTCACAGCTGAAGCAAGGATTTTTCGACGCCGGAACCAAGGCGAAGCTCATGAACGCTTGGTACGGGCCGTTGGCCGGCGAGGACATGGAGCGGCTCAGCCAAGGGTTCGGTGTTCCGTTCACGGTTCTGGCCGCCAGCGCCCAGGCGTCCATGACCGGCGTCGAACCTTCAGTGCCCGGGCGCGTTCACGCGCCGCTGCTGGTGATCGCCGGAATCGGGGACCGCGTGCGGTCCATCGAGCAGATGCAGACGTTCGTGGCATCAGGACCGCAGCGGCAGCTCAAGGCGATTCCCGACGCCGGTCACAGTGTGCACTGGGAGCATCCGGATGCATGCGCCGAGGCATTGTATGGATTTTGGGAAACGAGCTGGCCACCGCCAGCGTAAGATGTCTGACAACCAACCCGCCCCGGGGGAAAATCCGCGGGGCGTCGGGCGGTCTGGAGTACAGGAAATGGGGATACATGGCACGCAAGTCGCTGGTCGGCGTCGTGGCTGATGAGTTGCTGGACCGGATCATCGCGGGCGAATTTCCGCCCGGAACCGTGGTACCGGGCGAGCTTGAGCTCAGCGCCAAGCACGAGGTGAGCCGCATGACGGTGCGTGAGGCCATGAAAACCCTTGAAGCGCAACGGATCCTCAGCGTCGAGCGGGGGCGTGGAACATTCGTCAACCCCCTGAATCAGTGGGCGTCACTGGAGGCGGTGTTGCGCGCAGCTTCTGAAGGAACCAAGGATGCAGCCGCCGCGATCCAGCTGATCGAGCTCCGCCGCATGCTGGAAACGGGCGCCTGCGAACTCGCCGCGGAACGCATCTCCGATTCCGAGCTCACCGTGCTCAAGGAGCATGTGGAAAAGATGCAGTCGGCGCACGAGGTGAACGACCTCCCCGGGTTCGTTGAAGCGGATCTCGCCTTCCACGACGTCATCCTCCATGCCTCGGGCAACGTGTTTGTGGCCGTGCTCTTCGAACCGCTGCATCGCGTTCTGGAAGCCCGACGCACGGAGACTTCCGCCTTCCCGGAGATCCAGGAACATGCAATCGGACATCACCGAAAGATTGCCGCTGCCTTGGAATCCCGCAATCCCAATGAAGCCCGGCTCGCGATGGACGCCCACATGCAGCAGACGCTGGACGACCTGAAGACGTTCGTGCTGGAGGCGTAACAACCGCCCAACTGACTCGCATTTGTGGTTGTTTTGAGGGCTCAGAACAACCACAAATGCCAGCTACTTGGGTCAGCGGCGCAGGCTCTCCGAGGGCAGCTCGCCGAAGGTCTTCAGATACAGCGCGGAGAAGCGCCCCTGATGCGTGAAGCCGCAGAGCTCCGCGATAAACGTGACGGTCTGCTCGCGCGGGCTTGCTTCCAGCAGCATCTCCCGGGCGCGATCAAGCCGGATACTCCGCAGCAAGTCCGACGGCGTCGCACCGGTTTCAGCCCGCAGCGCGGTTTGGAGGGTCCTGACTGAAACACCCAGGCACTCAGCAATGTCCGGCACCGTCAATTCCTCGAAGGCATGCCGCTCCAGCAACTCACGGCATTCCCGCACCAACCGGCTTTCGGCGTCCACGTCGCGACTCTCACCCGCAGGCGTTTCCATGGCCATCAGGAACCGTGACACCATGCTGTCCGCAAGCAACCCTTGGACGAACGCCGGGGCCGTGGACTGCCGCTGGCTGATCATGTCGTCATGAAGTTCGACGACGGACCTCAAGAAAGCGCGACCGGCGGCACCTGCGAGGTCCATGCCATAGCCCAGCTCCACAGCGCTTTCGCCATAGAGCTGCCCTGCCACGCGTTCCACCGCTGAGCGACGGACGTAGACAATCAAATGCGGGCTTCCACCGTCCCAGCTCATGGAGAACGGCCGGTCGAGTGGAGGCACCGTCGCCCGCTGCGGCGAGGATTCCACCGTGCTCGATCCCACGCGCATGGACGCATGCCCTGCCAGCGGAATCTGCACCAGATGGAAATCGTTCAGGCCATCCGGTTCAATCCGGACATCGGCGCCGTAGTCCAGGAACTCAATACCCACATCGCCGCGGTGCAAAGAGCGCAGCTTCATGGCAACGGCCGTTTCCCGGGTCCGCGGCGATAGTTCATGTCCGCAGAACAGCTCGGAGACTTTCTCGTGTGCCTCGTCGACGTCCATCGTGACCATAGTTGGACGCCCACGCAGAACATCCCGGGGAAGAATCCTCACCAATCGGCACCTACTTCACAGGGTCAGTTCAGGGGTTTTCGCTTTTCGGATGATCCTCACGCTCAGTGGATATTCCGGATTGCAGCATCTATCTAGAGTCGTTTCCAAGACCAGTATGACCCAGCTCACACAACGATAACAGTGCCGAAAGCGAGGTGAGGATCAGTGCAGAACATCAAGCTCATACACGACCGTCGGGACGAATGGGAGCGGAACCACTTCGAACTCTGGGCGGCGGAGCTCCACGCCAAAGACGTCCAACTCACCTCCGCGGCTTGGGTTGGTTGGCACGAAGAAGAGGACGACCCTGCGTAATTCGGATGATCCTCGCGCCAAGTGGATATTCCGGACTGCCGCCGCTGTCTAGAGTCGCACTCAGAACAATCATGACGCACGTCATATTTCTGCAACATGGTAAATACTGGAAAGGCATGGAGGATGTCAGGACTTGAAGGCAAGACAGCAACAGCCACTCACCCTGATTTCTAGGCACTTCTGAAAGGAGCGGTCATGGACGATTCCGTTGACGTCGCCATCATTGGATCCGGCATCAATTCGCTTGTGGCAGCAGCGGAGCTTGCCCTGGACGGAAAACGCGTGTGCGTCATTGAGCAAGCGGACCGTTTGGGAGGCTTCATCCATTCCTCGGAGCGGACGCTGCCCGGTTTCATCCACGACTCGCTCTCCTCCTGGCACCCGCTGTTCGTGTCCGGTGGCGCCTATTCGGCGCTCGGGGAAGAGCTTCATTCACGCGGCCTGGAGTATTGCAACACTGCCGGACCCGTGACCGCCAGCATCGCCGCGGACCCTGGCTCGGGAGCCCATCGCATCGCGATCGCGCACAGGGACCCGGCGCAGACGGACTTCGAGAGTCCTAGTGACCATGCCGCTTACTTGGCAATGCTCGAGGACCTCGGCCGCAACGCAGGCACCGTTTTCGGGGCCTTCGGGGCGGAGCTTCGATCCTTCAAGGACGTCGCGAAGATCGCTTTCGGAGCTGTTCGGCGCGGGCGTTTCTCCGGGACGGAGGCTTTTGTCCGGGACTCCGTGATGAGCGGCAGAAACTACGTCCGCAGCCGGTTCGATGGCTGGGAGGCAGACCAGCTGTGGGCGCCGTGGCTCCTGCACGCCGGGATTGGTCCGGACCAGGCAACCGGCGGGGTGATGCTGCCCGTGATGGCCATGAGCATGCACGGCTTCGGACTCCCGGTGGTGAAGGGAGGCGCTTCACACTTTGTTGCGGCCTTTGAGACTTTGCTGCGCGACAACGGGGTCCGGATCATGCTGGAGACTGAAGCGGAAGAAATCCTGGTTTCGGGCACAGCCGTCACCGGCGTCCGGACCTCGCAGGGCCTGGTCACTGCTGACACCGTGCTGGCGAACGTCTCTCCCCAGGCCCTTTACACTTCGTTGCTCCGCCAGCCTCCGCCGGCCGCGGCCACAGCAGCAGCGCGGTACCAGAATGGCCGCGGGGCCATGCAGATCCATCTGGCCTTGGACAAGCCTGTTGAATGGCTCGATCCCCGGCTCAACAAGGTGCCGCTGGTGCATATCAGCAACGGTTCGGACAGCACGGGCATAGCCTGCGCCCAGGCTGAAGCGGGCTTGCTCCCGCATGAACCCACCGTGGTAGTGGGACAGCAGTGCATCCTGGATCCGTCCCGGGCACCGGAGGGCAAGGCGACCCTGTGGCTGCAGTTGCAGGAAGTGCCTTTCACCCCGGTGGGTGACGCTTCCGGGAAACTCGATGTCAGCGGCGGTTGGACCGAAGAACTGAAACGGGGCTACCTGGACCGCGTCCTCACACGGCTGGAGCAGTTCGCACCGGGCACTCGCGCCACTGTCCTGGCCTCGGACGTTATCGCACCGACGGACCTGGCCGCCGCCAACCCGAATGCAGTGAACGGCGACCCCTACGGCGGATCTGCTGAGCTCTTCCAGAACCTCCTGTGGCGGCCGTTCCCCGAGGCGGCAGGTCACCAGACCGCCGTCGAAGGTCTCTGGCACATCGGCGCTTCAACCCATCCCGGGCCCGGGCTGTCGGGCGGCTCGGGACACTTGGTGGCGCAGAAACTGACCGCGAAACCTTCACGATTTTCCCGTATTCAAGCAGCACTGAAACCAAGCAAGCGATAGGAGAACAATGTCTGTTCTGGCCGGGCTCACTGCAGCCCTTTCGAATGGTTCGGTGGAGATCATCGACCTCACCACACCGCTCAGTTCCGAAACCCCCATCCTGAACCTGCCCCAGCCGTTCGCGAACACGGTGGGGCTCTCCGTCTCGCCGGTGAGCAATTTCGACGACGCCGGACCGGCGTGGGCGTGGAACGACGTCACCGTGGGAGAGCACGCCGGGACGCACCTGGACGCTCCGGTCCACTGGATCACGGGCAAGGACGGCAAATCCGTGGACCAGATCGAACCGCACCGCCTGGTAGGGCCTGTGGTGGTGATCGACAAATCCCTTGAGGTAGCGGAAGACCCGGATTTCCTGCTGGAACCGGAGCATTTCGAGCAGTGGCAGTCCGAGCATGGGTTGTTCCCGGAGAACTGCTGGGTCATTTTCCGGACCGGGTGGGCGGTCCGCGGCGCTGACGCTGCGGCTTTCGTCAACGCGGACGACGCCGGACCCCACACTCCCGGGGTCTCCGCCGCGGGTGCCAAGTGGCTCGCCGGAAACGCCTCGATCAGCGGCTTCGGCGTGGAAACGGTGGGCATCGACGCCGGCCAAGCCGGGGCACTGGATCCGATGTTCCCGGTCCATTCGTTCTTGCTGGGCGCCGACAAGTACGGGGTGACGTCGCTCCGGAATGTGGACCGGCTCCCCGTCACGGGCGCCACGCTGGTGGTAGCTCCCTTGCCAATCGTGGGCGGGACGGGAAGCCCCAGCCGGGTGTACGCGCTGGTAGAAAAGCACGCGGCTGAAAAAGGCGCGGTGGAGCGCGCATGAGTGGGCAGGTCCGGGTTTCAACCCTGGTGGGCAGGACACTTGCCAAGCTCGGCGTCGGGCATGTCTTCGGGGTGGTGGGCAGCGGCAACTTCGATGTCACCAGCACACTCATGGCCCAGGGCATCCCGTTCACCGCCGCCCGGCACGAGGGCGGCGCGGCCACCATGGCCGACGCCTACTCGCGGATGTCCGGGAAGGTTGGAGTGGTCACCACGCATCAAGGCTGTGGGCTGAGCAACGCCATCACAGGGATCGGCGAGGCAGCGAAGAGCCGCACCCCCATGATTGTGCTCACGGCCGATACCCAGGCCGCGGCGATCCGTTCGAACTTCAAGATCGACCAGGATGCCCTGGCCCGCAGCGTCGGTGCCGTCGCGGAACGGATCCATTCCCCCGCCACCGCCGTCGCGGACACCATCAGGGCGTTCCGGACCGCGGTGAATGAGCGCCGAACCGTGGTCCTGAGTCTGCCGTTGGACGTCCAAAGCGGAACCGCTGCGTACGAGGTGAGTGCCGTCGTCGTGCCTGTCCCGCTGAAGGTGCGCCCGGACGCTGCTGCCGTGGAAAAACTCGTGGAGCTGATTGCGAATGCTGAACGGCCCGTATTCGTCGCCGGACGCGGCGGGCGCGGTGCCCGGGACGAAATCCTCGCACTCGCCCAGCACGCCGGGGCGCTGGTGGCGACGTCGGCGGTGGCGAGCGGGCTGTTCAACGGCGATGCGCACAACCTCGGCATCTCGGGCGGTTTCTCCTCCCCGCTGACCGCCGAACTGATCAGTGGCGCGGACCTGATCGTGGGTTGGGGTTGCGCGCTGAACATGTGGACCATGAGGCACGGGCGGCTGATTTCCCCGGACGCCAAGGTGGTCCAAATCGACGTCGAGGATGCCGCTCTGGGCGCCAACCGGCCCATCACCCTGGGCCTGCTGGGTGACTCGGGGCTGACCGCGGCCGACGCTCTGGTGGCGCTTCGGGGCGTGCAGCCCGAACCGGCGGAAAAGTACCGGACCGAAGCCAACGCCCTGGCCATCAAACAGGGCTCGCGGTGGCGGGACGTGGAGACAGAAGACCTGTCCACGGCCACGTCCATTGATCCGCGCGTCCTCACCCGCGAACTCGATACCCTGCTCCCGGCCGCGCGGATCGTTGCCGTGGATTCTGGCAACTTCATGGGCTACCCCAGCCAGTACCTTGCTGTGCCGGACGAGTTCGGATTCTGTTTCACCCAAGCATTCCAGGCAATCGGGTTGGGCCTGTACACGGCCATCGGAGCCGCCCTCGCCCAACCGCACCGGCTGCCCGTCCTCGGCGCAGGAGACGGCGGCTTCCTCATGGGCATCAGCGAACTCGAGACCGCGGCACGACTGAAACTGCCCTTGGTCTGCATCGTCTACAACGACGCCGCCTACGGAGCCGAAGTCCACCACTTCGCTTCGCAGCACTCAGAGCAAGAACTCTCCAGCGTGGTGTTCCCTGACACCGACATCGCCGCGATCGCCCGCGGATTCGGGGCGGAAGGCGTCACCGTCCGAACCCCGGCCGACCTCGAAGCCGTGCGCCCGTGGATTGCCGACTACCACGCCGGGACCCAAGACCGGCCGTTGGTGATCGACGCGAAAATCGCCTCCGACGGCGGCTCGTGGTGGCTGGCCGAAGCCTTCCAAGGCCACTAGCCCCGGGACACCCAACTGGGTAGCAGAAGAGGCCGTTTTGAACCCTCAAAACGGCCTGTTCTGCTAGTTACTTGGGTGGGTTACGCGTCGATGTCCGTGTTCACGATGTAGACATCGCACGGAGCTCCGTGCGCCACGCTGTTGGCGATGCTGCCCAGGACACGGCCCAGGCCCTTCATCCGCTTGTTTCCCACCACGATCAGAGAGGCGTTGTTGGCCTCGGCATAGTTGATCAGGGCATTGGCCGGAGTACCGCGGGCCGCGAAATACTTGACGCTGCCACCGGGGATTTCAAGTTCCTCGGACACCTTGCGGGCCACGTACTCTGCGGAGTCCGCCGAGGAGACGGTGATCCGGTCACTGCCGCTGCCGAACTCTTCGATGCGGTCGTCGGAAAAGCCGCTGATCACGTGCAGTTCGGCGCCAAGTGCGGTGGCGAGCTTCGCTGCTGCCACTGCTGCCCGCTTCGCCGTTTCGCTGTTGTCAACGCCGACGACAATAACTTCTGACATGAGTACTCCTGGTTGTGGGATTCACTGAGTGGTGCTCCAAGAAAATCTACACTCCATCACGATCGGCCGGGATAGCTCGTTGACGACTCGCGTGTTTGGAGCCCGTACGGACTCTGGTCGCGAGGAGATCCGTGGGCTAGTCTGCATGAACGGCTTGCCCGGCGAGCCGGCTTTCCAGGGATTCAGAGACGATGATGAGGAGCACCATGGCTGACCACACATATAGCGTTTCCGAGATTGTAGGAACTTCTTCCGAGGGCGTGGACGCGGCAGTCAGGAATGGCATCGCAGCGGCTTCCCAGACACTGCGCAACCTGGACTGGTTTGAGGTCAAGGAGATCCGAGGTCACCTTGAGGACGGCGCAATCGCCGACTGGCAGGTCACCATCAAGCTTGGCTTCCGCCTGGAGCGCTGACTCACCCTCCCGCGAGATGACAGTTAATGCCAATGTTCCTGAAAAACATTGGCATTAACTGTCATCTCGGCGCGCGGGCTCCTTGACCTCAGCTTGGGTGCCCACCTCACCAAAGCTGCTGAGCAGCGTCAAAGCGTCCGACGACGGCGAGCCCGCCTTGGCGGAATACACCCGCAGCAATTGGTCGGGGTCGTCCGGGAGACTCAGGGTTTCGAAGTTCAGTTCCAGATCCCCGACGATCGAGTGGTGCAACCGGACCGTTCCCGCGGACCGTGAGGCCACCCTGTGTCCGGCCCACCATTGGCGGAAATGGTCGCTGTGCACGGCGAGCTCGCCCACGAGCTGGTTGGTTTGGGGATCGTTCGGGTGGCGGCCCACATCCATGCGCAGAGCTCCGACGGCCTCGGCGGCTACGGTCTTCCAATCCCTGAACAAGGCCCCGGCCACAGGGTCCAGAATGATCCAACGAGTCAGGTTCCGCTCCGGGGCAGGCAGCGAGGCGAAGTCAGCGAACAGCAGCTGCGCCATACGGTTTCCTGCCAGGACGTCAGCTCTCCGGCCCAGCACCATCGCGGGGACATCCCCGACGGCGTCGAGCAACTGCCGCAAAGCGGGCCGTACTTTTTGTACGGGTCCCGGACTACTGGCGGAATTGGCGCAATGCTCCAGCAGATCCATCATGTGCGCCTGCTCCCCCGCGTCCAAGCGCAGCGCGCGTGCCACGGACTCCAGGACGGCCTTGGAGGGATGGATGTTGCGGCCCTGCTCAAGGCGCGTGTAGTAGTCAGTGCTCACTCCGGAAAGTCGAGCAACCTCTTCACGGCGGAGCCCGGGCACCCTGCGGGAACCACTGGACTCGAGTGTTCCTGCGTCTTCCGGAGACAGGCGGGCACGCATGACTTTGAGGAACTTGCCGAACTCGGCGCTTTGACCCATCTGTCCATTCTGCCGCCCGTAGCGTGCCAAAGGCCACCGTTCTGGGTAGGACTACCAGACCTAGGAAAAACAGGATCATGCAGGATTGCTGACTCCAAGGCAAAAACTGCATAGGCTCAGTACAGTGCCTCCGAAAACGCTTTCTGGAAACCAGCTCCATGCTGCCGAACAGGAACCTGGAGCGTCGCATCCATAACCATTTCCGTCAAAGGAGACCGTCATGCCAGAGCTGACATTGAATAACGGCGTCACCATCCCCCAGCTCGGATTCGGTGTCTTCCAAGTCCCTGCGGATGAAACGCAGAAGGTAGTGGAGGACGCCCTCGAAGCGGGATACCGCCACATCGACACCGCTGCCGCCTACCGGAATGAGGCTGGTGTCGGGGCCGCCATTGCCGCCGCCGGGATCCCCCGGGAAGACCTTTTCATCACCACCAAGCTTCGCAACGGGGAGCAAGGCGAAGCCTACGATGCCTTCCAGCGCAGCCGGGAAGCGCTGGGCTTGGAGGTCATTGACCTCTACTTGATCCACTGGCCGGTCCCCTCGCAGGGCCTCTTCACTCAGGCGTGGAAGGAAATGGAGAAGCTCCACCAGGACAGGCAGATCCGGGCCATCGGTATCTCCAACTTCCTTGCAGACCACGTGGACACGCTGCTGCGGGAAACGGACGTGGTGCCGGCCGTCAACCAAATCGAGCTCCACCCCACATTCCAGCAGGGAGAGCTTGCGGCAAAGTGCCGCAAGTTGGGAATCGCTGTTGAGGCATACAGCCCGCTGGGTCAAGGCAAGGACCTCAACGCTGAGGTCGTGGCCCTGGTGGCGGCGGCCCACGACGCCACCCCGGCGCAGGTGATCCTTGCCTGGCATCTTGCGCAGGGAACCATCGTGATCCCCAAATCCGCAGACTCCACCCGTATGCGCGAGAACTTCGGTGCCGCGGACCTCAGCCTCAGCGAATCCGAACTGGCGGCCATCACCGCCCTGGAGGCGGGCGCCCGCATTGGTTCCGATCCCGCCGTCGCAGCTTTTACCCAGTTCTAGCAAAAGGAAAAAATCAGACATGCAGTACACCCACCTGGGCCGCTCCGGCCTGAAAGTTTCCCGTCTCTGCCTGGGCACCATGAACTTCGGTCCGCAAACCGACGAGGCAACAGCACACTCGATCATGGATTCCGCACTGGATTCCGGGATCAATTTCTTCGACACCGCCAACGTTTACGGCGGAACGGAACATCGCGGCTGGACCGAGGAAATCATCGGCCGCTGGTTCGCGAAGGGCGGCGAGCGCCGCGAACGGACTGTCCTGGCAACCAAGCTGTACGGCACCATGACTGACCGGCCCAACGAGTCCAAGTTGTCGGCGCTGAACATCCGGCGCGCATTGGACGCGAGCCTGAAGCGCCTGCAGACGGACTACATCGACATCTACCAGTTCCATCACATCGACCGCGATACCCCGTGGGACGAGATCTGGCAGGCGATCGAGGTCGCAGTGCAGCAGGGCAAGATCCTGTATTCGGGCAGCAGCAACTTTGCCGGCTGGCACATCGCCCAGGCTCAGGAAGCTGCACGCAAGCGGAATTACACGGGCCTGGTCAGCGAACAGTCCATCTACAACCTGTTTAAACGTGAAGTCGAGCTTGAGGTCATCCCTGCCGCCCAGCAGTATGGGCTGGGCTTGATCCCGTGGTCGCCGCTGCAGGGCGGGCTCTTGGGCGGGGTGCTGAAGAAGGAAGAGCAGGGCGTCCGCCGGGCTGAAGGACGGGCACTCGAGACCCTCAGAAAGCATGAGGACCAGATTCGCCAGTACGAGGATTTCGCGGACGAACTTGGCCAAAAGCCCGGCGACGTGGCGCTGGCTTGGCTGCTTCACCAGCCTGCCGTGACTGCGCCGATTGTTGGACCGCGGACCCAGGAACACTTGGATTCGGCCATCCGTGCGCTGGACGTCACCCTGAACGATGACGCCCTCAAGCGCCTCGACGACATCTTCCCCGGCCACCGTCCCGCGCCCGAAGACTACGCCTGGTGAGCAGCCTCCTCCCGGCAGCGGACACGGTCTCGCCCCGCAATATCCTGTTCATCGGCGGGACCGGGGTCATCAGTGCGGCGGCGGCTGAACGCGCCGTCGCACTGGGCCACCGGCTGACCATCCTCAACCGGGGACGGTCAGCCGGGCGGCCGGTTCCGGAAGGCGCGGAAGTGCTGCACGCGGACATCCGCGATCCCGGGGCTGTGCGTGAGGTACTCCAGGGAAGGGAGTACGACGCCGTTGCGGACTTCATCTCCTTCACCCCGGATCAGGCGCGGGCTGGTTTGGATTTGTTCCGCGGGCGGACGGGCCAGTATGTCTTCATCAGTTCCGCTTCGGCCTACCAGAAGCCGCCAACGACGCTTCCCGTCCGGGAGTCGACGCCTTTGAAGAACCCCTTCTGGCAGTATTCGCGTGACAAGATCGCATGCGAGGAATTGCTGTTCGAGGCCTACCGCGAGCAGGACTTTCCTGTGACCGTGGTGCGGCCTTCCCACACTTACGATCGGACCAAGATCGCTATGGTGGGCGGGTGGACCGATATCCATCGCATGCGTGCCGGGATGCCGGTCATGGTGCACGGAGACGGGACCTCGCTTTGGACCCTGACGCATAGCCGGGACTTTGCCAAGGCGTTCGTTGGTCTCTTGGGCAGGCCTCAAGCCGTGGGCGAGAGTTACACCATTACCTCTGACGAGTTCCTCCCGTGGGACCAGATTTACCGCCTGTTCGCCCGTGCGGCCGGTGTTCCTGAGCCTGAGCTCTTCCATGTGTCCTCGGAAACCATCGCGGCCCACAGCCCTGAACTCGGGCCCAACCTGCTGGGCGACCGCTCCCACTCGGTGGTGTTCGACAACTCCAAGATCAAGGCATTGGTTCCTGACTACCGGGCCACGATCCCGTTCGCCGACGGTGCCAGGGAAATCATCGAATGGCACGATCAGCACCCCGAACTGCAAGTGGTGAAAGAGGATTACATGGAGCTGAGCGACCGGCTTCATGACTGGTCGCGCAGCTAGCTGTTGCCAAGCAGCCGGCGCCCGGCGTAGAAACGTAGAAACCCAGAGGAGATAACGCCCATGACACTTGCCCCGCTCATCGAGCTCAACGATGGCCACAAGATCCCGCAACTCGGGCTGGGTACCTGGCCCCTGAACGACC
This sequence comes from Paenarthrobacter sp. NPDC056912, assembly GCF_042786555.1. Taxonomy (NCBI): domain Bacteria; kingdom Bacillati; phylum Actinomycetota; class Actinomycetes; order Micrococcales; family Micrococcaceae; genus Paenarthrobacter; species Paenarthrobacter sp. NPDC056912. Next base: position 159,440 of record NZ_JBHUCD010000007.1, read on the forward strand.
CCCAGGTTGCGGACGCCGTGGCGGAGGCTGTTTCGCAGGGTTACCGGCACATCGATACTGCGGTGAAGTACGGCAATGAGAAGGGCGTAGGTAACGGCATCCGCAATTGCGGGCTGGATCGAAGCGAACTCTTCATCACCACCAAGTTGGACGGCGGGTTCCAAGGTTCCGGCAAGGCAATTGGCGGGCTGGAGGGATCCCTTGAACGCCTGGGCTTGGACTACGTTGACCTGCTCCTGATCCATTGGCCGCTCCCCCGCCGGGATGAGTTCGTGTCCACATGGAAGACGTTCCAGGAACTTCAGGCTTCCGGCAAAGTCCGGTCGATTGGTGTCTCCAACTTCAAGCCTGCGCATCTTGACCGACTGCTGGCCGAGACGGACATCGTCCCGGCAGTCAATCAAATCCAGGTCAGCCCTTCCATCCCTCGGTCGGTTGCCCGCGCCTTCAATGAGCAGCACGGCATCGTCACCGAGTCCTACAGCCCTTTGGGTGCCAGCAGCGATCTGCTCAACGCTCCCGTGCTGGCTGATGTTGGCGCCAAGTACGGAAAGACGCCGGGCCAAGTGGTGCTCCGTTGGCACGTCCAGCAGGGCCTGGTTGCCATCCCCAAGACCGCGAACCCGCAAAGGATGAAGGAGAACCTGGACGTCTTCGACTTCGCGTTGGACCAGGACGACCTCACCAGGCTGCAAACCCTCGACGCCGGACCTGACGCGGGCGTCGACTCGGACGTCCAGGGGCACTGACGTGGAACCACTGATGTGGGCCGGCTGTTACACGGCAGACAGGGACGGCAATGGCAAAGGCATCGTCGCGCTCTCGGCAGATGGGAACGGGAAACTGACGTCTGCGGGGTTGGCGGTAGCGGCCAACTCGCCGTCGTTCCTTGCCTTGCACCCGACGCTGCCGGTGATCTACGCCGTGGCTGAGGAGGGCAAGACCGTTCGGGCTTATCGTCAGGCTGGCGCCGCCGAGTTGGAGGCCTTTGGCGAGCCCTGGCCCGCCGGCGATGCCACCTGCCACGTCGCGGCGGATCCACACGGACGGTTCATCGTGGCCACCTGCTGGGGTGATGGCCAGGTGATTCTCTACGAACTGGACCACGACGGCGCTATCACCTCGCGCACCAGCGCGGCACCCGCCGTCGATCCCCACTCCACGGCACCGGCCGACGACGAGCGGCCCAGCCGCGCGCACGCCAGCCTGGTACTCCCCGACGGGCGCGTCATGACAACCGACCTCGGGCACGACCTGGTCCGGGTGTGGAAGTACGTGCCGGGAGGGGGCCTGCAGCCCGACCATCAGGTTGTCCTGCCCAAGGACTCCGGCCCCAGGCATCTGGCTCGCCACCACAGCGGGACCGTTTTTGTGGACACGGAGTATTCGGTGGAAGTTGCCGCCGTGCGGATGGAACCGGACGGCACCTACGAGCTCTCGGCCATGGTTCCGGCCAGCATCAACAAGGCGTTCGACGGCGACTCCGGGGCGGAGATCGCACTGTCGCCGGACGGCCGGTTCGCGTACGTGGGCGTCCGTGGATCCAACCGCATCTGCGTGCTGAAGGTTGCCGACGACGGAACCGGCCTTGAGCCCGTGGCCGAGGTGCCGAGCGGCGGCGACTGGCCCCGCCACCACCTGGTCCGCGAAGGCTGGCTGGACGTGGCGCACGAAAGGTCTGACGACGTCGTCAGCTTCACGCTGGACCCGGAGACCGGGCTGCCTGACGGGCCGGTCAGCCGCGTGGAAACGGGCTCGCCGAGCGCGCTGGTGCTCGCCCGTTAACTGACGCCGAGATGGCATTTAATACGTATGATCCGCTCAGACATTGGTATTAAATGCCATCTCGGCGAGTCTTTTCAGACGGACCAGACCTCGACGTCGTCCGTGCCGCAGATCAACTTGCGGCCCGATGGTTCCAAGATCACCCAGAGCAGCTCCTGGTGCTGGGAGACGTCGTCAACGCGACCCGTACCTGCGCCCCACGCGACGTCGTAGATCCACACGGGATCGCCCGTGCTGAGTTCGGTCCACTGATCCGCGGGAACGTGCCGGTAATCGGCTGGCCTATTCAGGATGGTGGTGGTCATGCCGACACTTCAGCGGCAGTTCGCCGCCGCCAGACAGTCGCCGCACCGTTGTAGGCGGGGAGGACGTGGCCCTCGGCGAAAACCTGCACGGCATCCGGATTGGAATCCGGACTCCACAAGCCCGACGCCGGGCAGTGGGAACCGGTGGGCATGACGCGGGTGGCTCGTTCGCGCAGGAGGGCGATGCTCTTCATCGTTGAAACTCATCCTTGGGTAGCTCGGGCACTGCGTGGTGTGAAGCAGATCTCTTCAACCCTATGCAAGTCACAAGAGCTTCGTTATGGACGAATGCATAACGTTTACCGCTGGAGCCATGCATTGACACAGTGGGATTGAATGCCAACCCACGTTGGGGGACAGCAAACGTCGCCCTGAGTTGTCAGAGCGACGTTTACAGTCCCGGGTGGAGCTATTTGTAGCTCACGCTCAAGAGCATGGACTTCAGTTGGGCGTACTGCGTGGTGCCCATCCATGCCTTCGCAGCCTCCGGGGTGGCAAAGGTGGGCCGCTTGTCGATGTCAAACTTCACGTACGCGATCATGAACCCGTTAGGCATCTTGATCTGATTTGTGCCGGAAGAAGCCTGCCCGGATTGAAGCTCAGAGGACAGACGGATGTCCATGACGTACGCCGGAGGAGAGTCGGAACGCCCACCAGCCGTGGGCATTCCTCCGTTACCGGAGTTGTAGTCGACGTTCATGAAGTAGTTCAAGGAGAAACCGAATTCCACCTGGTTTCCTGCTGTATCCGTTACTCCAGGAACCACGGCACGGTCCAGAACTGTCCTGTCCACCAGCCCGGCAGTACCGTCGCCGTAGAAACCGCTGCTCATAAAGGCGACCTCGGCACCGGTGCTGTCCAAAACGGTGGCCCCATCGGAAGGACCTTGTTCCGGGCGAACGGTCCAGCCCAAGGGGTAGGTGAAGGAAACGTGTCCGTCCGGGAACGTGAACGTCTGCGACGTCGGCAACGGCGGAACCACAGGCGCGGTGGTGGCAGCAGCCGGGACGGTGGGAGTTGGCGCCTGGGTAGGCGTGGTGGTCGGAGTCGCCTCCGGGGTGGCCGACGGCGTGGGGGTGGGGGTAGGCGTGGCTGAGGCACTCGGCGTGGGCGTTGCTTCCGTCGGGGTGACGGTCACTGCCGGCGCAGGAACAGCCGCAAGCTGGCCGAGGTTGGCAGCAACAAGGACACCTGCGGTTACGGCAGCGGCAGCGAGCAGCAGCCCCCCCGTGATCCTGGCCTTCCGGCGCCTGCGCTCTTCCAAAGACACCACGGTTGGGTTGTTGTCGCTGAAGACGCGCGGTCCGGACAACATGCGGCTTAAGGCCTCTGCCCCGTTGATCTCAGTCTCCGGATCATTCTTCAGAGGGTCGATCGCGGAAATCTGGCTCTTGATCGGATCCATCTCAGACTCCCATCTTCTGTGTAGTCGTTTCGGCGCCCGCGGGCAGCTGCTTCCGGAACGCTGCGCGGGCGCGGTGCAGCCGGACCTTCGCTGCGGATTCGCTGCAGTTCAGCACCAGTGCAATCTCGGCTGTACCCAAGTCGTCCCAGTACGCCAACTGCAGGACGTCCCTATCCTTGGCGCGCAGCCGGTCCATCGCATCCTGGACCACGACGTTCTCGGAGTTATCGCCGTAGCGTTCCACCGCCGTCGTGCGCAGTTTTTCCTGCAGCGCGTGCTGCCGATCGCGGCTGCGGTAGGCGTTACCCACGAGGTTGCGGGCAACGGTCAACAAGTAGGGAAGATCCGGATGCGAGTCATCCGCCCATTTTTGCCAGACGACCCGGAAAACATCGGCGGCGATTTCTTCAGCCATCTCCACCGATTCCACGCGCCGGCGAACGAACCGGAAAACGGATGGATAGCTGTCTTTGTGAATGGCGATAAACGCCAATTCGCGCTCTGAAAGCACGATTTTCCCCCTGGAAAGTAGAGCCCTGAACTGCAGGATACTTGTATAGTTTCCGGCCGAGTTGCCATGGTTACAGGTTTTGAAAAACTTTTGGCCGATGCCCGCGATAGATTCGACTCACCAACCCCGAGCGAAAGCGTGGCAGAACCATGGTGGAATCAGGACCCGCAGCAGACTGGGCCCGCAAGCAGGTTGACCTTGGGCGGATACCGGTGGGGGTGTTGGGGATTGCGTCCAGCGAGGGCATCGAGGAGGTCGTGGCGTTCGGAGCCGACGGCGGCAGGCAAGCCACGGCCGAGGACCACTTTGCGCTGTTCTCCGTCTCCAAACCCATCAGTGCCATGACGGTCATGCGCCAGGTGGAGCTTGGGAAGTTGTCACTGGGCAATGCGCTGAGCGACGCCCTGCCCGGCTTCGGCGCCGGCCGCACGGACACCGTGACGCTGGAACACCTGCTCAGCCACCGCTCAGGGATTGCCGATCCAGCGCTCGACGGCGGCACCCCCCTCCGCGAGGACCTCACCTCCGCGGAGCAGGCCTTTTACGCGGGGTCTCTGGTCCAGTACTGCAATGTCGCTTTCGAGGGTGCCGCGGCCATGGCCGAGTGGGCTGATGGGCGCCCCTTCGAGGAGCAACTCCTGTCCTTGGCGGGTGACACCGGCGCCAAAGGCCTCACGTTCAGCACCGACTCCAATCCGCACACCGTCCACGGCACCGACGCGGCAGGCCTGGACGTCCACGCGATGTACCGGAAAAGGCACCCAGGTGCCGGGCTGTTCGGCACGGCCACGGACCTGCTCAACCTGGGCTCGGAGCTCCTGCGGGATTCCGGAAAGGCTGTCCGACCCGCAACGTTGGCTGCCATGCGTCGCCCGCGGACCACGGAGCTTTCCCACATCACCACCCGGCCCAAGCCACTGCGCCACACCGGCCTTGGTTTCCAGTTGCCCGCCAACCAGTCCGAGCTATTGGCACAGGGAATCTACGGGCACCCCGGGTGGGCCGGGACGGAGTGGTGGATGTTCCCCGAACAGGACCGTTGCGTCGTGTTCCTGACCAACGTGCTGGACACCCCGGACCGTGGCGTGGACACCACCGAGTTGTTCAACGCTGTGGCGGCTTCCTAGGACCCGGCTCTGACGCTCCGGCCACGCCAGGCTGAGACGGCCCACACGATCACGAAGAGTCCCACCAGGATCAGTCCGGCGTCGCCAAGGTCTATTTCTCCGAGCCACGTTGTCAGCGGGTCCTCCAGCTCAAATGCCGCGTTCACGAAACCGCCCAGGGTGATCACGGAGATGAAGAGCGCCGAAACAGCGGAAATGCCGGTGATCACGGCGTTGAAGCCGAGCTTGCGCTGCGGGTTATGGATGGCCGATTTGTACATCTTCATCATGGCCACGCCGTTGGCGGAATCGCACAGGGTCATGGCGGCGGTGAACGCGAGCGGGAGCGCCATCAAGGCGAGCGGTGAGACACCCGCGAGTGACGCCGTCGTGGTGATGACCAGCAGCCCGATGGTGGTGGCGGTGTCGAACCCGAGCCCGAACAGGAATCCGATCACGTAGATATTGCGCGGCCGCTCCACCTTGGACAGCGGCTTGGCAAGGAGCCGGGCCACAAATCCCTTGGCTTCAAGGTCTTCGGCGCGGACCTCGCCACCGGCTTGGACGTTCCGATAGACCTGAGTGGCGCGCAGGAACGCCGAGCCGTTGAACAGCCCCATGGCGAGCAGGAACAGCCCCGACACTCCGCTGCCGATCAGGCCCAGAACCTTGTTTCCGGTGGTGCCGTCGTCCATGAACTGCCCGATCATGGTCGCCCCTGCCACCACCAGCAAGCCCGCCAGGACCACTACGGAACTGTGGCCCAGGCTGAACGCGAAACCCACGCTTACGGGATCCTTGTGCTGCGCCACGAACTTCCGGGTTGAGTTGTCGATCGCCGCGATGTGGTCCCAGTCGTAGCTGTGCTTGATGCCGGCCACGTAGGCGGTGATCACCAACCCGAGCGCCAGCGGCTGCCCCGCACCTGCCGATCCGGCAAGCAAGAGCACGACGGCGGCAATGTGCAAAGCGGCCACTGCACCGAAGGTGAACAGCAGCCGGGTCCGAAGGGACAGCTTCTCCCGCTCCCGGTACATGGTGGCGAACTCGGTCAGCGCAGTCATCAGTACTTCCTCAGGTTCAAGGGCTCCTGGCCGTACCAGCGTTCACGCAGAACGCCGGTGCAGGCTCCCAGCAGTTTGTTGAGTTCCTCAGTGCTGTTCGACAACGATCGCAACACAAGCCCGCAGGTCCCGGCAATAGTCATCGTCAAAGAAACTCCCGTATACGCATCAGAGTCCCGGGCTATGTTGGCCAGCTCATCGGCGAGCGCCTGATCCACCCGCGGGTCCACCACCACCAACGATCCCAGGTGGCTAAAGCCCTCCATGAACCCCATCCCCGTGACATCGTTGACGGGCGGGAGAATCAGGAGGTTGTCGAGGGCCAACAGCTTCGCGCCGTATTCGTCCTCGACCCGGATCTCGTTACGCAGCCGCACTTCCTCGTACTTGAAGGAAGCCCCGTCCGGGGACCACCCCGGTGTGATGACCTCGGCCATGACAAGGCTCGACGACGGGTGGAGACTGATGCGCGAATTCTGCCGGTAGCTGGCCTCCCGGTAGGCAATCAATTGGTCCGGCACCAACTCCAACCTGGCGCCCTCCCCCAGCCTGATATTCATCCGCTGCTCGGCGAACGACCCCGGAGTCCGGTACACCTTTGTAGCCGACTGAGTGGTCAACAACAGCGCGGCCCCCGCCTCAACGTCTACATCAATGAGGAACAGATCGGCCCCAAGATACGCCCCTCCAGGATTGACCATGACGTAGCAAACCTGCCCGCTCTGATCCAAGTAATGCGGCCGCAGCACCCGCAAAGCGCCCTCATGAAACTGCCGCGAAGCAACGGACCTCCCGCCCCGCACACTGACTCCGAGTTCAAGCCGCCCCCGCACCTCCCGCTCCGGGGCGCGGTCCCTTATCCCCGCCGAAGCGGTGACGGCCGTCCTCATAGAGCCAAGTCGAGCATCAAGACGTCGCGCCGGATCCAGTTCAGGACATTCCCCAGCCCTTCGTCGGTCTTCAGATTCGTGAAGCAGAACGGTTTGTTGCCGCGGAATTCCTTGGAGTCCCGCTCCATGACGGAGAGGTCTGCCCCGACGTGTGGGGCCAGGTCCGTTTTGTTGATGATGAAGAGGTCGGACTTGATCATTCCTTGGCCGGCTTTGCGGGGGATTTTTTCCCCTTGGGCGACGTCGATGATGTAGATGGAGAAGTCGACGAGTTCGGGGCTGAAGGTGGCGGACAGGTTGTCGCCGCCGGATTCGACGAAGATGACTTGCAGGTCGGGGTGCCGGGTTTTGAGTTCTTCGATCGCGGCGGTGTTCATGGAGGTGTCTTCGCGGATGGCGGTGTGGGGACAGCCGCCGGTTTCGACGCCGATAATCCGGTCCTCGGGCAAGATGCCGTTGGCGGCCAGGATTTTGGCGTCTTCGATGGTGTAGATGTCGTTGGTGATGGCGGCCATGGAGATGTCGCCGCTCATGTGGCGGGTGATGCGTTCCACGAGCTGCGTTTTGCCTGCTCCGACGGGCCCGCCGACGCCGATTTTGATGGGTTCTGTCATGTGTCCTCCTGGGTTAGCTCATGAACATGCGGGCGCGTTGCCGTTCGTGCCGCATTTGTGAAATTTCCAGTCCGGGGCTCACTGCCCCGAAGTCGTCCCAGCACAGCCGTGCTACATCCCGGACGGCGGCAGCAACGGCGTCGTGCGCTTGACGAAGTACCCGCTGCCCGGCGTTCTGCCCCAGCGGAATGGCGCGCACGGCGTTCTGTGTCAGGGAAGTAACCGTGGCAAACAAATAAGCGGAAAGCGCGTCCTCGAAAGGAACGCCGAGCGACCGTGCGATAACCCCAAAAGCCAAAGGTTGATGCCCCGAAGCACCCCCCTCACGAATGAGCCCCCGGTACGCCTCCAGTTCCGCCGACGGAAACACTTCCCCGCCAATCTCCAACAGCCGTCCCCCCATCTTCAAAGAAGCCTCCCGCACCTCCCGGGCCAACAGCTGCCCGCTCAACACCCCATCCAACAAGCCAACATCCACCCCCTCAAACAGGAAGCGCAAAGCCAACCCATCCGAATAAACCAACTGCTGCCCCACAAACGCAGCCAACCACGCGCTGAATGTCACCTCATCACCCACGAGCCCACGGTGGATGTAGCTCTCAAACCCCAAAGAATGAGCAAACGCCCCCGTAGGCAGCGCCGAGTCGGTCAACTGCTGAAGAGCCAGCTGATACGTCGCACTCATCGCGGGCCCTCAAGGGTGAGCCGACAGACAGCCGCGCCGGATTTTTGGGCCGCGGTGTGGAGGGCATCGCGAAGCGGGCACGGCCCAAAATCCGGGGCGGCGCCCCAGCCGCCACCACCCGCGGGCACACGATTAGTGCGAATGCTCAGCATGGCGGAACGGCACCGGCATGACCCGCTCTTGCCTGTCATAGGGGATGCCGACGCTCTTCAGATAGTCCTCTACGGTGTGGTCGTACTGGCACACCATGACCTCGGCCCCGTACTCGCTCGACTCGTCGAAGAACTGTGCCTGGAGATGCCGGTTGCCGAGCGAGTGCGCTACGACCCCCATTTCGTGGATGCTCCGCGGCCCGATAACAAGGACGTCCGTGGGCAGCACCGAGATGACGATGACGTTGGCGTCTTCGACGGCGAGGATGTCGCCGTCGCGCAGGTCGCCTGTACCGGTGGGGAGGCGGATGCCGAGTTCTTTGCCGTGGTCGGTGGTGACGCGTTGGATGCGTTTGACCAGCAGGGCGCTGGGGAGCACCACCTTTTCTTTGTGGTGGTTTGTGTAGGCGTCGGGCTGTTCGTGCAGGTTGCCGAGAATTTTTTCGATGATCATGGGGTCCTAGAAGAGGAAGTAGCGCTGCGCCATGGGCAGCACGTCGGACGGCTGGGAGGTGACTTCGACGCCGTCGACCGTCACCTTGTAGGTTTCGGGGTCGACGGCGATGTCCGGGGTTTCGCCGTTGTATTTCAGGTCCGCTTTGGTGAGGTTGCGGATGCCGGTGACGGGTTTGATGATGCGTTCGAGGCCCAGCTCGGCGGGCACTCCGGCGTCGATGGCTGCCTGGGACAGGAAGGTGATGGATGTCTTCTGGAGGGCTTTGCCGTAGGTGGCGAACATGGGCCGCATGGTGCGGGGTTGCGGCGTGGGGATGGAGGCGTTGGAGTCGCCCATGAGTGCGTAGGCGATCTGCCCGCCCTTGATGACCAGCTCGGGTTTCACGCCGAAGAACGCGGGATCCCAGAGCACAAGGTCGGCGAATTTGCCCTCTTCCACGGAGCCGATCGCGTCTGCCATGCCCTGCGCGATGGCCGGGTTGATGGTGTATTTGGCGACGTAGCGCTTGAGGCGGAAGTTGTCGGATTCAGCGGAGCCGTGGACGGTTCCGGACGGGTCCTTCAGCACTCCGCGTTGGCGTTTCATGGCGTCGGCTACCTGCCAGGTCCGGGTGACCACTTCACCTACGCGGCCCATGGCTTGGGAATCGGAGGAGGTGATGGCGAAGATCCCAAGGTCGTGGAGGACGTCCTCCGCGGCGATGGTTTCGGCGCGGATGCGGGAGTCTGCGAAGGCGACGTCCTCGGGGATGTCCGGGTTGAGGTGGTGGCAGACCATGAGCATGTCCAGGTGCTCTTCGATGGTGTTCTTGGTGTACGGCAGGGTGGGGTTGGTGGATGCCGGGAGCACGTTGGGCAGCCCGGCGATCTTGATGATGTCCGGGGCGTGCCCGCCGCCTGCGCCTTCGGTGTGGAAGGTGTGGATGACGCGACCGTCGATGGCCCGGATGGTGTCTTCCACGAACCCGCATTCGTTGAGGGTGTCGGTGTGGATGGCAACCTGGACGTCGTATTCGTCGGCGACGCGCAGGGACATGTCGATGGAGGACGTGGTGGAGCCCCAGTCCTCGTGGACCTTCAGTCCGACGGCACCGGCGCGGATCTGCTCCGCGAGGGGCTCGACGGCGGAAGCGTGGCCTTTGCCGAACAGGCCGATGTTGACCGGGAGCCCTTCGGCGGCCTGGAGCATCCGCGAGATGTGCCAGGCGCCGGGCGTAATGGTGGTGGCTTTGGTTCCTTCGGCTGGACCTGTGCCCCCGCCCACCATGGTGGTGATGCCATTGCAGAGCGCCGCGGGAACCTGTTCCGGGGAGATGAAGTGGATGTGGGTGTCGATGCCACCGGCTGTGAGGATCTTCCGTTCGCCGGCGATGATCTCCGTGCTGGCACCGATCACGATGTCCACGCCGTCGGTGATCTGCGGGTTGCCGGCCTTGCCGATCTTGAAGATGTGCCCGCCCCTGAGGGCAACATCCGCCTTGTAGATACCGGTGTAGTCCAGGACAACCACGTTGGTGATGACGGTGTCCGGAATGTCCTCCGCGCGGGTCAGTTGGCCGTTTTGGCCCATACCGTCGCGGATCACCTTGCCGCCGCCGAACACCACTTCTTCGCCGTGAACCGTGTAGTCCTTCTCGATTTCGAGGAACAGTTCGGTGTCGGCCAGGCGGATGGCATCGCCGGTTGTCGGGCCATACAGCTCGGCGTACTGCCGGCGGGGAATCTCGAAGCTCACTGGTGGTCCCTTTCCGCCGCGACGCCCGGGCGGGGTTCTCCGGCAACGCCAGTTCCGCCGTCGAGCTTTCCGTTAACTGCGTTGCTGAGGCCGAACACTTCACGGGACCCGGCGAGCTCGATCAACTGGACCGTTTTCCTGTCGCCTGGCTCGAACCGTGCGGCCGTGCCCGCAGGGATGTCCAAGCGGAGGCCGCAGGCGGCTTCGCGGTCGAACTCCAGGGCCCGGTTGGCCTCGGCGAAGTGGTAGTGCGAGCCGATCTGGATGGGCCGGTCGCCGCGGTTCACAACCTCGACGGCGATCGCCTCACGGCCGCTGTTGCAGGCGATGGATCCGGGCTGGAGCCTGTATTCACCGGGGATCATGGGGGCTCCTATCGGATGGGGTCGTGGACGGTGACGAGCTTGGTGCCGTCAGGGAAGGTGGCTTCGATCTGGACGTCGTGGATCATCTCCGGGACGCCTTCCATCACGTCTTCCCGGCGAAGCAAGGTGGTTCCGTAGCTCATGAGTTCGGCGACTGTTCGGCCGTCGCGGGCGCCTTCGATGAGCTCGTAGCTGATGATTGCCACGGCTTCCGGATAGTTCAACTTGAGGCCGCGCCCTTGGCGGCGCCGGGCAAGATCGGCAGCCACCACGATCATGAGTTTCTCCTGCTCACGGGGCAAAAGGTGCATCGATTCTCCTAGCGTCCGGGCACGGCTGTGACAGTTGTGACCAGCGTAGGGAGCGGAAGTTTCGGCAACGTTTCCATGGCGTCACAGGCGGGGGTCGGAATCACCCGAATTGACCTCAACTTAAGTTGAGGTCCTAGCATCGGTCAGGTGTGCGCCCGCAAAGCGGCGCCATCCCGCCCCAGTAACACCAGAGGTGTATGAATGACCCACCCCCAATCCCTGCCCGCGCCCGTCGGCGAGCTTTTCAGGGCTGCGTTCCGCGCCCACCCAGCGGGAGTCGCCATTGTGACTGCATCCGGGCCCGAGGGAGCGGTGGGGCTGACGGCATCCTCCGTTGCATCAGTGGCGGTGGATCCAGCGACGCTCGCATTCTCTGTGACCGGCGGCCGCTCCGCTTCCTTCATTGCGGCCGCGCAGACAATCGTGGTGCACCTGATAGGCGCCGATCAGCTGGACATGGCGCGGACTTTCGCGGACCCCACCGCGCCACGCTTCACCGAAAGCATGGACTGGGAGTTGCTGCCCACCGGTGAGCCACTCCTCAGGGAGGCCCAGTGGGCGCTGCGCTGCGAAATCGTCCATCGGGCATCCTTGGGTGGCTCGGCGCTGCTGGCAGCGAAGGTTCTGGATATCCGGTCCAATCCGTCCAGCTCAGCTCCGCTGGTTTATCACAACCGCGAGTTCCATACGCTCTTCCAAGGCGTGCCTGCCGTGGCCTAGTGGTTTGCGCCGGCAGTCGCCTAGAGCCTCGAGGATGACTGCGAGTACTGCTGCATCAGGTCCACGAAGACCTGGCGGTTGGTTTCGAATGCCACTACGGCGTGGTGCAGGATTTCCTGCTTTTCATCATCCGAGAACTCTGCCTCGTCCAGGTGGCTGCGGTAGGCGTCCTTGTAGGGTTTGATCTTCCCGATGCCGTCGAAGGCGTAGAAGTTCAATCCTTCCGGGCCGAGGCCGTAGTGCCGCTGAACAAGCGCGGAGATGATCTGCCCGCCGGAAAGATCGCCCAGGTAGCGGACATAGTGGTGGGCCATGAGGTAGGTGGCTGAAGCCGGCCCGAGCGCAGCTAGCTCGTCGGCGTACGCCGTCGCACCGGGCGTCACGTGCAGTTCACCCGAGGCGAGCTGCTGCTCCCAGTCGTCGCCGTAGTGCACAGCCAGATCCTGCTCCAGCGCCTGGACCCTCATGAGGGCCGGGTCGGCGAAGGCCTCGAGCCGTGGATCCTTGTTGGCCTCCAGGGCTGTTTCCAGGGCCCGGTAGATGACAAGGTTCTGCAGCAGCATGGCGCCCACCTGGCTCGCGTCCATCCGACCGGCCAGCAACTCCGTGACAAAACCAGCCTGTTCGGCATGCTCATGTGCGGCCACCGTATGGTTCTTGAGCTCCTCGGAAAAGGGGTTCATGGGGGTACTCCAGTCATCAATCGAAGTGGACCAAAAGGCCGTTTGATGACACTCTGTCACACGACTTGTATTAGGTAAAGCTTTTGTGCCCTAATGCGAAATACGCGGTCTACAAAAACGCCTAGCTGTTGCGCCCCCGCGCCGCCACAGCCCATCTGTCCACCACGGAACCTCCCCGCACTACGGTGACCTCGTCCACCAGGTTCATGGCCAGGCAGACGTGGTTCGGGATCACCCGGAGCCGGGTGCCAAGCGGCGGAAGCTCCGACGAGTCCGGCCACACAACCGTGGCGTGGTGTTCGGACAGCGCAGTGACTCTGGCCTCCGGGAACTCAGGAAGCCGGGCGTACCCCGTAGCCCAATCCGGGCGGTCGCTGCCCAGGATCTTGCTGCCGGCGTCCACCACCACACGGCGCACGTTTCCGCCGTTGGCCTCGTGCCGGCTGACCACGGTAGCTGCGACGGTCAAGGCGATGTCGTCCCAGGTGCACCGTTCAAGTTCCAACTGCTGGGCATCCCCGAAAACGTAGACGCCGGGGCGCAGTTCCGAGGCCATTGTTTCCCCGGAGATCAAAGCAGTGGGCGTGGAACCCCCGCTGATGGTGTGCACCTCAAAACCCGCAGACGTCAACGCCTGCGCAGCGAGTCCCAGGGCTTCGTTTTCGTTGCTGGCCGCACCCGTGGGCATACCGGGCTTGTAGCTGTGCCCCGGGAACGTAAAGACGCCCGCCACGTTCAACCCGGCCGAGGCAGCCGCGCGGGCAACTTCCACCACTTCCTCCGGCAGCACACCGCTTCGGTGGTGCCCGCTGTCCACCTCGATGAGCACCTCAATGCTCGCCGCATCCGCGCCGAGCTGGCGACCCATCGCCGTCGCGCCTTCCGCCGAATCCACGCCCACCGCAAGACGGCAGGTGGCGGCCAGTGCCCGCAGGCGTTCAGCGTGACGTGCTTCCACCCACAACGGGTAGGCAATGAAAATGTCGTTCACCCCGTCCGCTGCGAAAACCTCAGCCTCGCCGATGGTGGCTACGGTGATCCCCACAGCTCCAGCGGACAACTGCTTGCGCGCTATCTCCAACGTCTTGTGTGTCTTCACGTGCGGGCGGAGCTTGAGCCCACGGCTGAGCGTGCTGGACGCCATCCCTTCAATGTTCCGGTCAAGGATGTCAACGTCGATCAGGACGGCTGGCGTAACAACTTCGGCAGGGATCACATGGCTCACCCTTAGACAGTAACGCCCTACGGCGCGGACTGCCTGACGCGCAGCGCATAGGCGGCCCGGGGCTGCTGCACGCTACCGATGCTGCCCTTGCCTTCGATCCGTTCAATGAGGAGTTCGACGGCGCGCTCCGCGATTTCCGCACGCCCCGGCGCCACCGTGGTCAACGACGGCGACGCGAACCGCGCCTCGTCGATGTCGTCAAAGCCCGCCACGGCAACGTCCTCCGGGACTTTCTTGCCGCGGACCAGAAGCTCGTGGAGCGCACCCAGGGCAAGGGCATCGTTGAGGCCAAAAACGGCGTCAAAAGCCACACCGCTGTCCAGCAATCGCGCGGTGGCGTCAGCCCCGCCGTCGCGCCTCCAGTCGCAGCCGACCACCAGCGCCGGGTCATACTCAACACCGGCGGCAGCGAGCGCAGCCTTGTACCCGCTCAACCGCAGGCCGTTGCTGCCGGTGGTGTCGCCGTCGACCGCGCCAAGGACGGCTATACGACGGCGTCCGCCCGCGAGCAGGTGCGTGGTGACCGCGGCGGCGGCCTCGTGGTTCTTGATGAGGACCATATCCAGCCGCGGATCCTCCACGAACTCACCCAGGAGGACCAACGGTTTGTTGCCCGCCGCGGTGATGATGTCCCCGGCGTCGAGGGCCAGCGGGATGAAAAGGAGTCCGTCGGTGAGGCTGCGGAACTGGCCTTGCAGGGCTGCCCGTTCGTGGCCGGCCTCGTTGCCGGACTGCTCCACGAGGACCCGGTAGCCCCGCTCCCATGCAGCCTTCATGATCTCCGAAGCCAGCTCAGCGTAATAGGGGACCGAAAGGTCCGCCAGGACCAGGCCGATCATGCTCGTCTTGCCCGAACGCAGGCTGCGGGCCGTCAGGTTGGTCTCGTAACCGAGCTCGTCGATGGCATCAAGGACGCGTTGCTTGGTGGTTGGCCGGATGAACTCGTAGTTGTTGATGACGTTCGAAACTGTCTTCAACGAGACCCCGGCCGCGCGCGCGACGTCGTTCATGGTGACGGCCATCAAGGTGCTCCTTCGGTTGCGGTTGGGATACATCGTTGCAGATCGGGCCCACCGGCTCCTTACATGTCGGGCAGGCGTAGTGTGAAGAGTAGGAGATTCCGCGCGGCGGGCTGGTTCGGGATTGACGTTCGGGGTTGCGCACGAATACGAGTGCTCGGCCGCTAGCTGGAGTCCACGCTTTGGCGTTAGGGAATGAGGCCGCATGGCCCCGCACGACGCACTACCTACAGCGGAACAACTGCAGGACCTGCTCCTGGAAAGTTCGGGCTTCACCGAGTTTCTTTTAGGCCTGACCACCATTTCAGCGGCCCTGCTGGGCGGGGACCGGCCCATGCTCTGCGCCATCACGGTGGAGCAGGCATCCGGTCCGTCCACAGTAGCCAGCAGTACTGACGCCGCCCGCCGCCTGGACGAGAAACAGTACGAGTTCGACGACGGTCCATGCCTGACTGCCTTGCGGCAGCAACGCACGGTGCTCATCGCCGATCTACACACCAATGATCGGTGGAGCCACTATGCCCGGGTGATCCAACCCGAAGGTATCCGGACCATCCTCGCCGTCCCCATCGGTACGGACAACGGGTCAAGGGCGGCGCTGAATTGCTACTCGACGTTCATCGACGCTTTCGATCCGGCCACTGTGGAGTCCATCGAGAGGCACGCCGTTGCCCTGTCCAAGACCTTGCGGCTGGCTCTCCGTTTGCACGCTCCGGACCCCTATCCGCAGGATTTGAGGACCGCTTTGGCATCCCGGGCCGTGGTTGACGCGGCGATCTCCTTGGTGATGATTCAAAACAGCTGCAACCGAGAAACGGCTCTAAAGCTCATTCATTTGGCTTCCCGTGACAGCAACAGGCGGATTCACGCGATCGCTGAAGATATCCTGAAACAGGCCGGAGGCGGGAAGCAGGACGACGGGGGAACGCGATGACCGGACGGCAACATCTGACACGTACGGGCAGCGTCAACCACCGATCGCACCCCGGAGCCCGGGACAATGCCGAATTCGTCGCGCAGCTGCAGGACCTCTTGGTGGAGAGCGCGGATATCCCTGACTTCCTGCCGGAGCTCGTCACAGCGACTGCCTCCCGGTTTAGCGCGATGGGCAGCCCCGTGGCGTGCGGAGCCACCGTCATCAGCAACAAGAAACTTCTGGCCGCGGCGAGCAGCAGCCCCCTTGCCAAGAAGCTTGACGACATCCAGTACAGGTACGGCGACGGTCCAGGCCTTGCAGCGGCCCGGACCCGCGCAACCATCCATGTACCTGATGTTCATACTGAACGGCGCTGGCCGGATTACGTGCGTGCCGCCGAGGCCACGAAGGCCCGCTCCATCCTGGCCCTTCCGTTGGACTTAGGACCGTCCGCTGATGGCGTGATGACGTTGTACTCAACGCATGACCACGCGTACTTCGACAGGGACATTTTGGCGGCGCGGCAGGTCACGGGTGTTGCGTCCAAGGCGCTGCAGCTGGCCCTGAAGATGGCCCAGTTGCGTGACACCAGGGATGACATGGCAGCTGCCTTGGAATCCCGCACCACGATCGACACCGCGGTGGGAATGATCATGGCTCAGAACCGGTGCAGCCGTGACGAGGCTTTCCAGATCCTGGTCAAGGCATCCAACCATCGCAACATCAAGTTGAGGACAGTTGCGGCAGGCGTCATTGCGGGCGTTGCCGGCGACCACAGGATCAGAACGTCCTTCGACGACTAAGGGCTCGAACCTTTTCCAGCGCCTCACAGGCAGCGGAAAGGACTACGCTGGAACTACCACAAGAGATTCTGAGCGATCCACAGTATTCCCCGGACGGCCGCCCGCCCGGAACGGCCGGAGGCACTACCCATGATCAACAAGCTTCCTCTGGATGAGTTGTCTACGGCGATCGGCCGGATCCTGGGGCTCCTCCTGACCGAAGAAAAAGTGGACCACGCTGTCCAGCGGCTTTCCCAGGCCGTCAAGGAGTCTATTCCCGGAACGCTCGGGGCAGGGGTATCCATCCTTGATGCACAGGCTCGCCGAACAAGCACAGGCCATACGGATGCCGTGGTGGAGCAGGCGGACACCATCCAGTACGAGCTGGGCCAAGGACCCTGCCTTACAGCCTGGGCCGCTGAAGAAACCGTGCTCGTTGACGATGTCGGCGCGGACAGCCGTTGGCCTGAATGGAGTGCCGCGGTCAGGTCATTGCCCATCAAATCGGTCATCAGCGCACCTTTGATCGCTGACGGTCACAGCATCGGTGCCATGAAGGTCTATGCAGCCCGTCCCTTCGCGTACGGCCCCGACGACTCCGCCTTGATGGAACTCTTCGCGTCCCCCGCCGCAACCCTGCTCTCCCACATCCAGAGCGCGGAGACACCCCGACGCATCAGCGAGGGACTCCAGTCCGCCCTCTACGGACGGGACCTGGTGAGCCGTGCCTGCGGAATCCTGATGGAACGCCACAAGGTCACTCCGGAGCGTGCCTTGCAGTTGCTGATGAAGGACGCTCGCGATCAGCAGCGCACCCTGCAGGACGTCAGCGCGCAGCTCGTAGCCGGAACACCGGCCGACCCGAACTAGGCGGCAGGACATGGGCTTCGACATCAACGAACCCGAGCAACGCCGGAGACTCCAAACGGCGCTCGATGCCGCGCGGATCAACACCGGCAACCTGTGGCTCTACTACTTCAGCATCGGCGGGTCCGTTGGCGAATATGAAGTGGAGGCCTACCTGCAGGGCATGCTGTCCATTCCCGAACTGGAACGTGATTTGTTGGCCATGGCAGCCAACGAGCTCCTGAACAATCATTCGGGCGGGCCACGTGCGCCGTTCTCGGACGAGCTTCCGGGCAACGACTCACGTGACCCGGAAGCCCATGATGACGACCCCTCCCCGTCCTAGCCGTCACACATCGCACATCCCCCTGCAACGCCCCCGCAACATCAATGCGCAATGCTGAGGTCCACAGACAGCGAGCCAGCTGAGGGGAGCAGACATGACCATCGCAAACAGGGATCTTTTCCAAGCGTTGAAAACACAAGCCAGCCTGGCACAGGCATTCGGCACCCTGCCGGGGACCGCAGAGGAGCCGCACGCGCTGAGTCCCGGCGACTACATCGAGGCGTGGCACAACGGGCGCCTCTACCACCGGGGCACCGTGGTCAAGACGGTTGGAGGCACCGAGTTGTTCTGGCTCCGGGACGAAACCGGCACCAGGCGGCTCCTGGACATGGAGTCCATGGAGATCGTGACCACGGAAGCTCCGGCGCCGGCACTGCCGACACCGGAGCCCACCGCCACCGTCACGCCCATCTCCATCTATCCGATGTTCCAGGACGGTTCGCAGGCGATTGCCTAGGACTCGAGCGACAAACGGATCATGGTCCAGCTCACGGCCGGGAGCCCGGCGGTGAGCCGGGCGCCGTCGAGCTTTGCCGTGACGTTTTCGGACGGCAGGACCGAGGTCGAATCGTCAGCTGTCGCCTGCCAGTACGGGTCCTTGTTCGTGTAGGTCACCGCCTCGACAATGCGCGCGGCACCCAAACTTCCGACGGCGGCATCGAGCGTGAGTGCCTGCGTCGCCGAGCGGTTCACGGCGAACACCACGGCTTCCTTGGCTTCGGCATCATGGGTGGCCACGGCAGACAGTGACGTGTAGCCACCCTCCAACTCCGGCGACTCGACTGCGAGGTTCAGCACTGTCCCCGAGGCGTGACGCGACGTGAGCGCGAACGGGTGGAAGGTGGTCTGCTTCCACGAACGCCCGCCCGGCTCGGTCATGATCGGGGCGATGACGTTGACCAACTGCGCGAGGCTCGCTGCATGGACCCGGTCCGTGTTGCGCAGCAGCGTGATGAGCAAATCTCCCACCAGTACGGCATCCGCCACCGTGTAGCGGTCCTCCAGCAGCACTGGAGCCACCGGCCAATCGTCACCCGTGGGGACCTTGGATTCGTCCCGCGATGCGTGCCAAACGTTCCACTCGTCGAACGAGATGTTGACCTGCTTTTTGGACTTGGTGGCCGATTTCACGTGGTCGATGTGGGACACCAGGTCCTTGATGAAGCCCTCCATCCGATGCCCGGCGGACAGGTGTTCCTGCAGGTCGCCGTGGTCCTCGAAGTATTGGTGCGCGGAGATCAGGTCAACGAGTTCGTAGGTTTCGTTGAGGACCACGCGCTCCCATTCGCCGAACGTGGGCATGCTGGGGGCCGAGCTGCCACAAGCCACCAGTTCCAGGTCCGGATTGACCATCCTCATGGCCCGGGCCGTTTCAGCCGCCACACGCACGTATTCGCCGGCTTTCTTGTGGCCGATCTGCCAGAAGCCGTCCATCTCGTTTCCGAGGCACCACATCTTGATGTTGTGGGGTTCGACGGCGCCATTGGACTTGCGCTGTTCGGACAGGGCGGTCCCGCCCTTGATGTTGGAGTACTCCAGCAGATCCAGGGCTTCCTGCGTGCCTCTCGTGCCCAGGTTGACGGCCATCATGGGTTCGACTCCGACTTTCTCGGACCATTTGGCGAACTCATCCACCCCCACCAGGTTGGGGTCGGTGGAGTGCCAAGCGAGGTCGAGTCGTGTTGGGCGCTCTTCCACGGGGCCAACGCCGTCTTCCCAGCGATACCCGGAGACGAAGTTGCCGCCAGGATAGCGGACCGTGGATACGCCCAGTTCCTTGGTGAGTTCAATGACGTCGGTGCGGAATCCGTCCTCGTCGGCCTTGGGATGCTCCGGCTCGAAGATACCCGTGTACACGCAGCGGCCCAGATGTTCAACGAAAGCGCCGAACGTCCTCCGCCGGACAGGCCCCACGACGAACGCGGGATCGACGGTGATGTGGGCGGTGGGGGTTGATTGGTTTCCCAAGAGCGGGTTCCTTGTCTGCTGGTTTCTGCGCTGGTTTACAACGTTGTAGAAACCATGCTGGCCGGAGGCAGGGGGTGGAGTCAAGTGGTTTCTTCGGCGGGGCCGGTCGGACCCGCCCTCTTCGTCGCCTAGGCTGATCCCATGTCACCCGGCATCGTTGCAGCCGCCTACTCTGCCCGCGCAGCCGAGTACACCTCGCTTTTGGGATCCATGGAGAGCACCCACCCTGCCGACCGGGAGCTCGTCCGCTCGTGGGCACCGGGATTGTCCGGAAAAGTCATCGATGCCGGTTGTGGGCCGGGGCAGTGGACCAACTTCCTGCATTCTCTCGGAGTCGAGGTTGAGGGCGTCGACTTTGTCCCTGAGTTCATAGAGACCGCCGGGCAGCTCCATCCAGACGTGGCTTTCACCTTGGGAACTCTTGAACGGCTGCCGACGCCGGATCAATCGCTGGCAGGGATCCTCGCTTGGTACTCGGTGATTCACACCCACCCAAAGGACATCGACCGGGTTTTGGGTGAGTTCGCCCGCTGCGTCAAACCTGACGGCAGCCTCTTGCTGGGCTTCTTCGAGGGCGCCTCCGTTGAAGAATTCCCCCATGCTGTGGCCCCGGCTTGGTTCTGGCCCATTGCGGAGATGAGGACACGTCTTCTGGGAGCGGGCTTCGAAGTGGTGGACACATACTCGCGTGCCGACCCCGGCGTCCGCCCACACGCGGCGATCGTTGCCCGGCGCATGGAACATTGACACCCGACCTTCCCCCTTCGGGCAACCAACTACCTAAGGGGCTTGTAGTCCCATAACTCCAGTTCGTCCCAATACGAGGGAAACCCCATGTCCCTTCAGAGGAGAGTCCCGGACCGTTGGGAGATTTGAGCTTGGTTATAGTGCGCAGGGCGCGAGGCCAGTTCGATTGTCGGTCGATACGCGGACCTAAGTAGGCAATAGGCCACGCAGCCCAATCTCCGGGCACACAAAAAATCCCCCGGAACCGCGTGGTTCCGGGGGACATGGAGGGTGGGCCCTGTGGGGATCGAACCCACGACCCACGGATTAAAAGTCCGATGCTCTACCAACTGAGCTAAAGGCCCTCCAGCTGTTGAAACAGCCATGAATACTGTACCCCAACGTCAAGGCAGTCGAGGAACCCAAGGCCGCGTGCGCCGTCGCGACCTTCTTTGAGGAAAGTTCGACGGCGACGCGCGGCAGCGGCGGCGTGTCGGGCCGGCTGCGGCGGCAAAGTGGGTCGTGGCGGCACGGCCCCAGCATGGGCGCGGCCCCGCCAACCGTTACTCGACCCCACCAAAGCACAGGAGTACGGTGAACTCATGAGCGAACAGCCAGGACCACGCGCATACGGCGGAGCAAACAGGCACCACAAGCCCAAGCCCTTCGCGCCCATCGATTTCGAACCGTTCGCCGGCGGGGCAGACCCCGCGCGCGTTTCCGAGGCCGCCCACCTCGCAGCCCAGGCCTTGGTCCGGCGGGGCCGCGACAGTGACGACCCCAAAGTCACCCACCGACTGGTGAAGCTGGCCGATGAGCAAGGCCTCGAAGCCATCGCCGAGATGTGGGCCGAAAGCCCCGCCCGGTCCCTGCCCGGCGCGCTGTGGAGGCTCTACGCCCTCCGCGCCGCCACCATCCAGAACCCCGAGCGGATCTCCGTCTACTTCCGGGCCGGTCGCGATACCGCCCAGGTTTCCAACGTCGTCGCTGGCGTAGCTGAGCCGCCGGGGGCCGAGGAAATGAAGACCATGGCAGACGCCATTTTGTCCGGCGCTTTCGACGGCGAGTTCGACGTCGCGCTGGAACGTTCCGCCGCTTTCTGCCGCGTGGTGGCGCTCGGCCAGGCGACCCTCGCCGACGGTGCGGAGCATAGCAACGAGGGCCACGCCAGCAAGCTGACCCGCAACTCCCACCAGCTGGTCAAGACCGCCGAGGACCTTGAGCACGCAGCCAATGCCTGGCGCTTGGGAGAGCTGGACTAGGGCGTAAAACCCCGGAATCTACCCACGTTGGGCCCGGACTGTCAATGTTGACTTAGGCCGCCCAACGGTGAAAACTGAAACTGGTGTCGAACCGCGAAACCCCCGGGCTTCAACTTATAGCCGCTTCGAGCGGCCTACCGCCGAGAGGCGTATCCGGTTCGGCACCATTTTTATGCCCGGACGCACTTTGCCCGGACCAGCACTGGCGCAGGCCCGGGCAAAGTGCAGGGTGAACTACTTCAGCGTGACCGTGGTTTCGGCTTCTTCGCGCTTGTCGTGGTCCAAGGAGCCGGCAGCGTTTTGCGGCGTCAGGGTTGCCTTGACCTCCGCTTCCTTGCCTGCGGTGTAGGCGAAGTTCTCGGCAATGTTGAATGATTCGCCTGGAGCCAGCACGAATGGTGCATCCTCCTTGAGCTTGGTGCCGGAGCTGCTCAGGCCGTGCTTCTTGTAACCGTCGCTGCTGGAGTCGGACGGCATGCCGCCAAGGTACTTCCAGTCCGTGTACTTGGCATTCGGCGTGATCAGCGAGTGGCTCAGTGGGATTTCGGCCGATGACGTGTTGGTGACCACGTAGTTCACGTACACCACGGGTGCGCCCTTCTTGAGCAGGTTCTCCTTGGTTTCCTTGTCCACGAACATGCTGTCCTTGGACGCCACGTCGGTGGCTACCTGGTAAATGTCAACGCTGAAGCTGTCGCCCTTGATGGTGCCTAGCTTGTCTCCCTTGTCCGTGATCGCGAGTGCCCAGGCGGCGGCCTTGTAGGAGCCCGAGGAGGCCCCTGCCGCGTCGGAGGAAGCCGGAGACGCCGACGGCGATGCCGAGGCAGTCGAGGTGGAGGACGACGGCGATGCCGAACCACCCGTCGTCGAGCTCGCCGTGGTGGCGCCGCAGGCGGTCAGGGCCAGCAATCCCGCAGCGGCCAGGCCGGTGATCTTCACTACATTGTTGATGCGCATAATTCCCCCATTGATTGGATTAATTCGAGTCCTGCCAAGTGTTGCATGGTCTTCGCCGGCGTCGCGATGGGGACAACTCCCCGCAACGTTCCCGCATGCTTCCCCGCCGCCGTCGTGGGACCGGTAAAGTTGGCAACGAAACGGGCAGCGTCAAGTCAAGCCGTCCGCCGCCCATCCGTCCCCAGCCCGGAAGCGACATGAAGCTGCGCCTTTTCCCCCAGGAACCTGCCGGGCTCGTACTGCTCGCTCAGATGGCCGGCGTCATTGTGGCTGCCACCGGAACCCTCTCGGAAATCCTCGGCGCACAGGCCAGCGAGCACCAGCGCCTCGCCGAAGAACTGCACGAGCACGAGTCCAAATCCTTGGACCTGCATTTCGCGCTCCTGACGCACATGCGCACCAGCTTCGTGAACCCGCTTCCCCGCGAGGACATGTACACGCTGTCCCGCCACCTCAACGAGGCCATGGAGAAGCTGGATGCCGCCGGTGAGCTGGTGGCCCTCTACAAGCTGGAGCGGCTGCCCAAGCGCGCGGCCGACCAACTGGAAATCATCAGCCGCCAGGCCGAACTCACTGTGAACGCCATGCGGAAACTTGAGGACCTGGACGAGCTTGAGGACTACTGGATCGAAATCCTGAGGCTTGCCAAACGGGCGGAGCGGTCGCATCGCATCTGGGTGGCCGAGATGCTCAAGGACATGAAATCCACGCAGTACGCGCGGCACCGGGACATCGCCAACCAGCTGGTTGATGTCACCAAGGACATGCGGAAGGTCGCCACCCAGGTAGGCAGCATCATCGTCAAGGAATCATGACGTGACGGTCGCTTTCCTGGTCCTGGTGGTTGGCCTGGCTTCAGGGTTCGCATTCCTCAACGGCTTCCGCGACGTCTCCAACGCCGTCGCGCTGTCCACGAGGACCCGTGCGCTGACGCCGTCCATCGCAGTCCTCCTCGCTGCTGTCTTCAACTTTGTCGGCGCCATGCTCAGCGGCAGCTTCGTGCTTGCCTTCACGCAGTCCTGGATCATCCTGCCGGATGGCACCAGCGGCCTGAGCATGCTGGCCTCCACGCTCACGGCGGCCATCCTTTGGGGTGTCTACGCGTGGTGGCGCGGCATCCCGTTGTCCTCCACCAACTCACTTGTGGGCGGGCTCATCGGCGCGGGGGCGGCGAGCGTGCTGGTGGGCGGAAACTCGATTGGCGGCGTGGATAACGTGGTCCTCACCCAAGTAGTGCTGCCGCTCCTCCTGTCCCCCGTGATCGCCTTTGTTGGCGCGTACCTGCTGGTGTGGCCGGTGACGTGGGCGGCCAGATACACGCAGCCGAACGTGGTGAACAGGCGCTTCCGACGCGCCCAGGCGGTGTCCACGGCAGCGGTGGCGTTCGGTCACGGACTTCAGGACGGCCAGCGAACGGCCGCAGTGATCGTGCTGGCCATGGTGGCGGCAGGATTGTCCGGTGGCGGGGAAGTGCCGTTCTGGACTTTGTTGCTTACCGCGGTGATGCTTACTGCGGGGACCATGTTCGGCGGCTGGCGGATCTCCCACACGCTCGGCCACAAGCTCATCCGGGTGGATCCGCTGCGCGGCTTTGTGGCCCAAACCCTGACGTCCGTCATGCTGTTCGTCGGCGCCATCGGGCTGCACCTGCCCTTGTCCACGACGCACACACTGACGGCGTCCGTGCTCGGGGCGGGGACCAATCAACGCTTCTCCATGACCAACCGCCGCCTGGTCCGGAGGATCCTGCTGTTCTGGCTGGTGACTCCGCTGATCACCGCTGCCGTGGCCTTCATCCTGGAGCTGGCGTTCTCACCCCTCGCGGACCTGTGAGACCCAACTAGCTGGCATTAGTGGTTGTTTTGAGGCCTCAGAACAACCACTAATGCCAGTCAGTTGGGCAACAAAAAACGACGGCGGCCGTACCCCCAAGGCGACGGCCGCCGTCGTTCTGCGCCGACTCCCCCCATAGAAGCCGGAATCTGCGAAACCCTTATCCGAAGCGGCCGGAAACGTAGTCTTCCGTGGCCTTCTGGCCGGGGTTGTTGAAGATGCTGGTGGTGTCCGCGAACTCGATGAGCTTGCCGGGCTTGCCGGTGCCGGCGATGTTGAAGAACGCTGTCTTGTCAGACACGCGCGCCGCCTGCTGCATGTTGTGGGTCACGATGACCACGGTGTACTGGTCCTTGAGCTCGTTGATGAGGTCTTCAACGGCCAGCGTAGAGATGGGGTCCAGGGCGGAGCAGGGCTCATCCATGAGGATCACCTGGGGTTCAACGGCGATGGCACGGGCGATGCACAGACGCTGCTGCTGGCCACCGGAAAGGCCGGAGCCGGGCTTGTCCAGGCGGTCCTTGACCTCGTTCCACAGGTTGGCGCCAACCAGGGACTTCTCCACCAGGGCATCCGCTGCACCCTTGCTGATCCTCTTGTTGTTCAACTTCACGCCGGCCAGCACGTTGTCGCGAATGGACATCGTGGGGAACGGGTTGGGGCGCTGGAAGACCATGCCCACCTGGGTGCGGACGGTGACGGGGTCCACGCCGGGGCCGTAGAGGTTGTCGCCGTCCAACAGGACTTCCCCTTCGACGCGGGCGCCGGGAAGGACCTCGTGCATTCGGTTCAGGGTGCGGAGGAAGGTGGACTTGCCGCAACCGGACGGGCCGATGAAGGCCGTGACGGACTTGGCTTCAATGTTGATGTTGACGTCCTCAACGGCCAGGAAGTTGCCGTAGTAGACATTCAAGTCCTTGACGTCGATGCGCTTAGACATGGTGTTCCTTTGTTCCTTGGGGGTTTGGAAGTTTTGAGGGGCCAGCCCGAAATCGGGGGCCGGCCCGGCTAACGGCCCGTTTTGGGCGCGAACAGGCGGGCAATGAGGCGGGCTCCGAGGTTCAGGAGCATCACCAGGATGATCAGCACCAGAGCCGCGCCCCAGGCCCGCTGGTCCGAGGGCTCAGGGTTGGACGGCGACGTCGGGTTAAGGATCTGCGTGTAGATGAACGTGGGCAGCGAAGCCATCCAGCCACCGAACACATTGTTGTTGATGGTGGTGGCGAAGCCGGCGGTGACCAGGATCGGCGCGGTCTCGCCGATGACTCGCGCGATCGCCAGGGTAACGCCGGACGCGATGCCGGAGATCGCCGTCGGGATGACCACTTTGGTGATGGTGCGCCATTTGCGGACGCCCAGCGCGTACGAGGCCTCGCGGAGTTCGTTCGGGACGATCTTGAGCATTTCCTCGCTGGAGCGGACCACCACCGGGATCATCAGGACTGAAAGCGCGACGGCGGCTACCGCACCGGTCTTGGTGCCGGGGCCGACGACTGCGAAGAAGAACGCTGCCGCGAACAGGCCGGCCACGATGGACGGGATGCCGGTCATGACATCCACGAAGAACGTGATGGCGCGGGCCAGCGGACGGTCGTTGCCGTATTCCACCAAATAGATGGACGTGAGCAGGCCTACCGGGACGGAGATGATGGTGGCCAGGAGGGTGATCTGGAGCGTGCCAAGGAGAGCGTGGTAGACGCCGCCAAGAACGGCGCCGCCCTCTTCCACGGCTTTGTTGTCGAACGCGCCGGTGACGCCGTTCATGGACGTGGTGAGGAAGCCGGGGGTGATCAGCCCGGGGATGCCGTTGACCAGCACGGTCCAGATGACCGAGATCAAGGGCAACAGGGCAATCAGGAATGCTCCGACAACCAGGCACGTCGCGAGCTTATCCTTGGCTTTGCGGGCACCCTCAACAGCAGCGCTCCAGGAAACCAGGCCCACGGCGAAGAGGATCGCGGAGACAAGGCCCCAGCCAAAGGTGTTGAAGCCGATGAGGGCGAGGATGGCCGCACCGACGATCAATGCGACGGCCAGGACAATGTAGGGCGCGAACTTGGGCAGCTGGCCCTTGGTGAGCGCGGAGCGCTTGCGGACTACTGTGGCGGTCATTTAGTTGGCTCCCGAGAATTCTTTGTGCCGGGTGATGATCCAGCGGGCAATCATGTTCACGCCGAGCGTGATGACGAACAGCACCAGGCCGGCGGCGATCAGCGTGTTGACCTTGAGTCCGCTGGCTTCCGGGAAGTTCAGGGCGATTTCGGCGGCGATGGTCTGGTTGCCGGACTGGATGAGGCTGGCAGTCAGTACGCCGGAGGACAGCACCAAGGCCACTGCCATGGTCTCGCCGAGTGCACGGCCCAAGCCCAGCATGATGGCACTGACGATGCCCGGGCGGCCAAACGGCAGCACGGCCATGCGGATCATCTCCCAGCGGGTGGCTCCGAGGGCGAGCGCTGCTTCCTCGTGCAGCTTGGGGGTCTGCAGGAAGATTTCACGGGACAGCGAGGTGATGATGGGCAGGACCATGACGGAAAGGACGATGCCCGCGGTAAGGATGGTCTTGCCGGTGGCCGAAGCCGGGCCTTCGAAGATCGGGATCCAGCCCAGGTTGTTCGCGAGCCAGTCGTAGGCCGGGGAGATTTCCTTGGCCAGGAAGGCCGCACCCCAGGCGCCGTACACAACCGAGGGAATCGCGGCGAGCAAGTCCACCACATAGCCGAGCCCGGAAGCGAGGCGGCGGGGCGCGTAGTGGGAGATGAACAGGGCGACGCCGATAGCCACGGGGGTGGCGATGACGAGGGCGATCACGGCGGCAATCAGGGTACCCACCACGATCGGGCCGATATAGGCGAAGAAGCCCTTGCCGCCCTGGATGTCCTCAGGCGGGGCCACCAGCGCAGGGATTGCCTGCACCACGAGGAACAAGGCGACTCCGAAGAGAACCGCCAGAATCAGGCACCCCGCGGCCATGGCGGCCCCGGAAAATACCTTGTCCCCGGCGCGTCCGGCGCCTTGGGAGGTGGTCAGGGAGTTGGTCACTTCACGATCCTTCAGTCTCAGTGAACTGGTCTTACATGGCTAAAGTTCCCTGCCCCACGGAGTGGACCAGCCAGCGGCTGCAGCCACTCCGCGCGGGACAGGGAACTTCAATGTTCAGCCGGGTTCAGGCAAACCCGCCGGGAAACCTTAGGCCTTGGCCTTGATGGTTTCGATAGCGGCCTTGGCCTTGTCCTGCAGCGTCTTGGAGAGCGGTGCGGACTTTGCGGCGTCAGCTGCGGTCTTCTGTCCTTCGTCGGAAACCACGTAGGTTTCGAAGGCCTTGACCAGGTCAGCAACAGCCTTGGTCTCGTACGTGGTGCAAACAACGTGGTACGAAACGAGGACTACCGGGTAGGCGCCCGATGCGGTGGTCTTGCGGTCCAGCTTGATGGCGACGTCGTTCGCGGCGCGGCCGTCAACAGCCTTGCCTGCTTCGACAGCCTTGGCAGCAGCGTCCGCGGAGATCTTGACGAACTCTTCGCCAACCTTGATGGAGGCGGTGCCCAGCTTGCCGGAAACAGCGGAGTCGTCAGCGTAGGTCACGGCGCCCGGGGTGTCGGTGACGGTCTTGACCACACCGGAGGTGCCCTTGGCGTTTTCGCCCTTCAGGCTTGCGGGCCAGATGCCGGCGGCCTTGTCCGTCCAGACCTCGGGAGCAGCAGCTGCGAGGTAGTCGGTGAAGTTGGTGGTGGTGCCGGAGTCATCGGAGCGGTTCACCGGGGTGACCTTGAGGTCCGGGAGGGTGACGCCGGCGTTCAGGGCTGCGATGGCGGGATCGTTCCAGTTGGCGATTTCGCCACGGAAGATCTTGGCGACCGTAGCGGCGTCGAGCTTCAGTTCCTTGACATCAGGGATGTTGAAGGCCACCGCGATCGGCGAGATGTAGACCGGGATGTTGATGGCACCGTCGGCGCCGCACTTGGCCTTGGAGCTTTCGAGCTCTTCGTCCTTCAGGTAGGCGTCCGAGCCGGCGAACTGTGCCGAGCCGTCGATGATGGCCTTGCGGCCTGCGCCGGAACCATCCGGGGAGTACTGCACGGTGGCGCCCTGGTTCGCAGTGGCGAACCCGGCCTTCCAAGCGTCCATTGCGGCGCCGGTGGAGGAGGCGCCGATGCCGGTCAGGGTGCCGGTGACCTTGGTGCCGGATGCCGCCGACTGGGTGCCAGCCGGGGTGCCGGTTGCGTTGTCTGAACCGCAAGCGGTGAGCGCGAGAGCGCCAGCTGCGATGACCGCGATTGCCGCGTTGCGGCCGAAGCGAGTTGCCTTCACTTGGATGTACCCCTTCCAGGGATTTCTCTGATGCGGGCCGAACGGAGATTTCGGCGTGCGCGAGCTGTGGACCAATTTGTTCCTTTACTGAAGGTATGGAGCGCAGGTAACGGGACCTGTGGTGGCAGGTGAACGGGAAGTGAACGACGGCGGACCATTGGGTTATGTGGCGCGTCGCACCTTGAGCGACGCCCGGGTTGCCGTGGTTGGCGGGGGTTCGGCAAATAGACTGGAGGACATGGCTGCCGCGAAGGGACTTTCCGCAAGCAAGAGGTTCCTCCGTGCCCGCGTCCGCACCGGCCTGGTCCGCAGCCGGAACTCCCTGATGCCGGCCATCCAGATGACCGTCTGCGCGGTGGGCGCCTACGCCTTTGCCGAATACGTGCTGGGACACCAAGGGCCCTTGTTCGCTGCAACGTCGTCATTGATTGCCCTGGGCTTCTCCCGGGATCCGCGCCTGCGCCGTGTTGTGGAGGTGGGCCTGGGCTGCACACTCGGGATCGTGGTGGGCGACCTCCTGCTCCACTGGCTGGGCGCCGGGATCTGGCAGGCCGCCGTCGTACTTCTCTTCTCTATCCTGCTGGCCAGGTTCCTGGACAGCGGAACGATCTTCACCACCCAACTGGGGCTGCAGTCCTTGCTGGTGGTGTTGCTGCCGGCCCCGGCGGGCGGGCCGTTCACGCGAAGCCTGGATGCCGTTGTCGGGGGTGTTTTTGCGCTGCTGGTGACCGTTCTGGTGCCCAAGGATCCGCGCAGGGAACCCCGGAAGGACGTCCAGAAGATCCTGTATGAGCTTGCCGAGGTGCTCCGCGAATGCGCCAAGGCATTGATCGACAGCGACTCAACCACCGCCTGGCACGCCTTGATCCGTGGCCGCAACTGCCAGCCGCTGGTGGACAGGATGCGGCAGACCCTGCGGGCGTCTGGCGAGGTTGCTACGCTGGCCCCCGCGCACCGCAGGCACCGGGACGAGCTCGCCGGCCTGGAGCATTCCCTGGAGTACATCGACCTCGCACTGCGTAACAGCCGCGTCTTTGCCCGGCGGCTCACGAGTGCCATTAATCATGCCGCACTGTCCGACGAGGCCATCGAAAGTATCTCCGAGGTCCTGCAGGAAACCGCCGCCGCGATCGACGAGATGACCGTCGGATTGTCCGAGCAAAGCGAAGGGACCCGCCGCGTGCATCTGCGGCGCGCCCGGAACGACCTTTCGGACATCGCCGCGCGGCTGCACCCCAAAATGCTGGATGTACAAAGGCTTGAGGGCGAAACCGTGGTGATGCTGTTCCGGCCGCTGATGGTGGACCTGTTGGAGGCCAGCGGCATGGAGCCCGAAGAGGCGCGGGCTGTGCTGCCCCCGCTCTAGTCCTCGCGCCGAGATGCCATTTAATGCCAATTCCACGGCCTGGCATTGGCATTAAGTGGCATCTCGCGGGCCTCTCAGCCTAGCCTCAGACCCGTTTGGCAGAATGAGCCGATGATCCCTGCCTTTTCCATGCAACTCCGGGCCGCGCCGGCACTGCGTTTGCGGCAACGGCCGTTGTTCCTTGTTGCGGCCCTGCTGCTGGTAGCGGGAGATGTCATCTTCTGGCTCATGTTTGCCGCTGTGTTGTCGGACTCCGGACTGGCCACAGTCGACGGCACCGTCCACAGCTTCATGGTCGATTCCCGCAGCCCCGCGCTCACAGCGGTCTTCGCCGCCGTGACCACCGTGACCTCTCCCCTCTGGATGACGTTCATAGGCGTCACCGTGGCCATCGGGTGGGCTGTGTGGAAGAAGGAACTCTGGCGCCCTGCCGTACTCCTGGGCTCCATGGTGCTTGCCGTCATCCTCTCCACGCTGGTCAAGCAAGAAGTGGGCAGGGCCCGTCCGTCGTCGTCCGATTTCCTCCTGGGCCCGGACGACGCCCTCTCCTTCCCCTCCGGCCACACGCTGGGCGCCGGCATCTTCGCGCTGGTCCTTGCCTACTTGCTGGCCTCCCGTTCGGGTACCCGGACGACGACGGTCCTGGCCTTCGCGGGGGCGGCTGCTTTCACGCTGGTGGTCGGGTATAGCCGCCTATACCTCGGATATCACTGGATGACGGACGTTGTAGCGTCCCTAGGGGTGGCCCTCGGCGTCACAGGTATTGCTGTGTTCGTCGACGCAGCCCGGCACGGATCCTCGGGCGCCAATACTGTCAGCCCCCGCGACTAACCTTGAACCCATGGCTTCCAAGACCTCCCGCGCATCCAAGACTCCCGCTTACAAGTGCGCCGAATGCGGCTGGACCGCCATCAAGTGGGTGGGCCGGTGCGGTGAGTGCCAGGCCTGGGGAACCGTTGAGGAGTACGGCGCCACGGTAGCGCGTACGACGCCGGCCGCTACCGTTTTGGAGCCTGCCCGCCGTATCGCTGAGGTGGATGGCACAACGGCCGCGTTCCTGCCCACCGGCGTGGACGAGCTCGACCGCGTCCTCGGAGGAGGGCTCGTTCCCGGGGCCGTCATCCTGCTCGCAGGGGAACCCGGCGTCGGGAAATCCACGCTCCTGCTGGACGTCGCGGCGAAGTTCGCCCGCACCGGCCAGGACGTCCTCTACATCACCGGCGAGGAATCCGCGGCGCAGGTCAAGCTGCGAGCGGAACGGATCGACGCCGTCGCACACACCTTGTACTTGTCCGCGGAAACCGACCTCGGGCAGGCGCTGGGCCAGGTGGAAAAGCTTGAACCCAAGCTGCTGATCGTGGATTCCGTGCAGACGCTGAGCAGCGCCGATGTGGAGGGCAGCGCCGGCGGCGTCTCGCAGGTCCGGGAGGTGGCTGCGTCCATCATCGCTGCGGCCAAGCGCCGCAACATGACTACCCTCCTGGTGGGCCACGTGACCAAGGATGGCACCATCGCCGGACCCCGGTTGCTGGAACACCTGGTGGACGTCGTCTGCCAGTTCGAAGGCGAGCGCCACTCCCGCTTGCGGCTGCTTCGGGCGGTCAAGAACCGTTACGGCGCCACGGACGACGTCGGATGCTTCGACTTGAACGAGGCCGGGATCGAAGGCCTCGCCGATCCCAGCGGGCTGTTCGTGTCCCGCACCCGCGAGCCCGTTTCAGGCACATGCATCACGGTGACCATGGAAGGCCGCCGGCCCCTGCTTGCTGAGGTCCAGTCGTTGCTTGCGGAGAGCGCCAACGCCCAGCCGCGGAGGGCAACCAGCGGGCTCGAGAGCTCGCGGGTGGCCATGCTGCTGGCGGTCCTTCAGCAGCGCGCAGGATGCATGCTGCACAAGGACGATTCCTACGTCGCCACTGTGGGCGGCGTGAAGCTCAGCGAACCGGCCACGGATCTTGCGGTTGCTTTGGCCGTTGCTTCGGCCAAGTCGCGGAAGGCTCTCCCCCAGCGGCTGATCGCTTTTGGCGAGGTCGGGCTGGCAGGCGAGGTACGCCCGGTTCCCGGAATCAACCAGCGGATCCAGGAAGCACACCGGCTGGGCTTCACGCATGCGATCGTTCCCGCCAGCCCGGCAGGTGCCGGCGTCATTCCCGAAGGCTTCTCCGTACGGGAAGTAGGCCATCTTGCCGAGGCACTGGAACTGCTGATCACCTGACCTTACCGGGGTGTCGAGCACCTTCTGAGCTGCGGGTTCAGCAAGGATTGGCCTATGACCAAACGGAATGTGCTTATCGGGGGACGCTTTTTCTTTGGCTTGTTGACCTTGGTGGCGGTGGCAACACAGCTAACGGTTCATCTGGGCATGGGCTATGACATCTGGAACTTCTTCAGCTACTTCACCAATCTGTCCAACATCTTTGCGGCCGTGGTGCTGCTGATCAGCGGCTACAGGGTGTTGATCCGCAAGCGCCCCAGCGAGATCGACGACGTCACCCGGGGCACAGCCACAATCGCCATGGCCGTGGTCGGGCTGGTGTTCGGTGCCCTCCTGGCCGGCGAGGACCTCGGCTCACTGCTGCCATGGGTCAACTTTGTGGTGCACTACCTGATCCCGGTTGTCATGGTGGCGGACTGGCTCGTCCAACCCCCGCGCGCCACCCTCAAGCCCAAGCACATCTGGTATTGGCTGCTCTTCCCCATCGGATACCTGGTCTACAGCCTTGTCCGCGGCGCGTTCGTGGGCTGGTACCCGTACTGGTTCATCGACCCCGCCCGTGCCGGTGGCTGGGGCGGTGTTGTGGTCTTCTCCTTGGCAATCTCCGTCGGGTTCTTTGTGGTCAGCCTTGCGATGCTGTGGTTGGGCAACAAGCTGAAGCGGCAGGTGGACTACTAGCGGCAGGCTGAGAGCCGCAGTCCCTCCCGCCTCGGCCAATATATACACCAATTTGTTATATACGCCCACGTCAGCAGGCAGTGTTCCCAAAGTGGGCCTGCCGGACCGGCCCCGGTTCCCACCTTCGGTCGATGGTCATCCACGGCAAAATGACCCACTTTGAGGCTTGCTGGTGCGGTTAACGGTGCCCGGAAGCTCTATCATTGTGCTTGTCGTCATGAGGGCATTTTCCGTCTCCGCTCCTTGATGCCGGATTCAGCTTGCCTGTGAGCTGTGGCTTGCACCTTCGAAGGGAAACCCTATGGCCCGGAGCCCGGAAGAATCGCTCAAGGCGACTCTGGCCAGAGTCGCACCAGGAACTCCTTTGCGCGATGGCCTTGAGCGCATCCTCCGAGGACGCACCGGTGCACTGATTGTGCTGGGCTACGACCGCACCATCGATTCCATCTGTTCCGGTGGCTTCGATATCGGCATTGACTTCTCGCCCACCCGCCTGCGTGAACTGGCCAAGATGGATGGCGCCATCATCTGCGACAAGGACGCCAGCAACATCGTCCGCGCGGCCGTCCAGCTGGTTCCGGATTCGAGCATCGAAACCCAGGAATCCGGCACCAGGCACCGCACAGCCGAGCGCGTGGCCATCCAGACCGGCGTCCCCGTTATCTCGGTAAGCCAATCCATGCAGATCATCGCGCTCTACGTGAACGGCCTGCGCCACGTGCTGGAGGGCTCCGAGAAGGTCCTGGCCCGCGCCAACCAGGCTTTGGCAACCTTGGAGCGTTACAGTGCGCGGCTGGACCAGGTCACCAGTTCCCTCTCGGCCCTGGAGATCGAAGCACTCGTGACGGTCAGGGACGTCGCGGTCACGCTGCAGCGCCAGGAAATGGTCCGCCGCATCTCTGAGGAAATCGCCCAATACGTCCTTGAACTCGGTGAGGACGGACGCTTGCTGTCCCTCCAGGTCGAGGAACTCACCATGGGCCGCGGCCCGGGCAGCGATGTCATCATCCGCGACTACTCGGATCCGGACGCTACGCCCGAGGAGATCGAGGAAGCGGTCCAGGCCCTCCTCAACCTGGGCCCGACGGAACTGATTGATCTGAGCAGGATCGCCCACATCATCGGATTCGCCGGCGGCGTTGAGCAGTTGGACGCCGTGGTTCAGCCGCGAGGCTACCGCTTGCTGTCCGGCTTGAAGTCGGTGCCAAAGGCTGTTGCGGACCGCCTTGTGGACTACTTCGGCGGGCTCCAGAACCTCATGGCCGCCACCATCGACGACCTCATGACCGTGGACGGCATCGGCGACCAACGCGCACGCACGGTCCGCGAAGGCCTGAGCCGCATGGCCGAGGCCAGCCTCCTGGACCGTTTCCTCTAAACCGGCCGCCGCCGTCGAACGCTGTTGCCGGGCCGTAGTTAGGCGCTGTTGCCGGGAACTAGTTCAGCTGGAAGACGGCCTTGGCGCTCGACTTGTTCCCCAGCCGTGCCTCGAACGTGTAGTAGGCGCCGCCGCCACCTGGCTTGGCGTTGATGGCACCGCAACCCTCCAGGGTGCGGTTGCGTTCCCACGGGAAATTGGCGGTCTCGCTCTTGCCCGCCTGGATGGTCTTGATGAGGTCCACGCCGCCGGTCTGGCAGTCCTTGGAGGAGAAGATCCGGTCCGAGCCGCTCATTACCAGGTACTCCATTTGGGACGTACCCACGTTGACCTCGCAAGGGGCTGCATTGCCGTTGGTGATGGTCATGGTGAGCAGTGGTTTTTCGTCAGCGCCGTAAGCAGCTTTGTCCGTCTTTGCAGCGACCGTCATGAGGTTGAAGTCGCACACCGGCGTCGGTGAGGCGGACGGTGACGGCGTTCCGGTGGGCACACTCCCCTGCGTCGCGGCCGGAGACGCGTCAGGCGGGTTGACGGCTTGTGGTTCGGAGTTGCCGGCCAGCGACGTGCTGATGGCCACCACCCCGGCTACGATCAGCGCGAGCACCACCAGCAGGGCGCCGAAGACAACCTGCCGACGACGACGGTACACGGCAGGGCTCGGACGCCGCCTTGTGGTCGGGGCACCGGACCCGGATGAGCCACGGGCAGCACCCTTCGCCGGCGCTGTTGAGCGCGCGGTCGACTGCTGCTTACCCTTGGTGGCCATGGTTCTAGGCTAGGCTCGTGGCCGTCGGGGCGCCTAACCTACACGCCGCTGGGACCCAATCCGGCGGTGTGTGACGTCGGCCATGAACCGCTTCGCGGCGGACGCCGGCCGGGATTCCATTACAGTGGATGGCAGCATGACACTTCCCCCAACACTTCCCGACTCCGGCCAGCTCGCCGAGCTCCACGACGCCCTGGATCTATGGTTCGCCCAGACCGCCCGGGATCTTCCGTGGCGGGAGCCCGGCTGCAGCCCGTGGGGCATCCTGGTCAGCGAAGTCATGCTCCAGCAGACCCCGGTGGTGCGCGTACTGCCCGTGTGGCGGGATTGGGTGGAACGTTGGCCCACCCCTGCCGACCTCGCCGGGGAGCCCTCCGGGGAGGCCGTCCGACATTGGGGCCGCCTCGGGTATCCGCGCCGTGCGCTGCGGCTGCATGCTGCCGCCGTCGCCATTTGCGAGCAGCACGGCGGCAACGTTCCGGACACCTATCCCGAACTGCTCGGCTTGCCGGGTGTGGGTAGCTACACCGCTGCCGCCGTGGCCGCTTTTGCGTTCGGCCGGCGCGAAACCGTGGTGGATACCAACATCCGGCGCGTCCACGCGCGGCTCGTCCTTGGCCATGCCCTGCCGGCGCCGGCACTGACCGCTGGCGAGATGCGCCTGGCGGACGCCCTCCTCCCCGCTGCGCAGGACCTGTCAGTTCGCTGGAACGCTTCCGTCATGGAACTTGGCGCAATGGTCTGCACGGCCCGCAGCCCCAAGTGCGCCGACTGTCCCGTGCGCTCGAGCTGCGCCTGGCTGGCGGCCGGTGAGCCTCCGCCGTCGTACACGCCCAAGGGTCAGTCCTGGCACGGCACCGACCGCCAAGTCCGCGGCGCGGTCATGGCGGTACTCCGCGAGGCCGATGCGCCCGTGCCGCGAGAGATGTTCGAGCAGGCGCCGGCGGACCTCGGATTCCCGCCGTTCGGCGTCGGCGTCCCGCTTGCCGCGCTTCACCGTCTCAATTCGGCTCCCGAGCAGCTGGGGCGGGCGTTGGACGGCCTGCTTCAGGATGGGCTTGCAGAGATGCACGACGGCGGCTTGCGGCTTCCAGCGTAGCGGCGGCCAGCCCGGTATCACTTGGGCAACGGGCTGATGCCCACGTAACGATGCAGGGCCCTTTTGGCCCGGACTCACCAAGCCGGCCACGTCCGGCCCTACTCTGAATCATGGGCAGAATCGGATTGGCTTTGACCCTTGCAGGCACGGCGCTACTCCCGGGCTGCTTTCCGCAGGAAGTGGCTTGCCCGGCCATCGGGCAGGTGGCGGGCGTGTCCCTGACGGTGTCGGCCGGCTATGCCGGTGATGTTGCTTCGCTCCGGCTCAAAGCTTGCCAGGACGGCGTCTGCTCGGAAGGGGATTTGATGCTGCACCCGGGCGCCGTTTCCGTGGACCAAGGGTGCTCACCGGACGGTGTTTGCTCCGCGACGTCCTCCCCCGACGGGACCCTGCTGGGGTCCCTTGAATTGCCGGCGCTTTCAGAATCGCCCATGGAGGCGACAGTGAGCGGTACTTCCCGCTCAGGAACGGCGTTGCCGACGCGGACTTTGACGTTTACCCCCAGAGGGGATTATCCGTATGGCGAGCAATGCGGCCGGTTTATCTCTGCGGCAGTGACCTTGGATGGCGAGGGGCTGCGGCAGAGGTAAGTTGGGATCCGCGCCGGTTGCCAGTATCCCGGCTTGGAGAACGGTGATCCTGTGACTGCCCAGAGTGTCCATCCCGACGTCGCGGACGCAGTGCGCGTCCTCAGCCTGGAGGGTGAAGAGTGTCCGTACCCGACTCCGGAGGCCGATAACCTCGAGTACGGGGCGGCCATCGCCAACCTCCGCCAGGGGACTGTCCGGTTCCGGGTCGGCAAGCTCACGCCCACCAAGGCAGGGCTATTTGTTGCAGCCTGGCGGAGGGCATCGGGCGGCTCCACCGAACCGTTCCCGGCTGAGGACAGCACCGGGACTCTGGTGGTAACGGTCCGGGAAGGAGCCAACGCGGGTTACTTCGCTTTTCCCAAGTCCGCCCTGGTCAAGCACGGGATAGTTTCCGTGGACGGCGAAGGTGGGAAACGCGGATTCCGGATCTATCCGCCGTGGTCCGTCACCACTAATCGCCAAGCGACGCTGACCCAACAGTGGCAGTGCGAGTACTTCCACCAACGCACAGGCGAGGACTCAAGCCTCCCCCGCCACTGACCGCCGATACGTACTCGGTGTGAAGCCCAGGTACCGCTGGAAATCATTCGTCAGATGCGCATGGTCGGCATAGCCAAGTTCGACGGCGATCCCGGCAAGGTCCGCTGTTGGATCGGATCGGGTGCGCTCGGCGGCATCTTGTAGGCGGCGTCTCCGAATGAGCGCGCCAGGACTAAGCCCGACGTACTTCTTCGCGATCCTCTGCAGTGTCCGGGGCGAGACCGCCAGCAGCGAAGCCACATCGTCAATCAGGATCACTCCGGGTTCGGATCCGATGACTTCCACCATCCTGTTCGCCAGCAGCGCTTCCTCGGTCAGGACATCGTCCCGGGAAGCCAGCCACGCGACGAAAGCATCCACTGCCAGCGTGCGGCGAGCGCCGTCGTCGGACGCTGTTCGGTCAGGCGCGCCGCCATCGGACGGTTTCATGGCAGCCGAGACGGAGGCGTGGAGATCCTTGAACGCCAATACCGTCTCGGCGTCCCGCAGGCCCCCGGGGTCGCTGGTGAAAAGGGGTACGGCGGCCGGATGCAGCAAGGCACCCACGGCCCAGCCTCTGCCACGCAGGTCCCTGTAGGCGGCATGGGTTGTCGGTCCCGAAAAGACAACATCTTCCTGCTGGACCACCAGGTTGGACGCAGGGTACGCAATCAGGTGTTGGCGGGATGTCCGGCCGGGCTCAATATCCCACTCCGGGATCCAGAACCACTGCACCAAGTCCGCTACGGACGCGGGGGCCGGCAGCCGGTTGAAGGTGGGAAGCCGCGCGGGATACAGGATGCCTTTGAATGAACCCTCCATGGGACCCCCCAAGCTGTCGCGAATCTCCAAGCGCCTATGAGCTGCAGGCACGTAGCGTCATAACCATGACAGATACTACAAGCACAGAATCAACCACCGCCGCCCATGGCGTGCACACCAGCCACGGCATTCCCAACGGGCTCACCAGTCTCACCCCGTTCCTGGCCGTTCCCAACGCCAAGGAAGCCATTGCGTTCTACCGGGATGTGTTCGGCGCCCGCGTGGTGGGTGCCACGGAGATGGGCGGGGTTGTGGTCCATGCTGAGCTCGACCTTGGGAACGGGCATCTTCAACTTGGGGAGCCCAACCCCGAATACCATTTAGTCCCGGCCCCGGAGGGTGAGAACGATTGCTATTCCATGGGCTTCTATTGCTCTGACGCGGATGCCCTCGTCCAGCGGGCCGAGGCTGCCGGAGCCAAAGTGCGGGAACCGCTGACGACGTTCGTCTCAGGTGACCGCTACGCCAGCATCCGTGATCCGTTTGGTGTTCGCTGGTCCATCATGACCCGCGTTGAGGATCTATCCGAGGAAGAAAGCAATCGCCGTGTCGAAGAGTGGGCGGCGCAGCAGGGTTAAAGCACGGATGGGTTGAGCGGCTAGGTGAGGCACAGGCAGAACGGATGCCCGGCCGGGTCAAGCAACACGCGGAACGTCGTCCCCGGCTGGTATTCGGCTTTGCTGGCTCCGAGGGTGACGGCAACTTCCTCGCCCTTGTCCAGATCCTCCACGATCATGTCGAAGTGCATTTGCTGGGGAATGTCCTGTCCGGGCCACGCCGGCGGCTGGTACGCCTCTACTTGTTGGAATGAGATGCAGTTGCTGCCGTCGCTCGGGCGGATATCGAACCAGTCACCCTTGTCTTCCACTTCCCAGCCCAGCAGTTCGCCGTAAAAGGCGGCCAGGGTGGAAGCGTCGGGACAATCGATGACGACACTTGGGAACTTGGCTATGGCCATGGTTAAACCTCGTCTGCTGTTTTCTTCATGCGGGCCAAGGCGCTTTTGGTGCCCCGCTGGGTCAGGACGTGAACTACTGCGCCAACCATTGCCGACACGACTGCGAAGACCAGGACTCCGGGAAGGGAGTCGCTGAGGTTCGTGCCGTCTTTGGGTGCGGGCTTACCGGTTTTCTTCTCCCAAAGGGCCTCCAACGTCTTGTTCGCGAGGGCGCCCGCACCCAGGCTGATTGCCAGGCCGAACAGTTTCACGAGTACATTCACGAAGATCCTCCATCAGATAGC
This sequence comes from Paenarthrobacter sp. NPDC056912, assembly GCF_042786555.1. Lineage (NCBI taxonomy): Bacteria > Bacillati > Actinomycetota > Actinomycetes > Micrococcales > Micrococcaceae > Paenarthrobacter > Paenarthrobacter sp. NPDC056912. The sequence goes on from NZ_JBHUCD010000007.1 coordinate 199,093, forward strand.
GCGCCGCGACGACGCCTTACATCACATCAAAACAAGACAGGGCCGCTGCAACCGCAGCGGCCCTGTCCACATTCCTAGTCCTTCTTAAAGGCGTCTTTCAGCTTCTCGCCGGCACCCTTGAGGTCGGCCTTGACCTGGTCGCCCTTGCCTTCAGCTTCAAGGCCTTTGTCGTCCGTCAGCTTGCCGGCAGCTTCCTTCGCCTTTCCGCCAAGCTTCTCGCCGGCGTTCTCCAACTTGTCGTCCGCACCCATGGTGCACCTCTTTCGTCGTAGGAACCTTGTCCCTCTACAACATCACTAATCAGCATACTTAGCAATATTTGGGCCGGAAAACTCCGGAAACTACATCTCCCCGAACCCTTCCTCCACAAGCTTGCCCACGTACTCCAGCGCCTTCGCAGAATCCTTGCCACGTGCTTCAACATGGAGGGAGGACCCCTTCGCTGCGGCGAGCGCCATCAGCGCCATGATGGACATTCCATCCACGCCGTTGACCGTCACTTCAACGTCCAGTCCGGACAGCCCGCCTGCAATCTTCGCTGCCGGCCGTGCGTGCATGCCAAGGGGGTTGATGAGTTCGAAATCGCCGCTGGCGTCAGGCTCATCCGCGCCAACGGCTTCCGGAGTACCAACTGCAGCCGCAGCACCAAAGCCGACGGCCTCGGCAGCCTTTCGCACATCCTCGACGCCGGCACCTCCTTGCGCGGCAACGGCCGCCGCCACGAGCCCCTCAACCAGGGGCGCGTCAGCGAGCAGCACAGCGTCAGGATCGCTGGCGAACTCCACAGCGGATTCGGCCGTCATCACGGCCGAGCCCAGATCGGTCAGCACCACCACGCCGTCACCCCCGGAATCCACCAGTGATTGCTCGACGGCGGCCAACACCTTTTCGAGGCTCGTCCCGATCCGGTCGTCGTCAGTGCCCCCGGCGGCGGCGAGTTCGACGTCGGGCGCCATCTGGGCGGCGAGTTCCACCGCGCCCTCCGCGATCTTGCTGCTGTGCGAGACCACCACAATCCCAACGGTCATACGGCGTCGGATCCTGCGTCGCCGGCAGACCCTGCTGCAGCGGCGGCAGCTGCGCGAAGAAGGAGCGCGGTCGATGCCGCCCCTGGGTCCCGGTGGCCTGCGCTGCGTTCACCGAGGTAGCTGGCACGGCCTTTTCGCGCCACCAAGGGGTCCGTCGCCACGGCGCCGGCCTCAGCGGCTTCCGCGGCCGCTTCCAGGACAGCCAGTGGATCCGCGCCACCCGCGGCGGCGTTCCGGGCAGCTTCCACGGCAGGTGTCCAGGCGTCAACCATGGTTTTGTCGCCAAGCTCGGCTTTGCCGCGGGCCACCACGCCATCCCGCGCAGCAGCCAAGGCCGAAACCAAGGCAGCTGCGTCGATGTCCGTGGCGTCACCCCAGGCAGTGGACGCCCGCAGATAGGCCGTGCCGTACAACGGGCCGGCGGCCCCGCCCACCTTGGACATAAGGGTCATGGCCGTGGTCTTCAGCGCCGCGCCAGGAGTTTCCGGTGGCGTCTCGTCCAGCTTCTGGAGCACCGCCTGGAATCCGCGGTCCATGTTCTCGCCATGATCCGAGTCGCCGATGGGCCGGTCCAGTTCGATCAGTTCCACGCGGTGTTCAGCCATGGCCTTGGCGGAGAGCTTCAGCCAATCCACGGCCCAATGGACGTCCAAGCCCATTTTCACGCTCCCCAACGCAGGGCGGCCGTATGGACGGGAGCGTCCCACAGCCTGGTCATTTCCTCATCGAGGCGCAGGACTGAAACGGAACAGCCCTGCATTTCCAGCGACGTTACGTAGTTCCCCACCAGCGAGCGCTCCACGGTGGCACCGTGCTCGGCAAGAACCTGCGCCGCCCGGCGGTACACGATGTACAGCTCGCTCTGCGGAGTGCCTCCCATGCCATTGACGAACAGCAGCACTTTGTCGCCCGAAGCCAAGGCAAGGTCTTCAAGGACGGGCTCCAGCAGGCGGTCTGTGATGGCGTCCGCGCTTTCCATGGCGATGCGGTGACGGCCGGGCTCGCCATGAATGCCGATGCCGATCTCCACCTCGTCATCGGCCAGCTCAAAGCTGGGCGTCCCCGCGTGCGGTACCGTGCAGCCGGAGAGGGCAACGCCCATGGTCCGCACGTTTGCCACCACGCGTTCCGCAATGGCAGTCACTGTATCCAGGTCGTCACCGCGTTGGGCCGAGGCCCCCGCGATCTTTTCCACCAGCACCGTCCCGCCAACACCGCGGCGTCCCGCCGTGTACAGGGAGTCCTCCACCGCGACGTCGTCGTTGACCAGCACGGAACGCACGTGCACGCCTTCGGCTTGCGCCATCTCTGCCGCAGTCTCAAAGTTCAGGACGTCGCCCGTGTAGTTCTTCACGATATGCACGACGCCGGCGCCCGAGTCCACGGCGACTGTCGCCGGAATGATCTGGTCGGGGGTGGGCGAGGTGAAGACCGCACCGGGGACAGCGGCGTCGAGCATGCCCAGCCCCACGAAACCTGCGTGCAAGGGCTCGTGACCGCTTCCTCCGCCGGATACCAGGGCGACTTTGCCCGCTACGGGTGCGCCTTTTCGGACGACGAACTTTGGCTCGGGATGGACGTCCACAATGTCGGCATGGGCCATGCCGAAACCTTCGACGGACTCGTCCACCACTGCGCGTGGATCATTGATGAGCTTTTTCATGGGATGCTCCTGGCGTGCTGTGACTGGTGCTCTGACCCTACTACCGGCGGCCCGGCCCACGGTAGGGCCTTCGGCGGTGGAACGGCGCTTAAATAGCGGAAGGGACAGCCCCCAATGCCTGTCCCTGCCGAAAAGCGCTAATCGTTGTGGTGCAACGGCTTCACTGCCCCGCCATGGGGAGGATCGTAGTCGGCCTCTGACTCGTGCCTGGCCAGGAACTCAGGCCAGAAGGCTGAGTAGAGGTCCTGGTTTGAGTGCCCCGGGCCGGAGTTTTCGTGCGGCCAGGACCCATGCGGCATGTCGATCTGAAATGCGGAGAAATCGGGAAACGTGACACGGTTCTGCACTGTCCGCATCCCCTTAGTTGCTCAGCACGGCGTCGCCGCCAGTGGTTACCACGTCTTCGAGGAGCACGGTCTGGTCAATCACAGGAAGCCCCACCACGTGTCCGAAGCTGAACATGTTGTTGGGATCCAGTGTGGCCTTTGCCGACCGGAGCCGCTCACGAACGGTGGGACTCCACGGCCGTTCCCTGTCCTCGTCGTCCACATAGTGGCCGTGCAGGTTGACGAACGTTCCGCTGCTGGTGACCTCGCGCAGATCTTCTCGGACGGCAGCGAATGCCGACGGCAACAGCTCCATTACCGGCGGCACCGCGATCGCCCCCATGAAGAAACTGAAAGCTGCGTCACGGGCGCCCACGCAATCCTCGCCGTCGGCGCTCTTGGCCAAGGCTCCCCCCAGTAAGCGAAGTTCCGCCATCAGCACGGGACTCTCGACGCCGGGACCAAAGTGCCGCAGGATGGCTTGGGCAGCCGCGTCATCCAGGCGGTCAAGCAGGAATCCGTGTTCGCGGACGGGCACTGGTTGATCGGGGTCCTCGTGGATGGTGTCGAACTGTGTGGGATCCAAAGGCCCGGTCCGGTCCATCATGAAGGGAGCGCTAAGGCGCATCGGCTCCAGGAGCTGCGAGGCAACGCCAGCGTCGCCTTGGAAGGCGTAGCGCAGGTGGAGCACGAATTTCCCGCGGAGGGGTTCGGGAATGATGTCCATTTCGGGCAAGCGAAGGAAAGCCAACGACGCCGACGCTTCGGTGGGCAGCGACGGCACCCATTCCATGAACTGCTTGAGCACGGCCGGAGCGTGCTGGCCGTCGTAGTACAGGCCGCCTGCGAAGAGATCCGAACCGGGGAACAGATGGAATTCCATGGCCGTGACGATGCCAAGGTTGCCTTTGCCGCCGCGGAGGAGGAAGAACAGCTCCGAATCCTCGTCCTTGGTCACGCGGCGCTGCGTGCCGTCGGCGGTGACCAGTTCGAATGCGATGACGTGATCCGAAGCGAAGCCGTACTTGCGGCCCAGGATCGGAAGGCCGCCACCCAACGTGTAGCCAACTACTCCAACATCAGTGGTGGATCCGCAGAGCCCCATCAAACCGAAGGTCGCGGCGAGCTCCACCACGGCCTTCCAACGGACGCCTGCGCCGACGCGGGCCGTCTTCTCCAGGGGATCAATACTGAGCTCAAGCATGCGGCGGGTGCTGATCAGCAGGCCACCCTCAATGGCATTGGTGGCACCGTGTCCGGTGGATTGGACGGATACGGGCAACCCGCGCTCCGCCGCCCAGCGAATCGCAGCAGAAACGTCCTCGGCATCGAGGGCGCCGAAAGCGAGATCCGGCTGGTGCTGTGTGGATAGGTTGAAGGCCGCTACTTCGGCTGCGAAGCCGGGATCGGCAGGCGTGAACACTGGACCGCGCACGCTGAGTTGTAGTTCTGAAACACCTGAAAAGGACGCGTGGGACTGCATGATCTTCTCTCAATTGACCGATGTGGTGGAAGCTTCCCCAGCAAGCCTCAACCAGTTTATCCATCAACTTTAGATAAAAGAAGAGTATTAAATCACCCATAATTGGGCAGTGTTGACCGACACGCCGTGTCCTGCCGAAAAAGGGGTGTTAGAGCTGCTTGATCATCCGGGTGTTGCCCAAGGTGTTTGGCTTTACGCGGGCCAGGTCCAGGAACTCGGCGACGCCTTCGTCATGCGAACGCAGCAGCTCCGAGTACACCTGCGGATCCACGGCCGACTGGTCTGCCATGACTTCAAATCCGTGGCGCTTGAAGAAGTCCACCTCGAACGTCAGGCAGAACACGCGGCTCACTCCGAGGGCGCGGGCTTCTTCCAGGAGATTCTCCACCAGCACATGCCCCACTCCGCGTCCTCGCCACGAGTCAGCCGCAGCGAGAGTGCGGATTTCGGCAAGGTCCTCCCACATCACGTGCAGGGCACCACAACCGATGACTTCGCCGTCACCCGACTCAGCGATCCGGAATTCCTGGAGGCTCTCGTAGTACGCCACGGTTTCCTTGGCCATCAGAATCCGTTCCTCCGCGAGCGGCGCCACCAGTCGCTTGATAGCTGCCACATCGCTGGTGCGGGCAGGACGGAGGCTGAAGGTCGAATTCACTCCCCCATCCTAACGAGGCATACGTGCGCCCGACCCACCGGCTCCCCCGTGTGACGGAGGGCCGGTGTACAGCCGGGCGGGCACGCAGATCGAACACTTGAGGACGTCGGCCAAGCAGCTCGCCCTCGCCGAGATCGACGCGGGCGACAAAGCCAACGCGCTAACCGTCTTAGGCAACGTCCGCGCCATGGAGGCAGCCATCCAGTTGGCCGCTGACATCAGCGAGGACTCCATCCTCGCGATGCACAAAGCACTGATGCTCCACCAGCCCGGCTTCGATCCTTCCGGCGCCGGCCGCTGGCGGGACGAGCAGGTCTGGATCGGCTCTGGCCAGGCCGGACCGCTGATGGCCGAGTTCGTTGCTCCACACCATGACCGCGTCCACGGTGCAATCACGGACCTTGTTAAGGTCATCGACCGCCAGGACGTCTCCGTACTCGTTCAAGTGGCGGTCAGCCATGCCCAGTTCGAAACGATCCACCCTCTTTACAAACCCAGCTCCTCCGGGAGGTCCGCCTCCTCCCCCAGCACCTGCTTTGCCAGGAAATGCTCTACGACCCCGTACCAGACCTTCGCGTGCTGCGGCTGAAGCACCCAGTGGTTCTCGTCCGGGAAGTACAGGAAGCGGTGGGGACTCTGGCCGTTGTCGTCGGCCGGCAGCTGCGAGGAGGACAGGAGCTCGTACCAGAGACGCAATCCTTCGCCGATGGGCACTCGATAGTCCTTGTCGCCGTGAATCACCAGCATGGGCGTTTTGATGTTGCCCACCTTCAGGTGCGGCGAGTTCTCCATCGCCATCCCTGCCGTCATTTCCTTGAGCCAGTACTGGGCCGCATCCGTGGTGGGGCCGAACTGGTCCAGTGCCCACAGGCTTGCGTGGGTGACGATCGCCTTGAAGCGGTCGGTCTGGCCAGCCACCCAGTTGGCCATGTACCCGCCGAAGGATCCACCCATGGCCGCGGTCCGCGACTCATCAATGTCCGGCCGCGCCACCACTGCATCCGTGATGGCCATGAGGTCGGTGAACGGCTTCTTTCCCCATTCGCCCCATCCGCGCTGGATGAACTCCTGGCCGTAGCCCGTGGAGAGGGCTGGATCCGGCAACAACACAGCGTAGCCCTTGGCCACCAACAGCCACGGGTTCCAGCGCCACGTCCATGCGTTCCACGAACCAAGCGGGCCTCCATGGATCCAGAGCAGGAGCGGGGCCGGCGTATCAGCGGACGCATCATCCGGAAGCGCAAGGTACGCCGGGACTCGTGAGCCGTCCTCCGCCGTCGTATCCACACGCTCCAGTCGGCCCTTGTAGGCTGGCCGCTCGGCTGGCGCCTGCAGCCTGAGCACCTCACCAGTGGCGAGGTCGATCCGCACCGCTTCAGCGGGGAACTCATAGGAACTGCGCAGCGCGTATGCCATGGTTCCGTCCGGGGAAATGACGACGTCGGAGTAAGCGGCGGCGTCCTTCGTCACCCGCGTAACGCCACCGTCAGCGACGTCGATCCGGAAAACCGGCGACGCGCCGTCGTCGTCCGCTTTCGCCAGGATGGCGCTGCCGTCCGGAAGCCATGCGAGGGCGTTGGCCCAGCGGTCCCACTGGTGCGCGAGCGGCTCCAGGTCCGTGGCGCCGCCGCCGGAGACGTTGAGCAGGTGCAGCTTGACCTGGGGAGCCTGCGTTGGCGTCGTGTCGCTTTCGCTTTCCACCACCAGAGTGCCGTTGTCCGGGCTGACCGGGCCCGGGAAGTAGCTCATGCCTTCATGGTCCAGCAGCACCTTGACGTTGCCGGTAGAGACGTCGACGGCGACGAGCACCTCGCGGCTGTCGGCCTTCGCGAGCGCCTTGGTCATGCTCGTGTAGATGGTCTTGCCGTCGGGGCTCACTACCGTCTTGGCTTCCCGCAGCGAGCCGCCGACGCCGGGGGTGAGGTTGCGCAGCGTGAGCGGCGCGACAGCGTCCACCGTGGAAGGCTTGCCGGGTTCCTGCTCTTTGCCTGCCTCCACCGCGAAAATGCGGGGCTCGGCAGGGCCGAGGTCGGCATCCCAGTAGCGGACCGGGTAGCCGGTGTGCAGGATGGCCGAAACCTTGTTCTCCTTGCGGGCTTTACGGCGTTCCTCGTCGTTTTCCTCGTCGGCGGAGCCCGCCAGGACGGAGGCGTTGACGAACGTTGCGTCCGCATCCTTGGCCGTCATGACAGAACCTATGCCGCCGGAACGTGAGTGCGCTACGCGGGCTTCTCCGCCGTCTGCCGGGAGCAACCATAGTGCGTTCACGGGATCCGCGTCCGGGCTTTCCGGATCGGGGCGTGCCGACGTGAAATAGAGGTCCCCGTTGGCTGCGAAGGCGGCGCCGGCTTCACCCTTGGAGCTGCGGGTAATCCTGCGTGCATGGTTTCTGCCCGTGGGGTCGATCTCCCACAGGGCTGTTGCGAACTCGGTGCCCTTGCCGTTCAGCGTCGAAACGGTGGTGACCAGACGCTTGCCATCGGGACTGAGGGTAAGTCCACCAACCCGGGGGATGGAGAGGTAGTGGTCCATATCGTGGAAAGGAGTTTCGGGCTGTTCGCCCGGGGTGTGATTGTCAGTCGAATCCATCCTCTGATTGAACACGGAATGTGCGCTTGATCACAGGGTGGTTCACTCACAGTGAAACACTACTTTCAGATATTCCCTTGGTCAGAGGTTTCGCAGGGCACCCACCACGGCAGTGGTTCCGTCCTCTTTCGCGATGGCGGCCGCCACGTCCGCGGCCCGGTAGGTGTACGACGACGTGTTGACGGCTTGCTTGATAGCGTCGCCCAGGCGCTCGGAAGTGAGCGTCTTGTACGGAACCGGCGCGGGGCCTGCGCCGAGTGCGGCAACCCGGGAAGCCCACAACGGCTGATCGGTATAGACCGGGACGCCCACCGTGGGCACGCCGGCCCGCAGCCCCGCCGCCGTGGTTCCCGCTCCAGCATGATGAACCACGGCGGCCATGCGGGGGAAGATCCACTCATGCGGAATGTGCCCCACACCGAGGGCATCACTGCCCGTCACGCCCTCCATGCCCTGCAGGACTGCGCGCACCCCTGCGCGCCGGGTGGCTTCGAGGATGAAGTCGGGGTCAACGTGGGCACTGCTCCCAAAGCCGACGAAGACCGGCGGCGGACCGTCCGCGAGGAAGTCCATAAGGTCCGCGGAGGGCTGCCAATCGGGCTCCACCGCAGGCCGCCAATACCCCGCCATGACCAGGCCGGAGTGCCAATCAGCAGGCCGCGGCAGGACGGTGGGGCTGATGCCATGAAGGATGGTCGCCTTCGCCTTCCTCCGCCGCCGCTCGCCAACCGCACGACTTTCCTTCTTAAGCCCCAGCGCTTTGCGAAGGCGCGCACTGGGACCGTCATAGGGAGCCGGGCCGGCAGCTGCGCGCTCACCAATGATCTTGTTGCCCAACGAGCCGAGGCTTCGCGCCGAGTTCATCAGCACAGGAGGGTAGTCCGCACTGGGTTCCGTGGGCTGCAAATGTGCGCCAATGGCGGGGATACCGAAGGCCTCGGCAATGTCGTAGGCATAGGGCGCCACCGAATTGGCCAGAATGACGTCGGCACCGGCCTCGGCGGCGGCCAAAGTCCCGGTAGCCGCACCCTCCATGTAGTCACTGAGCTTCCGCCAGAAGGAGAGCACGCTTCCGCCCGCGGCCTTCGCACCCGGCGCAGGCTGTCGGATCAGCTCGGTCAGGTCACCGGGAAGCTGCCGATACTCGCATCCTGAAGCGACAACCAGCGGCGCGTAGGCCGGGTTGGCCGCAATTGCGACCTCAAAGCCCTGCTCCTGCAGGCGGTTACCGAGCCCCGCCATGGGCGCGACATCCCCGCGCGTACCCGGAGTGACCATCAGTATCCGCATTGCTGCCCCTCATCTTTGGTAATTGCGATCACCGTTCGCAATTCAGAATATAGTGAAATAGGACCAGGACCAAACCACATCGACCCAGGAAAGGCGGTACTCGATTGCCTGCTTTGGATCCCACTGATCTATGGCGCCGCCCTGAGCGCTCGGCGGTCGGGCCCAAACCTGAGCACTCAAGGGAACGGATAGCGGCCGCGGCGATCCGCATCGCTGACCAGGAAGGCCTGTCCGCTGTATCCATCCGGCGAGTCGCCGCCAGCATCGGTGCCGGCGCCGCGTCCCTCTACAGGTACGTCAAATCGCACGATGAACTCGTTGAACTCATGATGGACACGGTGAGCAGCGAGTACCAGCTTGCGTCCGCCGCCGGTGGACCACGGGAGCAACTGCTGGATCTTGCGCACCAAGGCCGGAACATCATGCAACGGCACCCTTGGCTGGCCCCACTGCTGTTGACCCGGCCGTCCATGGGCCCTCATTCGCTCCGATACTTGGAAGCCGCTCTGGCCGCTTTGGGAACGGTGGACCTTCAGGGCCCCGCCAAACTCCAGACGGTGGCCATGCTGTCAGCCATCACTTCGGCATTCGTCCAAAACGAGATGGCCGCAACGCGCCCGCCCGAACCCGAGGGTGCCGCCGCAAACCGCGGTCAGTACCTCGTCGATGCCCTCCAAGCCGGGGACTACCCGCATCTGGCCGCCGCACTGACCGGACACACCGGCGACGGCCACCCGGAGGAGCAATTTGCCCGCATCATCACCAACTATCTGGCCGGCGCAGGCGTCCCGGCTTAGGTTTCCTCGATCAACGAAAAAGCCCCGCCGTTCCTTGCGGAACAGACGGGGCTTTTCTGTCAGGACAGATGCCTTAAGCGGTGGGAGCGATCTCCGGGATTCGCGGCTTGGCGTTGCCTTCGAACGTGAACTTGGCTTCGTCTCCTTCGCCATCCACGTCCACCACCACGATGTCGCCGGGGTGCAGCTCGCCGAACAGGATCTTCTCGGACAGCTGGTCCTCGATCTCGCGCTGGATGGTGCGGCGCAAAGGCCGGGCACCCATCGCAGGATCGTAACCACGCGTCGCCAGGAGTACCTTGGCTGCGGTGGTGAGCTCGATGCCCATGTCCTTGTCCTTGAGGCGGCGCTCCAGGCGGGTCACGAACAGGTCCACGATCTCGATGATCTCATCCTGCGTCAGCTGCGGGAACACCACGACGTCGTCAACACGGTTGAGGAACTCAGGACGGAAGTGCTGCTTGAGCTCCTCCGTGACCCGGGCCCGCATGCGGTTGTAGCCGGTCTGAGTATCCGTGCCGGACTGGAAACCAGTAGCCACGCTCTTGGAGATGTCTCGCGTACCAAGGTTGGTGGTCATGATGATCACGGTGTTCTTGAAGTCCACAACGCGGCCTTGCGAGTCGGTCAGGCGGCCGTCTTCCAGGATCTGCAGAAGCGAGTTGAACAGGTCCGCGTGGGCCTTCTCAACTTCATCGAACAGGACCACGGAGAACGGACGACGACGGACCTTCTCGGTCAGCTGGCCGCCTTCTTCGTAGCCGACGTAGCCCGGAGGAGCACCGAAGAGACGCGAAACCGTGTGCTTCTCGGAGTACTCGGACATGTCCAGCGTGATGAGCGCATCCTCTTCACCGAAGAGGAACTCGGCGAGGGCCTTGGCGAGCTCGGTCTTGCCGACGCCGGTGGGGCCGGCGAAGATGAACGAGCCACCGGGACGCTTGGGGTCCTTCAGGCCTGCACGCGTGCGGCGGATTGCCTGCGACAGGGCACGAATGGCCTCGTCCTGGCCGACGACGCGCTTGTGCAGTTCGTCTTCCATCTTGAGGAGCCGCGAGGACTCTTCCTCGGTGAGCTTGAAGACAGGAATGCCGGTGGAGTTCGCAAGAACTTCGGCAATCAGGTCTTCGTCAACCTCGGAGATGTCGTCCATGCCGCCGGACTTCCAGTTGCGTTCCTTCTCTGCGCGTTCGGCAATGAGCTTCTGCTCCTTGTCGCGCAGCGAGGCAGCACCCTCGAAGTCCTGGGCGTCGATGGCGGATTCCTTCTCCATCTTCACATCGGCAATGCGCTCATCCATGGCTTTGAGCTCCGGCGGAGCGGTCATGCGGCGGATGCGGAGTCGCGCGCCGGCTTCATCGATGAGGTCGATCGCCTTGTCCGGCAGGAAACGGTCCGAAATGTAGCGTTCGGCCAGCTGCGCGGCTGAGGCAAGTGCGCCGTCGGTGATCGTGACGCGGTGGTGTGCCTCGTAACGGTCCCGGAGGCCCTTCAGGATTTCGATCGCGTGCGCGACAGACGGTTCCTTGACCTGGATCGGCTGGAAGCGGCGCTCAAGCGCAGCATCCTTCTCAATGTGCTTGCGGTATTCGTCCAGCGTGGTGGCACCGATGGTCTGGAGTTCACCACGTGCGAGCATCGGCTTCAGGATGGACGCAGCGTCAATGGCGCCCTCGGCAGCACCCGCACCAACGAGCGTGTGGATCTCGTCGATGAAGAGGATGATGTCGCCGCGGGTGCGGATTTCCTTGAGGACCTTCTTCAGTCGCTCTTCGAAGTCACCGCGGTAGCGTGAACCGGCAACCAAAGAGCCGAGGTCAAGCGTGTACAGCTGCTTGTCCTTGATGGTCTCCGGGACATCGCCACGGACGATCGCCTGGGCAAGGCCCTCGACGACGGCGGTCTTACCGACGCCGGGCTCACCGATCAGCACCGGGTTGTTCTTGGTACGGCGGGAGAGGACCTGCATGACGCGTTCCATCTCCTGCTCGCGGCCGATCACAGGATCGAGCTTGTTCTCGCGGGCAGCCTGCGTAAGGTTGCGGCCGAACTGGTCCAGGACCACCGAACCGGCAGGAGTTCCCTCCGGCTGTCCCTGGCCGGAACCGGAACCGGGAGTTTCCTTGCCCTGGTAGCCGGAGAGCAGCTGGATGACCTGCTGGCGGACACGGTTGAGGTCCGCACCGAGCTTGACCAACACCTGGGCGGCCACGCCTTCGCCTTCGCGAATGAGGCCGAGCAGGATGTGCTCAGTACCGATGTAGTTGTGGCCGAGCTGCAGTGCTTCGCGGAGCGAAAGCTCAAGCACCTTCTTGGCGCGGGGCGTGAAGGGGATGTGGCCGGATGGAGCCTGCTGGCCCTGGCCGATGATCTCCTGCACCTGCTCGCGGACGCCATCGAGCGAAATGCTCAGGGACTCAAGCGCCTTGGCAGCAACGCCTTCACCCTCGTGGATCAGACCCAAGAGGATGTGCTCGGTACCGATGTAATTGTGATTGAGCATCCGTGCCTCTTCTTGGGCAAGGACGACCACGCGACGGGCACGGTCCGTAAATCTCTCAAACATTTCGCCACACTCCTAGCTACGACGTACTTTGACTCTACGTGCCGGAGCAACAGTTTTGGGGCGTGTTCGCCACAGGGGAAACATGACGCCTTGGCGGAATAAATCCGCTTCCAGCCCTTGACCGGGGGCCGCCGCGGTGTCATCCTGACGCCCGGCCCAGCGGCAGTGAACAGCCAATCACCGGGAGTATTTCCGGGTAGCTTCCACCACGGCTATGCATCCACCCAATAGGGCCGTTATGCAGACTCCCCCGGCAAGGCGTGATTCACACGAAATTCCAAGCGTTGGACGAACGCCGAATCGCACAAACGGAGTGCTTAAAAAGCCAATGCCCCGGCAGTAGCTGCCGGGGCATGAAGCGATGAATCAGGAATTAGCCTTTTGGTAGGCTTCCTGAATTTCGGCCTGAATACGACCGCGGCTGTTGACCGTGTAACCGTTATCACGGGCCCACTGGCGGATCTGTGCGGAATCCTGGCTCCGTACAGCGGTGGCCCGTCCTCGCGTAGCGCGACCCGAAGAAGTCTTCCTGGCCTTTGCAACGTAGGGCTCCAAGGCCTGACGCAGCGAGGCCGCGTTAGCCGTGGACAGGTCCATCTCGTAGCTCACGCCGTCCAAGCCAAAGCGGATAGTTTCGTCCGCAGCCCCTTCATCCAGGTCATCGACAAGGATGATTTTTACTTTCTGTGCCATGAGTAGCCTCTCCTTTGGAGGGTGGATAATCAGAAATGCGCGAGTTCCTATTGTTGATTATCGTTCACACCCGGCACGCACGTCAAAGGGACATTTTGGATTCCAGCTTTAGGGAAGCCAATTAGGGCTATTTAGCGACCGGCCCTTCCGGCGACGGGCCGGAATTCCGGGAATTTGCTTCCGCTTGGGCGCGGGCCTCGGCCTGCCGCTCGGATTTGTCCGCATTGAAGATCGACTTCATGGCGAACCAGAAGATCAATCCAACCACCACGGACGGCGCCAGGACTGCGATGTACTCCATGATTAGTGTCCTTCGGGCTTCAGCAGGGGGAACAGGATGGTTTCGCGGATACCGGCACCGGTGAACAGCATGACCAGCCGGTCGATTCCGAGGCCGATGCCACCCATTGGCGGCGCACCGTATTCGAGCGCGCGCAGGAAATCCTCATCCAGCTGCATGGCTTCAACATCGCCGGCCGCAGAACGGCGGGACTGTTCGGTCAGGCGTTCGCGCTGGATCACGGGGTCAATGAGCTCCGAGAAGGCGGTACCGCGCTCCATTCCGCCAATGATCAGGTCCCAAGCCTCGATGAGGCGGCCGTCCTCGCGGTGCGGACGGGCCAACGGCTGGGCGGACGGCGGGTAGTCGTAGACGAAAGTGGGGTTCAGCAGTGTTGGCTCCACGATTTCGCCGAACAGCTCAACCACGAGTTTCTCGGCGTCCCACTTGGGATCAACCTTGACCTCGTGCTTGGCAGCAAGGGCCAGCAGCTCGTCCACCGTGGTGTCGGGAGTGATTTCCACGCCTACAGCTTCCGAGAGACCCGGGTACACCGAAATCCAAGCCCATTCGCCGTCGAGGTTGATTTCCCCGGCGTCCGTCTGGATGGTGCGCGTGCCCACCACGTCCGCCACGTTCAGGATGATTTCCTTCATGCGCTCGGCCATGACGAACTGGTCGGCCCAGGCTTCGTAGCATTCCAGGGTGGTGAATTCGGGGCTGTGCGTGGAGTCGACGCCCTCGTTACGGAAGACACGGCCCATGTCGTACACGCGGTCGATTCCGCCGACCACCGCACGCTTGAGGAACAGCTCTGTGGCGATTCGCAGGGTCATCTTCTGGTCGAAGGCATTCATGTGCGTCTCGAACGGACGGGCCGAGGCCCCGCCGTGGACCAGCTGCAAGATGGGGGTCTCCACCTCCACGTAGCCGTGGCGGTCCAAGGTGTCGCGGACAGAGCGGGTGATGGCGGCACGCTTGTAGACCATCTCGCGGGCTTCATCGCGGACCATGAGGTCCACGTAGCGCTGGCGAACACGCGTTTCCTCGTTCAGTTCAGCGTGCAGGACCGGAAGCGGGCGCAGCGCCTTGGAGGCCATGGACCAGGAGTCGGCCATGACGGAGAGTTCGCCTCGGCGGGAGGAGATGACCTCGCCCTTGATGAACACGTGGTCCCCAAGGTCCACCAGGGCTTTCCAATCGGCGAGCGCTTCTTCGCCAACGTTGGCCAGGCTCAGCATCGCCTGGAGCCGTACGCCCTTGCCGTCCACGCCACCTTCCTGGAGGGTGGCGAAGCACAGCTTGCCGGTGTTGCGGACGAAAACGACGCGGCCGGTGACGCCCACGATGTCGCCTGTGGTCTCGTCCGCTTCAAGGTGCGCGTATTTCTCGCGGATTTCGCTCAGGGAATGGGTCCGCTCAACACCCACCGGATAGGCCTCTGTACCGCGCTCGATCAGCTTGGTGCGCTTTTCCATACGGATTCGCATCTGCTCGCTGGCGTCGACGGGCTCGGCGGAGGTGTTAAGGGCTGGGGTGTTTGCGGAAGTCACAGTCCTTAAGTTTACCGGTGATTATGGGCCTTTACTTCCGGACATAGACTCGGGCTGTGGAGACGTGGACAGTTGAAACGGACGACGGCGGCGGCCAGCTGGAAGTGCACACCTTCCGGCCCGCGTCGGGTGCTTCGATTCCGGGGTCCCACGCCCCCACGGAAGCCGGCGTCGTGCTTGTCCATGGCACCTTGGTGACCGACTCCCTGTACTGGCCGTTTGCGCGGACCCTCAGCGTGATGCTGGGACGTCCGGTTCACAGTTACAACCGGCGCGGCCGCGGGCGTTCTGCCCCGCAGCCGCCGGGATATTCCGCCGACACCGAGATCTCAGACCTGCACGCAGTGTTGGAGAAAACGGGTTCCACGGACGTCGTGGCGCACAGCTACGGCGGTTTCGTCGCGCTGCAGGCTGCCCGCCAAGGGAAGATCAAACGGCTGGTCACGTACGACGCCGCAGTGTCGCTGTCCGGCAATCTCAGCAGCCGATGGCGTCCAGAACTTGAGGAGGCCGTCACGGCCGGTCAACTCGATCATGCCTGGGCGCACCTGGTGCAGGGCCTGGGGACCGCCGGCCCGATCTCCTACCTGCCCATGGGGGCGTTGCGGACACTCAGCATCCTGTCTGCCCGGACCCGGCTGGGCCTGGAGATGCGCTCCTTGCTGCCCACCGCCGTCGCTGAAATGCGGGCGGTCCTGGACTCGGACGCGCACCTTCACGACTTCACCAAACTGTCCACGCCCACTCTCATGCTCAGTGGCGGCTGGAGTCCTTCCTATTTTGCCGAGACCGGTCGGATGCTTGCCGGAGCTGTCCCGGTGATCGACTTCGCAATCGTGCCATTGCAATTCCATGAAGGTCCGCTCCGGCCCGGCAAACGCCTTGCTGCCCGGATCGCCCGGTTCCTCTCGGGAAACCACCTCCCCGGGGATCCTGCCGGCGCCGCCTAGGATGTTCCGGTGAGGGAACGCGAGATCAAGACGCACGACGGCGGCAGGCTCGCCTTGTACAGCTACGGCACGGAGGACGCGCCCGGGGAGCGCCGGGTGGTGCTCATCGGAGGTGCGTTCCTCACGGCGCTCATCTATCGTCCGTTCTCCGTCGCCCTGTCCAAGGGCCTCGGCGATGGCTGGGCCGTGGACGTGTATGACCGCCGTGGCCGGGGCAATTCCACAGAGCAGCCGCACGATTACTCCATGGCCACGGAGATCGCCGATGTCCGCACCATCATGGACACCACGGGCGCCCGGAACATCATGGGCCACAGCCTTGGCGGCTCCGTCGCCTTGAACGCCGCCCAGGAGTTTGCCGGCACCGATTACCAACCGGACAAGCTCGCCGTGTACGACGCCGCCGTGAATATCGACGGAAGCATGGACACTGGCTGGCTGGAGGGTTTCGCTGACTCAGTCAACAAGGGCGATGTTGGCCGGGCCATGGCCCGGATGAAACGTGGCATGAACCAGGGAACAGCTTTGGCCAAGGTTCCTGAACCCATCCTGGCCGGTCTCATGGCGGTGGTTTCGAGGACCAAAGTCAACAGCTTGTTCCGCGAACTGATGCCCTCTGGCGTGGGCGAGCTCAAAGCCGCTTTTGAGGAGGCCGAGACGCCCCGCGACTTCTCCGTGCTGCCTCCCAACACCCACTTCATGGTGGGCAAGAAGAGCCCGCAATTCTACAAAGTCACTGCCTCCCGCCTGAACAGGGCTGTCCCCGGCAGCACGCTGCAAGTCTCCCCGAAGGGGTTCCACGGTTCGGTTCCGGCCGCGGTCAACGAGCTCGTCGCCGATATTTCGGACTACTTCAAAGGCTGACTGGTTGTCCACATAAGGCCGGGCATGCTGCGGGCTTTCAGGTGGCTCGGATAGGCTCGACTCATGACGCGCGACATCATCATCACAGCCGACGGCGGACACCTCGAGGTACTCACCACGGGTGGTGAGCTGGCAGCGGCAGGTTCCGGCGTCGTCGTCGTCCCTGCATCCATGGTGACGGCAACCGACTACACGCGTTTCGCGCAGAAGCTGAGCGAGGCCCTCGGCCGCCCGGTCCATACGTTCAACAGGCGCGGCCGCGGTGATTCGTCGCCGCAGGCCGAGGATTACACGTTGGAAGCCGATATCCGGGACTTGGATGCCGTCATGAAACACACCTCGAGCACGGATGTGTTCGGGCACAGCTTTGGTGGCGCCGTGGCGCTGCACGCCGCGCGGACCCTCCCGGTGGAACGCCTCGCGGTCTACGACCCCGCGGTTTCCGTCAACCACAGCGTCAAGGCTGACTGGACGCCCGAATATGAACGCGCGACGGCGGCGGGAGACTATGATCGCGGCCTCGCTGTCCTGATCAAGGGAGTCGAGACCGGGGGCGCCTTCGCGCGCATGCCGCTGTCCATGTTGACCCTCGCCACGAAACTGGCTGCCGGGACTCCGCTGGGCAAGCAGATGCGTGAACTGATGACCTGTGGTGTCCGGGAAATCAAGGCTGTGATCGCCGCCGACATGCCGGCGGAGCCGTTCCTTGAGCTGCCCTTGGAGACGTTGATCGTGGTTGGCGAGAAGAGCCCGGCCTACTTCGGTGTTGCCTGCGGCCAGATTCACGATGTCCTGTCCGGCTCGAGCTACACCATCCTGCCTGGCTTCGGGCACGATGGACCCAACAAGGCTCCGGACAAACTGATCGCGGAGTTGTCGGAGTTCTTCTCCGGCTAGCCGAGCTGGATGGCCGCGATGCCGGCAACCGCTACTACGGTCAGCGCCAGCCGCACGCGGCTGAACCGTTCGTTGAAGAACACCGCCCCAATGATCCCAGCCAGCAGGACACTGGTCTCACGCAATGCTGACACCAAGGCCAACGGCGCAAGGCTTTGGGCCCACACCACGATCCCGTAGGCAAGCATGGACACCAGGCCACCTATGAAGCCGGGTTTCCAGTAACGGACCACCCGCTTCGCGAACGTTCGCCGTTCCGCGGCCAGCCGCCAACAAACGCACGGGATCAACAGGCCCTGAAGCAGGAACAGCCAAGAGATGTAGGCCAGAGGGTCCCCGGAGAGCCGAACTCCTACGCCGTCCACCAAGGTGTAAGCCGCGATGGACGCACCGGTCAGCACCGCGAAGATTGTGCCCTTGCGGTTTGAAGGTGCCCGGCGTTTCCCTGCGAGGGCCAGGCTCAGCAAGGAACCGGCGACGACGGCGACTCCCGCCAGCTGCCACGGGCTCAGCTTTTCTGCGAGGAAAGTCGTGGCCACTGCTGTCACAAGGAGAACGGCCAGGCCGCGGGCGAGCGGATACACCTGGGAGAAGTCACCATGCTTGTAGGACGTGGTGAGCAGGATGAGGTAACAGGTCTGGAGTGCTGCGGAGGCAAAAACGAAAGGCCACGATGGTCCGGACGGAACACCGAAGACAATCGAACCCGCTACTCCGGACACCAGGTAGGCCACGGCGATCATCGTCGAAGATGCCAGGCGATCCGGAATCGCCTTGGCGATCGCATTCCAGGCGCTATGCAGGACCGCTGCGAACAGCACGGCGGCCATCACAGTGAGGGTCATGCCCGTTCCGGCGCGCCCTGCCCGCTAAGCTCCCGGCGCTCCTGTCCCCTAGCCTGCCGTTGGCCGAACGGCACGCCCTCGGAGTTCGTCGCCTTGATGCCGAACATGGTCAGGACGTGGGCGAAGACGTCAGCGTGGTCCACCTCCGTGATGTCGTGGGGCACACTTGTTCCGCACCCAGCAATCCACGCCGTGCGCTCAGCTTCGCTGTCCCCGCCATGGCCGCCGGAGTCCAAGTGACCGTGGTCCGTGGCCACGATGACCGTCCAGTCTTCCCCAACCCGTTGAGGCCTCCTTTCGATCGCCGTCAGCAGGGCATCCAAGCGGGCATCACAGCGCTCAATGGCTGCGGTATAGCCGTCGCCGGTGCCACGGTTGTGGGCTTCGACATCGGCCTCGCCAAAGTAGACGAAGGACGCTGCAAGATCCTCGGTCTCCAACCGTCGGGCCGCATATTCCATAACGGCGTCATCCGCACTGACCCAGCTATCGGCGTCGTTCGCTTCTTCCGGGTCCGGCTGGGGCACCCAACCCCGGGAGGAAAAGAGCGGGCCGCAGTGCACCCCCTCCGCAAGGGGGTGCCAACTGGCGGCGATCATTGTTTGCAGGCCTGGACGCGATTCTCGAAGAGCCGCGGTGAAATCCGGATAGCGGTCCAGTTCCTCCGGGTGGTGGCTGTTGCCTGTCACCAGATGCCTGTCGGCGTACACGCCAGTGGCAACCGTGGCCCACACCGGACCCGAGATGGTTGCGTTCTTCCTGTGGACGCGGGCAGGGATCAGGAAGCCCTGCGAGGCTATTCGGTCCGCAGCGGGAGTATTTGCGGCCAGCAAAGAGTCGTAGCGGACGCCGTCGATGCCGACAACCAGGACGCGGGGTTCATTCTTCACACCGACGACGGTACTTGGCCTGATACCGAACGCATAGGGACAACCATTCACATCTATAGAAGACTTAGGCCATGCCTATGAATCTGACGCACCTCCGGGCTTTTCACCACGTCGCCACGTACGGAAGTTTCGTGGCGGCAGCTGCAGCCGCCAACGTCAGCCAGCCGACGCTGTCCGAACAAGTCCGGCTCCTGGAGAAGCAGCACGGCGTGCAGGTCTTGCAACGATCCGGACGATCCGTGGAGCTCACCGCACCGGGACGGAAGCTCTTTGCCGTCACATCCCGGCTCTTCGCCGCTGAAATGGAAGCTGAAGCGGTGCTGGCCAAGGCGCGGCGTGTCATGCACGGCGAGCTCCGATTCGGCACGGATGCGCCCATCAATGCCGTGGGGGTGCTCAGCACCTTCCGCCGCCGGAATCCCGGGCTAGGCATCCAGCTTGTCAGCGGCAACTCCGCTGCGATCAGGAAGCGCGTGCTTGCGGGCACCGTGGATGTAGGCATCATCGCGGACGAAACGCCCCACCCCGAACTGACGGCACGTGCGCTGGGGACACAGGACCTGGTGGCTTTCGTGCGGCACGACAATCCCTTGGCCGGCGCCAAAACGATCAGGCTCCACCACCTGGTAACGCAGCCACTGATCATTCGGGAAGTGGGGTCCGTGACCCGGAGAAGCATCGAGGAAGCCCTCACCAAAGCCCAGCTGCAGCCGGCGGAAGTGCTCGAGACGGACAGCCGCGAGGCGGTCCAGGCCGCCGTGATCGCAGGCCTGGGAATCGGCGTCATCGCCGAGGATGAATTCACAGACGATCCCCGCCTGGTCCTCCTGGACTTCGCGGATCCAGTGCCGCCCATAACGGAATACCTGGTGTACCGCACGGACAACCAGAGGAGCCATGTGGTGGAAGCCGTGGTGGAGTGCACCGCACGCTGAGCTGTGTGTGGTGTTTGGTGGTTAAGTGGGGAGAGCCCCGACCGTCGTGGTCGGGGCTCTCCCGTTTTTAATGTGTGTCCGGCGGTGTCCTACTCTCCCACACCCTCCCGGGTGCAGTACCATCGGCGCTGTGGGTCTTAGCTTCCGGGTTCGGAATGGGACCGGGCGTTTCCCCCACGCTATGACCGCCGTAACCTTGTTACCCGTCCCCCCTCTGTGGGGGTGGGAAGTGTGTGGTTACAACATTGTGGTGTTGTTATTGAGTTGTTGGTTCCTGTGAACGGTTTTGTTGTTCGGGAACCACATAGTGGACGCGTGCAGTGTGTTGTGTGGTGTAAGTTGTTGGCCTATTAGTACCGGTCAGCTTCACGAGTCTTT